>JBAXRS010000165.1:0-1030 GCA_037131085.1 Verrucomicrobiota bacterium | reverse complement strand
AAAAATGGCTCCAAGAGCGCCCGGGTCCCTTCATAACTGCGAACCGTTCCACACACGCCGCAGGGGTTACCGTCTAGGTCTAAAAGGGGTAGCTTAGAGGTCTCATACCAGACGTGTTCGCCTTTTTCATTCGGGAAAAGTTCGATGATACGCGGAGCGGGCTGTCCAGACTGGCTGACCTGAACATCTTTTTTGCGAAATGCTGCCGCCAGTTCGGAGGGGAAGATATCGTTATCGGTTTTACCCAAGAGGCTGGCTTCGTCGGCAAAGCCGCAACGTTGGGCGAAGGGTTCGTTCGCCATCGTGAACCGGCCCTCGAGATCCTTCGCGAAGAACATCACGCCCGGGAGATGGTCGAAGACGCTCCGCAAGCTCGAGATTTGCACTCGTCGCAGCCAATCTTGATGGGCTGTTGTCGTTCTCATACCATTTAGGGTAGGGTTTAAAATCTCAAATACGACCCTGTTTTAAGGGTAATAATGGTATTATTACGCCCTCTCTGGCCGGAGGGCCGCATGTCGTTTTAAACCGATAGGGCTTCGGGCGGTTTTGCTAATGCCTGCCCCGGCTGGGCCTTATGTCATGGGGCAAAAGGGCTTGGGGATTATTTTCACTTTGAGATTCTCGGGAAACCAGCCTCTTTGAGGGTCTACCGATTCACCATGTCCTCATCCTTCAAGCTCCTTGCTTTCTCCTTCCTCGCCACGGCCGTCTTTGCCGAAGACGCCAAGCCTAAGGTGCCCGACGCCGAGACGATGAAGCGCGGCCTCGCCGTTTATTCACGTACCTGCATCGCCTGCCACCAGCCGACCGGCCTGGGCATCCCTCCAGTTTTTCCGCCGCTCGCCGGCTCCGAATGGATCGCTAAGAGCGCGTCCATCGCCGTCCGCAATATCACGAACGGCATGCAGGGCCCCGTCACCGTCAAGGGCATGAATTACAACAGCATGATGCCTCCGGTTGCGGGTGTGACCGATAAGGACATCGCCGATGTCGTGACCTACGTAAATAATTCTTTCGGCAACTCGGG
>JBAXRS010000164.1:0-1032 GCA_037131085.1 Verrucomicrobiota bacterium | reverse complement strand
GCGCCTGCAGTGCGGCCCGAATCTCGACGGACTTAGGATAAGTAATGATGCCGGTGAACGAAGCCCGGCCGCCGCGTACATTGATTTGGCGAACCTGCTCCGGCCCTTCGACGAAACAATGAAAGACGACTTTTCGCCAATCGATGCCGCTTTCGTCGATCAGCCGGACGCAATCGGGAAAAGCATGACGCGAATGAATCACGACGGGACAGCCGAACTGATAGGCGAGCATCAGCTGACGGCGGAAAGCCTCTTGCTGCCAAAGCTTAAGCTGGGCGGCCTCCGCTGCGTCGGCGGGTAACCGAAAATAATCCAACCCGATCTCCCCTAAAGCGGCCGGCGTGGTCCGATCAGCAAAATAGGGTGCGATTGCCGCTACGGTCTCCTCCCAACCTTCTGTCACATGACATGGATGGAGGCCCACCGTATGGCGGAAGAAAAGCGGGTGCTTCTGCGCCAGATCGCGATATTCGGACCAATCATGCAAGTCGGTCCCGATGGCCACGACGCCTTCGACGCCGACGGCCTGCGCCTCGCCCATCCAAGACTCCAGTCGACCGGCCTTCACGGCATAATCGGGGTGGCAATGGGAATCCAACAGACGCATCAACCCGATTAGATTGAGTGGAGACCAAAGGGCAAGACCTCAACCCTGCCTTGAAATATGACGGGCAACTCACACCGTACTTCCCATGCGCCATTGGTTGATGAAATCCGAACCCGACGAATTCTCGTTCGAAGAATTGCACCGGCGAGGCCGTGAGCCTTGGACAGGGGTACGAAATTATCAGGCCCGTAATTTCCTCCGCCAATGCGAAGTCGGTGACTTGGTCCTGTTCTATCATTCCAATTGCAAGGAACCAGGCATCGTCGGAGTGGCCAAGATTTCCAAGGCGGCCTTTGATGACCCGACGCAATTCGACGCAAAGTCTGATTATTACGATGCCAAAGCATCCAAAGAGAAACCCCGCTGGAGTTGCGTGGAAGTCAGTTTCCATAAGACCCTGAAAAAGCCTTTTACGTTGGAAGACC
>JBAXRS010000163.1:0-1069 GCA_037131085.1 Verrucomicrobiota bacterium | reverse complement strand
AGTATCTAAACCTTTCCCTCCCCACCCTGCCCCCTTTATCCTCCGCGGACGTCCATGTCGGAAACGCCTCGCGATCACATCCTCCGCCTTCGCGCTGAAATTCAGCGCTACGAGGAACTGTATCGAAAAAAGCATGCCCCGGAGATTTCCGATTTCGAATTTGATAAGCTCGTTGATAAACTTGCCGACTTGGAACGGGAGTTCCCGATGTTCGCCGGGCCCGATCTCGGCATCGGCGACGACAAGGCAGAAGGCTTCCAACAACGCGACCATAAGTCGCCGATGCTGTCGCTCGACAATACTTACGACGAAACCGATTTCATGGCGTTCGGCGAACGCCTGGCTAAAGCCGTCGGCGCGAGCGCCTTGCAATTCGTCGTCGAACCCAAGATCGACGGCGTCGCCGTCTCGCTCACTTACGAAAACGGTAAGTTCGTGCGAGCGGTCACCCGTGGCAACGGCACGCGCGGCGACGACGTCACCCATAACGTCGCCTTGATCAAATCGATCCCCCGCAAGTTAGCCGACGCTCCCGACCTGCTCGAAGTCCGCGGCGAAATCTATATGGAGCTGGAGGAGTTCCAGCGCCTGAACCGCGAACGCGAAGCCGAAGGCGAAGCCCTTTACGCCAACCCACGGAACCTCGCCGCTGGTACGGTCAAACTGCTTGATGCCGCCGTGGCCCAAAGCCGCAACCTGAGCATCGTCTGTTACGGCTTAGGAGCCTGCGAACCCGCCATGTTCGCCAAACTTTCGGACTTCAAACAACGTCTGAAAGATTGGGGCTTTCCGATCCGCGACGATATCGGACTGCAACAGGGCATCAAGGCCGCGTGGGCCGCCATCCAACAACTCGACCAGATCCGTCGCAACCTTCCCTTCCCCACGGATGGAGCGGTGGTAAAACTGAATAGCCTCGCCGAACAACAGAAAGCCGGCACCACGAGCAAGTTCCCGCACTGGGCGGTGGCATTCAAATTTCCGCCCGACCAAGCGGAAACCATTCTGCGTGCCATCAGCATGCAAGTCGGCCGCACCGGCGCCATCACGCCCGTCGCCGAACTTGACC
>JBAXRS010000162.1:0-1194 GCA_037131085.1 Verrucomicrobiota bacterium | reverse complement strand
GGGAAGAACGACCCGGCAACTGTCAAATACGCACACCCGCTCCTCGAGAAGGTCGCCAAGGAAACCTACGGCATCCTGGTCTATCAGGAACAAGTAATGGAAGCCGCCCGCGTGGTCGCTGGCTACACCCTCGGCGGCGCCGACATGCTACGGCGCGCGATGGGTAAGAAGATCAAGGAGGAGATGGAGCAACAGCGCTCCATCTTCGTCGAGGGCGCCAAGACGACCAACAACATCGATAAGAAAAAGGCCGAGGAAATCTTCGCGACACTGGAAAAGTTCGCCGAGTATGGGTTCAACAAGTCGCACTCCGCCGCGTACGCAATCCTTTCCTACCGGACCGCTTATCTGAAAGCGAACTACCCGGTCGAATTCATGTCGGCGGTGCTTACCTCCGAACAAGGTAATGCCGATAAGCTCGCTGAATTCATGACGGAAGTCGAAGCCCTCGGCATGAAAGCCCTCGGACCCGACGTGAACCAATCGGATACCGACTTTACGCCGATGATTAAAGAGAACGCCATCCGCTTCGGACTCGGCGCCATCAAGGGCGTGGGCGAACAGGCGGCGCGCAATATCGTCGCCGAACGCGAGCAGAACGGCCCGTTCAAAGACTTTGGAGATTTCGTGGGTCGCATGGGCGAACAGGATCTCAATGCCCGGACGCTCGACTGCCTCATCCGGGCTGGAGGCTTTGACTTCACGGGCGAAGATCGCCGTCACTTGGTCGACTCCATCGAGTCTGTGCGCCGACACTTCGCCGGCGAAAGGAAGGAGCGGGCCAGCGGCCAGGGTTCGCTCTTTGACATGCTCGGTGCCGAAGACGCCGGCGCAGCCCGCCCGACGGACCTGATCCTCCGTAAGTCGGAGAAGATGCCGAAGCTCGAAATGCTTAACAGTGAGAAGGCCCTCCTCGGTTTCTACCTGAGCGGCCATCCCTTGGCGGAATACCATGGCTTAGATGAAGCGGTCGCGACGCTCACCGTCACCCCGGACCGGATCGAACTTAATAAGACCGAACGCCACGCGGTCCGCATCTGCGGCATCATCGGCGGGCTCGAGAAAAAGATTTCTAAGAAAGATAATCGTCCATGGGCCCTCTTTACCGTCGCCTCTCGCTCGGTGACAATTCCGGTCATGATGTTCTCCGACGCTTATGATGCTGCGGCACTGCTCAAGGATGGTGAGCTTCCG
>JBAXRS010000161.1:0-1198 GCA_037131085.1 Verrucomicrobiota bacterium | reverse complement strand
CTCTTCGGCAACAAGGCCGATAAGAAAGAAATCGGGCTTCCGATGTGGATCATGCTCGGCTTCATCTTCCTGGGCGTCGGTGGCATCGAAGTCGTCTCCATCGCCTTCCGGCTGATTTCCCTTTCGTTCCGTCTCTATGGTAACGTCTTCGGCGGCGAGAACCTGATCCACGCGCTTGGTGGCCTCGCCCCGTACGTCGTCCCCGCCGTCGCCGGCCTCCTCGAGGTCCTCGTGGGGCTCATCCAGGCCTTCGTCTTCACTTTACTCTCCGCCGTCTACATCGGCCTTATCTGTAATCACGAAGGCGGCCACGACGACGAGCCCGCCCACTGACCTTTCGCTTTCGAGGCGTGCGACATGCCGGGAATCCCCTGGCGGTGCGTTGAGAAAAAAACCAAAAACACAAAATAACATGATCATCGCAGAAATCACTGGTTCCCTCCCCGCCGCCTTTGGCTGTCTCGGCGCCGCTCTCGGCGTAGGTCTCGTCGGCGCCAAGGCCGTCGAGTCCGTGGGTCGCAATCCCGATGCCTCGGGCAAGATCCTCGTCCAGGCTATTCTGGGCATGGCTCTCGCTGAAGCCGTCGCGTTCTACGCGATCTTCCTCGCGAAGTAATCGGTCACGTGGCGCGGCCCCGTAAGGGGCCCGCCACTTCTCTTTCCCCGCGCTGAAAATAAAAAACTCTAAGTCCACACCATGACCTTCCTCTCCGCCCTCCTCGCCGCCGAACCTGCGCACGAAGCCGTCAAGGCCGCCGCCCACGCCGCTCCCGCCGCCGCCCAGTCGACCGGCCCGCTCGGCGATATCATGGAGACCTTCAGTCGCTTCGGCGTCGATAAGCCCCACCTGATCGTTCAGTTGATCAATTTCGCCATCCTCGCTTTTGTCCTCTACCGCTTCGCTATCAAGCCGGCGTTGGGTCAGCTCGAAGAGCGGATCCGCCAAGCCGAACAGCTGCAGATTGATCGTGCTTCCGCCGAAGCTCAGCTCGCCGCCGCGCAGAAGAACGCTGAAGCCAAGCTGGTCGCCGCCTCTGACGAAGCCGCCAAGATCCTCGCCGAGGCCCGTAACTCTGCCAAGCAGGCCGTCGAGGCCGCCAAGTCCGAAGCCCAAGCCGCCCAGACCGAAGTCATCGCTAAGGCCAAGGCTGCCATTGAAGCTGATCGCGTGAAGATGATGAACGAAGTCCGCGGCGAA
>JBAXRS010000160.1:0-1199 GCA_037131085.1 Verrucomicrobiota bacterium | reverse complement strand
ACATTGGTACCCAACCAAGTCTCATAACCGCCCAGCTCATGCTGCGCCGGCGTCGGCAGATAACCGTGCCGCCCGTTGCCGAGACCTACCACGATGGTCTGCTTGAAGGGGCTCTTCTGCTTTAACTCCAACCCAGTCTCAGCGAAGGTCTCAAAGGGGATCGCACAGATGACGACCTCTCCTACCTTGATGGCTTGAATGATGACAGCGATGGTCTCCTCAGGCCGCTCCGCCGCCGTAAGGGTCGAACCCGCATAGTTCTTGGCCAAAGCAGGTAAACGTGCAATCGCCGCCTTATCCTTGATCGCCAAGATAGCCTTGGCGTTCATGACCTGCTCCGTTGTCGGTTTGCGATACTTCAGCGTCAGGATGCGCTGCCGCATACCCAGTGCGACGTCACCCTGATGCTTACCGATTGCCTGATAGGCCTTCCAGGAGGCGTCGGCGGCCTCACTAGCCACCAAACGGATTTGCTCGAACGGCTCACGGGGCGGACGAGTCACCCCAAAAGGGATGTTATTAATATCTCCCGAGGTGCCGTTCGACATGGCGGCGACGAAATCGTCGCCCGCCCGAAGTCGCGAAGGCAGTACGCGCGCGAACTCGCCGTAATAATCGGCGGAGACTTGACCGCGGGGCGCTCCACCGACGTAATGTAACGAATAATTGGCAAATAACGCCAAGGGCTTCCGCTTGGCATCCTGGACCGATAAGATGCTAATGTCGGGATCCGTCGGACCCGCCGGCCGATCGATGACCTCTGGCGAGGTCCCGGGATTCATCTTCACTTTATCCAGTTCGCCGAAGGGATTGAGCGGCATCTTGCCCGGCTTAAGATACCACCGCCGATTAAAAACCTCATTGGGTAATGCCTGGACGCCCGCTCCAATCAACGCTGGCCGCAACTGCGCGTGCGCCTTGATGATAGCCTGCGCAAGCCCGTCCAGCATGATCTTCCGATAGACGTTCGCCTTGCTTTGACGGTCGGACAACTTCGGCCCGTCCGGCACCTCTGTCACAAACTCATCGGCGGCACTCACACCGGTGTGCGTATGAGTGGCGGAGACCAACATATTCTCTACGGGAATGCCCGTGGCCTTCGAGGCGATTTCTTTGGCCTCGGCGGTGACTTTCTTAGGCACACTTAAATGATCAATCACTACCCAGACGATCTTGGTCTTACCATCATCCAAAACCAA
>JBAXRS010000159.1:0-1242 GCA_037131085.1 Verrucomicrobiota bacterium | reverse complement strand
CAGCACTCCGCCTTGCGGCGTCCCTTGGCGATTGCGTTTCACCGTCGGCGGGCCTCCGTCCGGAGACGGCGCTTCCACCACCGGTGCCTGCAACCACTGTCGGATCAATCCCAACACCGAGCCGTCCACCACACGCATCTTCACACAAGCCATTAATGGCTCGTGGGGAATGCTGTCGAAGTAGCTGGCCAAGTCCGCATCGTACACCGCCCTCAGGCCGGCCTTCAGGTTCTGGTGGATGGCTTGTAAGGCATCGTGCGCTGATCGCCCGGGCCGAAACCCATGGGAACACTCTTCGAAGTCCGCTTCAAAGATCGGTTCCAAGATCAGTAATACCGCCGCCTGCACCACCCGGTCCCTCACCGTCGGGATGCCCAAGGGTCGCATCTTCCCGTTGGCTTTTGGAATGTAAACCCGCTTCACCTTGCCGGCTCGGTAGGTTCTCTCCCGCAAGCTGCGCTCGATCTCCAGCAGAAAGGCCGCTTCCCGCTCCGGGCTCGCGCCAATCGCCTCGATCGTCTCCCCATCCAGTCCAGGGGCACCCCCGTTACGTCGCACGGCCGCCCAAGCAGCTTGCAACGTATCGGTTCGACACACCAGACCGTACAGACTGTAGAAGCGAAATCGCTTCTGTTGTTTGGCTTTTCGGCCCAGCCTCTGTCTCAGCTCCCGGAGTTTCGGCGGCAGGAGGGCCTCTCGAAACGAGATTTCCTCCACCACTTCTTCTGTCGTGGGGACTTTCATCCCAATCAGCTCCGATTTCCTCTGACTCGGCTTGTTTCTGGCAAGGGCTCCTTCGCTCCCCGCCGGCTTGACCGGCGGATCGACACTACTATGAGCCCATCCGACACCGCAACACGGCCCCTCCGGCGGTTATTGCTTCCCGCCCCGGGTTGTCCGCCCCGAAGGGCAAAGACACCGCATCGGGTCTCCCAAGTTCCTGACGGTTCTGTCTGCACGCGCTGTCTCCTTTCACCCCGGAGAGTCCGCTCGGTGCGTCTGGTCGCTGCTTCCCGAACGATACTGGCTTCACCACCATTCGGCGGGCTGGCCACTCCCAATGTGTAACGAGGCCGAATCGAGTTCGCGGGATCACTACGGCTCGCGCATTTGCCTGCCCCAGCTTCAGCGGCGTGGGTCGCCCCACTCCCGCTTAAGGACCGGCTACATGACTCTCGACCTTTTATCATGATCAACACCTTTCAGTTGATAAGAACCGCCAAGCTTCGCTTGGCGCTTTCC
>JBAXRS010000158.1:0-1281 GCA_037131085.1 Verrucomicrobiota bacterium | reverse complement strand
CCGCTCGGATAACCGAGGCGATGGAAGGCGGGCTGATTCGGGGAGTCCGGAAAGAGTCCGGGTTCGAGGCAGAAACCGTCGCGAAACATAAACGGTCTTGGCCAGCGACCTTGAATCGTGCCGTCCAGGAAGTTGCCGGAATAAAACTGCAATCCTGGTGCGTCCGTCAGTAATTCCATGATGCGTCCCGAGCTGGGCTCGCTCACGCGGGCCGCAAGCTGGAGTTGGCGATTGGTGCCCAGATCATAGCAATGATCATAGCCGCGGGCGCGTTGGAGTTGGATATGTGTGGCTCCGATACGTTCGCCAATCGCATGGGGCGAACGGAAGTCAAAAGGCGTACCTTCGACGTTTTGCAGTTCGCCTGTTGAGATAAGCGAAGGGTTTACCGCCGCAAAGCGTTCGGAAAAAATCTGGATATGGTGGCGTAGAGCCGTGCCTTCGCCTGCGAGATTAAAGAAGGCGTGATTGGTGAGGTTACAGATCGTCGGCGCATCGGTCGTCGCCTCGAACTGAACCTGCAACTCGTTACGGTCATCGAGTAGGGTATAGGTGATCGTCGCCTCAAGCTTGCCTGGGTAGCCTTCTTCGCCGGCGGGACTGACGCAGGTGAACGCTACGCTCTGGCCCTCGTCCGTCCGTTTCGCTTTAGCCTGCCAAATCTTGCGATCAAAGCCGACGAGTCCGCCGTGGAGATGTTGCCCATGATTATTGGCTGCTAGGCTGAACGCTTGCCCGTCGATACTGAACTTACCTTCGGCGATTCGATTAGCGTAGCGGCCGACGGAACTGCCGAGAAAACAATTTTGCTCCACGTAGCCCCGGAGATGGTCGTGTCCCAGGGTAATCTCGCCGATCAACCCACGGACGTCTGGAATGCGGACGGAAGTAAGTGTCGCCCCAAAATCGCTCAGGCTCACGCTCATGCCGTGCTGATTGGTCAACGTGTGGAGTTGGACGGAGCTCGCTCCGAGGTCGCCATCATGATGTCGGACGTAAAGGCAGGCGCCGGGGCGGCGACGGCGTGCGAGGATGAATCCAGTCGCGAGCGCCAACGCAGCGAGGAAGTAAGGATTTTCAAGCAGACCCATAGATTCAAAGTGCCTCGCTCGGAGGATTACGCCAAGCCAACAAAAAACCCGCCTAAAGCGGCGGGTCGGTCGTTCCCTGTTGGGAGGATTATTTTACCTTCTCGGCGGAAGGGTGGGCCGTCGCGACGGCTTTGGTATCAAGAATGAGAGACCAGTCGGCGGCGATGCGCACGGCCTCGTGGAGCTGGAT
>JBAXRS010000157.1:0-1299 GCA_037131085.1 Verrucomicrobiota bacterium | reverse complement strand
GTGCCGGCGACGATCATGCAGTCGGCCTGGCGGGGGGAGAAGCGCATGACTTCCATGCCAAAGCGGGAGATATCAAAGCGGGAGCCGCCGGCGGCCATGAGCTCGATGGCGCAGCAGGCGAGGCCCATCGGCATCGGCCAGACGGAGTTGCTGCGGACCCAATTGACGACGGCATCGGCCCGGGTGACGATGACTTCGCCCTCGATCTTACTGTTATAGCCAAAATCTGATTTAACCATGGTGGTTTTGGGCAAGTTAGGAGAGCACCCCATGGGAGCAAGTGTGAAGGGTGAAAACTCAGCGTTTGCCATCCTTTATGAGGGGGCCTTGGGCTGTCCCTCACTTGCAGTTGCTCCGTGTCGAAAGTTTGGCACGGTCGCCTTGCCCCATGTTATCCCGAATACTCCTCGCCCTGTCGTCACTACTCTATCTGGGCCAAAGTCTGATTTCCGCAGAGCTGCCCGCGCGCCCTTACTATGGAGCCCGGCCTGGCGCGTTGGAGAAATCAAAGACCTTGCTTACCTTGAGTGACGAATCGGCAACGAAGGCCCTTAAAAAGCTCATTGAACAGGCGAACAAGGCTCTATTGGTCATACCGCCCTCAGTGATGGAGAAGAAGAAGGTCCCGCCCAGCGGTGATAAGCACGATTACATGAGTATCGCGCCCTATTACTGGCCAGACCCCGCTAAGCCCAACGGCCAGCCCTATTTACGCAAAGACGGCAAGGTGAACCCCGAATCCCGCGACCCCGACGCCAATGACACCTTGCGGGCGCGACTCCTCGGTGATGCGACCGAGACCTTGGCGCTGGCTTATTTTTTCAGCCGAGAGGAAAAATACGCCACCCACGCGACGAAGTTGGTCCGGACTTGGTTTCTTGATCCGGCCACGCGAATGACGCCGCATTTTCGTTTCGCGCAAGCGGTGCCAGGGGTCAATGACGGCCGAGGCACGGGCATCCTCGAAGCCCGGTCTTTTGCGGTCGCGGCGGATGCCATGGTCCTGCTTGTCGGCTCACCCTCTTGGTCAGTCGACGATCAGCAGGCCCTTGATGCGTGGGGAAATACCTACCTTGATTGGCTGCTCACCAGCAAAAATGGCGCCGATGAATGCGCCGCTAAGAATAATCATGGCACTTGGTACGATGTCCAAGCCGCACACTGGGCTCTAGTCCTCGGCCGTCAGGAAGTCGCGAAGAAGATTATCACGTTGGCCGGCACCAAACGTGTTGCGGTGCAGGTCGAGCCTGATGGTCGCCAGCCCCTGGAATTGGCCCGAACGGCCTCTTTCAGTTATTC
>JBAXRS010000156.1:0-1300 GCA_037131085.1 Verrucomicrobiota bacterium | reverse complement strand
GGGCCTGTCAGGAAATAAGTGTCGCATTTCAAGCGAAGGTATTTTATGGTTCAGCCGTGTTAGATGCGACTCTGGTTGGTAGGCGGTTCAAGGAGCTTGCTCCGTACTTCGATGAACGTCTGCGACGCTTGTGGGCCGCCGCCGAGGCTGGGGCCATAGGCCACGGCGGAGCGGTCGCGGTGGAACGTTCCACCGGGGTTTCTCGCCGGGCGATCGCGGTCGGACGCCGGGAGTTGGAGGTTGGTCCTGCTAACGCGGTTGTTTCAGGCCGAATTCGCAGTCCCGGGGGCGGACGTAAAAAGTCCACTGCCAAAAACCCTGATTTGATCGCAAAACTTCTGGCGCTCGTTGAGCCGGGAACGCGCGGCGATCCGGAGCAGCCGCTACGTTGGACTTGCAAGAGCGTCCGAAACCTGGCCGCCGAGCTGCGAAAACAGGGCATTAGCGTCAGCCATCAACTCGTCTCCGAGCTGCTTCAAGGCGAAGGCTACAGTTTGCAAGCCAACGCCAAGATCCGCGAAGGCGGCAGCCACCCGGACCGCAATGCCCAATTCGAATATATCAACGAACGTATCGGCAAGGTTCAGGCGGAGGCCCAGCCAGTGATTTCCGTGGACACCAAGAAGAAGGAACTGGTCGGGGACTTCAAGAATAGCGGGCGCGAGTGGCGCCCCAAAGGCCAACCCGAACCGGTGCGCGTCTATGATTTCATCATACCGGAAATGGGACGCGCCAATCCGTACGGCATTTTCGACTTAGCCCATAACAAAGGCTGGATGAGCGTGGGCACCGATCACGACACGGCCGCCTTTGCGGTGAGCACCATCCGCCGGTGGTGGATGGGCATGGGGACGGGCCTTTACCCTGCGGCCAAACATCTGCTGATCACTGCGGACGGCGGCGGGAGCAACGGCTCGCGCAACCGGCTTTGGAAACGGGAATTGCAGACCCTCGCCAACGAAACCGGCTTGGTCATCGAAGTGGCCCACCTGCCGCCGGGAACCAGCAAATGGAACAAAATCGAGCACCGACTTTTTTCTTTCATCAGTCAAAACTGGCGGGGAAAGCCGTTAACCAGTCATGAAGTGATTGTTCAACTCATCGCAGCGACCACCAATCGCAAGGGGTTAACGGTCCATGCGGAAATCGATTCCGGCACCTACCCGCCAGGTACGAAAGTCACCGTGAAGGAGATGGCTCAACTGTGTTTGGAACCGGCGGCCTTCCATGGAGAATGGAATTACACTATTCGTCCGCAAGTGCCCTCATTAAATGCGACACTTATTTCCTGACAGGCCCT
>JBAXRS010000155.1:0-1314 GCA_037131085.1 Verrucomicrobiota bacterium | reverse complement strand
GGCTCGTCGCTGTTTCATGTGGGTAGCGTGTCCAGCACCCCTCCGGCGATGAGGTAGACCATCAACTTGAGGTTGTGCTTGCTGCGATAGCCTTTTGCCTTGCGTTTGGCGGCCTGGACGTTTCCGTTGATGGCCTCCAGAAGTCCGTTTGAGATTCCGCTCGCGATGGACCGCAAGATTTCATCGGCTTTGCCCATGATTGTTCGCGCGGCCTTGATCATGGGCTTGAGGTCGGAAGTCTCGACCCACGCATTCCATCTGTTGAGGAACTTGCGTGCGCTCGTGACGCTTGGGCTTTTGAACAGGTCCTGCAAGTTCAGGCGCATTTGCCAGGCCTGCATCGTGTCGAGATTGGCGGCTTCCAGCTTGACGAGCGAAGCCCTCTCTTCGTCGGTTAGGTTTTGTAGGTTCTTCAGCCACAGGTATCGCGTGCCCTTGATCCAGTCGCTGGTCCTGGCCTCGCCGCGCCGGACCTCGTCAACAGCGTCATTGACCAACTTGACGACATGGAACTTGTCGAAGGTGATTTTGGCGTTGGGGAAATTCGATTTGACGCCGGCGATGAAGGCCGCGCCCATGTCGATCGAGGCGTCGGTGATGTTGTCCTTCTTGCCGCCGTGCTTTTCCAGAAACGTCGCGAAGGCCGCAACCGTCGCAGCGTCCTTGCCATCGGTGACGAAGATCACCTTGCGACGGGCGATGTCCACGAACAAACTGATGTAATCGTGGCCGCGTCGCGCGGAGGTTTCATCCGCCGCTATTTGCGTCACATGGGCGAGATCGAGCGCGTCGACGGCTTTCGAAATGTAATGATCGAGCACGCGCCAAATGCGCGTGTCATGCTCATCGACGATTTGCCCGACATTGGCGACCGGCATGGCCTTGGCCATCGTCAACAAGAACGCCTCGAATAAAAGCGTGAACCCCGAACCCGGCCGCCCCCACGGAAGAGAAACCTGTTTCACGCCGCATTTGTCGCAGGCAGCGCGCGGAACGCGCGCGTGCAAAACCGTTTTGTGCTGAAAGAAATTCAGATGCCGCCATTGCTTTTCCTTGGCGTCGTGGACTGGACATCCCGCCGCCCCGCAGGAGGAGCAGGCAAACCGGCTGCCCGGCAAAAAGTCGATATGAAGATCAAGCTGTTTCAGATCGGCGTCGAACTCCGACCGGCTGATAAACCAAGGCGCGGAAAGCCCGAGCGCCGCCTGAAAAAGATCTGTGTCACGCATGCATCGGAAAATACGCGGAGCCAGCCGAAACCAAAATATTCAACTTTTGGTTGCAGCCTCTACCCACGCGATTCAGCGAAGAGCC
>JBAXRS010000154.1:0-1338 GCA_037131085.1 Verrucomicrobiota bacterium | reverse complement strand
CGACCACGAGGCGGGAAACTTCGCCGCGGACTTCGTTCATCATCTTCACGCGATCGGCTTCGATGGCGGCCTTGGCCTTGGCGATGACGTCGATCTGGGCGGCCTGAGCTTCGGCTTTAGCGGCTTCGATGGCCTGCTTGGCGGAGTTGCGGGCGTCGGCGAGAATCTTAACGGCTTCATCTGAGGCAGCGACGAGCTTGGCTTCGGCGGTCTTCTGCGCGGCGGCGAGTTGGGCTTCGGCAGCAGCGCGGTCCTGTTGGAGCTGTTCGGCTTGGCGAATCCGCTCTTCGAGCTGACCCAGCGCTGGCTTGATAGCGAAGCGGTAGAGGACGAAAGCGAGAATGCAGAAATTGATAACCTGAACGGTCAGGTGCGGGCCATCGACCCCGAAGTTACTGAAGAGCTTGAGGATATCGCCGAGCGGGCCGGACGACTCGGTGGCAGCGGGAGCGGCGTGGACGGCGGCATGCGCGGCTTCGTGGGCAGGTTCGGCGGCGAGGAAAGCGGAGAGGAGGGTCATGGTTTGGTCTTAGAGTATTTTATTTTCAGCGCTGGGAAAGAGAAGTGGCGGGCCCCTTGCGAGGCCACGCCACGTGACCGATTACTTCGCGAGGAAGATCGCGTAGAACGCGACGGCTTCGGCGAGAGCCATGCCCAGAATAGACTGGACGAGGATCTTACCGGAAGCATCCGGATTGCGACCCACGGATTCGACGGCCTTGGCGCCAACGAGACCCACGCCGATAGCGGCAGCGAGACAGCCGGCAGCGGCAGGGAGGGAACCAGTGATTTCAGCGATGATCATGTTGTTTTATGTTTTGGTTTTTTTCTTAACGCACCGCTAGGGGATTCCCAGCATGTCGCACGCCTTGAAAGCGAAAGGAATCAATGAGCGTGCTCGTCTTCGGCGTGGCCGCCTTCGTGGTTACAGATGAGGCCGATGTAGACGGCGGAGAGCAGCGTGAAAACGAAGGCTTGAATCAGACCGACCAAGACTTCGAGCAGACCCGCGACGGCCGGAACCACGTAGGGGGCGATGCCACCCAACGAGTGGATGAGGTTTTCGCCGCCGAAGACATTACCGTAGAGACGGAAGGAAAGGGAAATCAGACGGAAAGCGATGGACACGACTTCGATACCACCGACGCCCAGGAAGATGAAGCTGAGCAAGATCCACATCGGGAAGCCGATTTCTTTCTTGTCCGCCTTGTTGCCGAAAAGATCGAAAATAAGAACTTTGAAACCGGCGTAGCGCAGGACGAAATAAGTCCACGCGACGAACGAGATAATCGACAGTGCGAGCGTGGTGTTGAGGTCGGAAGTCGCCGGGCGGATGGC
>JBAXRS010000153.1:0-1444 GCA_037131085.1 Verrucomicrobiota bacterium | reverse complement strand
CGGCCGTGATCGAGGTCGAGGCTTTTCGGGCCGTGTTGGCCGCTGTCTGGCCCGCAGGTGCCGATGAAGAGGACGCGTAATTCCAGACTTCTTCACCGCAGGTATTTTGAAGCCTTGCGGTCAGTGTCGAATTTAGCCGAAAATAATCCGCATGAAACCGTTGCCGCTGGGTCGGAGCTCTCTCGTTTCCAGTCGCCTCGCTTACGGCTGTTGGCGTATCGCTACCGACGCTGACCAGGCCGTCAACTATGCGACGGCGAAAGCTGCTATCTTTGCGGCCATTGACGCTGGCTACACGTTCTTTGACCACGCGGATATCTACTGCGACGGCGAGGCGGAGCGGGTCTTCGGTCGCATCTTGCGCGAGAACCCGGGCTTGCGGCAGCGCATGACAATCGCGACCAAGGGCGGTATCCGTTTCAAGGGCCGTCCGGTCGGCGCTCCGGTTCGCTATGACTTCTCGCGAAGTCATCTGATTGCGCAATGCGAACTCTCCCTCAAGCAGCTCGGGGTCGATGTCATCGATCTCCTTCATCTTCATCGGCCAGATTACTTGATGGATGCGGATGAGGTCGCGGGGGTGTTCGACGAATTGCGTCAAGCCGGCAAAGTGCGCGAGTTTGGCGTCAGCAATTTCAGCCCTTCGCAGGTTTCCTTGCTGCAGTCGCGGCTCGCTTTCCCGCTCGTCGTCAATCAGGTCGAGGTGAGCCTGCTCCAGCTTTATGCGTTGCACGATGGGACGTTAGATCAGTGCCAGGAGCGGCAGATGACGCCTTTGGCTTGGAGTCCGTTGGGTGCTGGCTTGCTGGCCTCAGGCGGGAAAGATCTTTTGCCCGGGCAACGCCATTACGACCCGTCCCGCGTGATTCCTGTCTTGGATCGTATCGCTCAAGACCGCGGAACCGTGCGGGAGGTCATCGCCTTGGCTTGGTTGCTTAAGCATCCGTCGAAGATGATACCAATCGTAGGTAGCACCGACCCAGATCAGATCCGTAAGCTTGCGTCCGCCGTCGACGTGGAGCTGACCCGCGAGGAATGGTATCACCTGGTCACGGCGGCGCGCGGCGCCGAGATGCCCTAAGCCCGACCGCTTGACCTCTGGAAGGGAAGGGCTTCAATTCCAGCATGGTTTATCGCCTTCTGATTTCGACTCTTCTCATGACTTCCCTTCATGCTGCTTCCGCCCCGGGCCTGCTCGGCGTTACCGTTCGCGATATCGACGGGCGGGAGACGACGCTTGGCATCTTAAAATCCAAGGCGACCTTGGTCGTCAATGTTGCCAGCGAGTGCGGGTATACCCGCCAATATGCCGGCCTCCAGTCGTTGTATGAAACTTATAAATCTAAGGGGCTGACCGTCGCAGGATTCCCGTGCAACGATTTCGGCGGCCAGGAGCCCGGCTCGGAAGCGCAGATCAAGAAGTTCTGCACGGCCGAGTTCAAGG
>JBAXRS010000152.1:0-1549 GCA_037131085.1 Verrucomicrobiota bacterium | reverse complement strand
AAATAATCCAGCCAATGCGCGGTGAAGGGATCGGCGTCCATCGGGACCTGCGTAAAGGCCACCAAAATACCGCCGAACCAAAGCACGAGGGCATAACGTTGGACCATCAAGGTGCCCACGGCGGCCAGCAACGCGGCGGTCGTCAGGCCCAACGCTGCCGCGACCGTCCAGAGCACGACGCCTCCCCAACCCCACGGCACCAAGATGGCGATGGCGCTCGCGAGGATCAGTACCGCCCTCTCGCGCGGCGTAAGCGACGGCCTCTCCCGGCGTGCTTTTTCAATTAAACGTGGATCATGACTCATAGAATAAATTGAGCTTTCAGATTAAACGATGCCGGCTTGGTAAATATCGTGGATACGGATCAATCCCAGACACCGCTGGGTCGCCGCCTCCGTGACGGGTAAAACTGAAATCTGCGAAGGGCGGTCTTCCATGATGCGGGCCGCTTCGCCCAGCGCCATCGGCGCATGGGCGCGGACGGGGTTCTGGGTCATGATATCCTGGGCGCGGGCGGAATTGATATCGATCCCGCGGCCCAAGGCGCGGCGCAAATCGCCATCCGTAATCAGGCCAGCCAAAGTGCCATCCGGATGCAAGACGCAGGCGGCTCCGTGCGGGAAGCGGGTCATCGCGATAACTGTCTCGCGCAACGAATCACCCGGTGAAGCCGTCGCGCAACGCTCCAGAGGTTGCAGAACTTCGCCGACCGTCAGCAGTAAGTTACGTCCCAATTGGCCAGCGGGATGAAAACGGGCAAAGTCCGCAGCCTGGAATCCGCGGTGGGTCATGAGGGCGGCCGCCAAGGCATCGCCCAAAGCAAGCGTCAGCAAAGCACTGGTCGTCGGGACAAGACCTAGCGGATCGGCTTCGGGCCGGGCGCCGATATCCAGCACGTGGTCAGCCTGGGCGGCGATGGGCGATTGCATATTGCCGACAATCGCAATCAAGGGCGCCTTGAAAGAACGGAGCACGGGAATCAGTCGAATCAGTTCGGCCGTCGTTCCCGAACGTGAAAGCAAGATAACCGGATCGCCGGACTGGAGGATGCCTAAATCGCCGTGGACGGCATCGGAAGCGTGTAAGAAAATCGCTGGTGTTCCGGTGCTGCAAAGCGTCGCCGAGATTTTCTGTCCGATGAGGCCAGACTTACCGACGCCGCAGAGTACGACCTTGCCCGGGTGCGAGGCGATGAGCTCGACTACCTTAGTGAAAGACCCGTCTAAGCGGGAACTCAATTCAGCGAGCGCAGTGGCTTCGGCTTTTAAAAGAGCGCGAGCAGAATCAAGTGGGGTGGACATGGAGGGGGGGGAGACTAGAGGCTGAGTTGACCAGAGAGGCAAATTAGCTGGCAGGTTGACAAGTTGACCCGTGGGCAAGGGAGGTCAGAGGCCGAATAACAAGTTGACCCGTTGATTGGTTGGCCGGTTGGCCAGAGAGGCAAATTAGCTGACAGGTTGACAAGTTGACCAGTTGACTAGGGGGCTAAGGGATAAGGGAGTATGAAGGCTGGGGTTACAAGTTGACCAGTTGATTAGTGGGCGGGTGG
>JBAXRS010000151.1:0-1686 GCA_037131085.1 Verrucomicrobiota bacterium | reverse complement strand
GATCTCCTCATTTTCTTTTCTTCGGGCTATCAGGCATGCGTAACATGTCCTGATGAAAGTTCTTCAGGTTTACCTGAGCCCATTTGCCGAGTCCCTCAAGCACCGGACGCAACGCCTCGCCGCCCTTGGTTAGCCTAAACGCATTATTACGCGCCGGGCTATCCGGATTGACCCGCTCGACAAGCATCAGGGATGAAAGCAGGCTGAGTCGATCCGCAAGAATGTTGGTCGCGATGCCTTCGGGGGAATCAAGCAGCTCCGAGTATGTGCGCGGACCATGGACGATGAGGTCCCTGACGATCAGCATGGTCCACCGGTCTCCGAGCACATCAAGGGCCGAGCAGATGGGACACGCCGAACGCCATTTCATTTCCTCACTATCCATATCGGCCCTGGGTCGTCTAGCCTACTTCGAGATGGCCGCCGCCATTTCCCTGAATGAGACGTCCATCGCCGTAGGCTTCCAGCCCAGCACCTCGAAAGTGGCGTGGTTATCAAAGGAAGCTTTCCTACCGATGAACGGCAACATGCCGCGGGCCTCCGGGTCAAACAAGCCGATGAACCTGAGGAGAAACGTCGGTGCTTTTTTCGACGGGGCCTTCGCATAGCCTGCCTCCCTCAAGACCTGCGCCACAGCGGCCATCTCGACAGGCTCGGCCGTACAGGCGATGAAACGCTTGCCGGCGGCCCCGGCGGCAGTCATCGCGGCCACATGCAGCCTGGCGACATCGCGGACGTCGACCATACCCATGCCCATGTCGGGAATCATCGGGACCTTGCCCGCGATCATCTTAGTCATCATCGTCACGCTTTGCCCTTCGAGCGCGGCCCCGAGGGACGGTCCGAAGACAGCCCCAGGATTGATGACGGCCAGCTCCGTATTTCCCCCCTTGGTCGCATCCCAGGCAGCGCGCTCGGCGAAGGTCTTGCTTTTGGCATAGGCGCCGATGTTGGCATTGGTGTCAGACCAGTCGTCTGGACCATACCGACCCGTCTCTTTTCCAGCAATGATGGCGAAGATCGATGAGGTAAGCACAAGCCTCTTGACACCCGCCATCTGGGCAGCGGCGACGACCCTGCGCGTGCCTTGGACCGCGGGAATAATAAGCTCATTCTCATCCGCCGGCTCCTTCAATCGGAAGGGAGAGGCGACGTGCAGGACATACGCGCATCCCTTCATCGCCTCTTTCCATCCCGCATCGGAAAGAAGGTCAGCTTCGGCAAAGCTCAGCCGGCCCACCGGGGCGACACGAGCCAAGGCCGCCTTGGTCGACTCGGCTTTCGAACGTGAACGAACGGTACCAACGACTTCATAACCTTGGCGAAGCAGCTCGGCAGCACAGTGCTGACCGATATAGCCGCTGATTCCGGTCACTAATACTCTCTCCTGATGGGCTTGAATCGACATGGTATGAGAAGCAAAAGTCTAACTTGCATTTTGCAAGTTTAAAGCGCCGATGGGTTTCTCACATTGCGATGGCCAAGTCCTAGTAATCCGACAGAGCCACGCGGTCTCCACGACAGCAACCACTCGCAATGGATCAAAGAGAGTCCTGTTGCTCAGAAAGAAGGCGCCTTGAGACGGTGCCGCTATCCCTGTGCCCTTCTCCGCAAGGGTCACGTCTTGCTGTAGTCAAACTGTAGTCAATTTATGGACGAATCAGTGTAATCCTGGGAATCCACCGG
>JBAXRS010000150.1:0-1766 GCA_037131085.1 Verrucomicrobiota bacterium | reverse complement strand
GTTGACCGGTGGGCCAGTTGACAAGGAATGCATTGGGTAGGGCTGACCACCCTTGGTCAGCCGCGGTTGAGCGAGGGCGCTGAACCCTACCTCAAGTACCAGTACCCCAGCTAACCATCCGGTCCCCGGTTTCCCTTTCCTTTTCCGTGTCACCGTGTCCCCATGCCCACGTGATTCTCGCGGGCGCCTTGCGCCCGCGCTCAAATCTTCTCGAGCGACCAAGGTTTGCGTAATTCACGCGAGAGCATCGCAGTCGCGGTATCGTCGTCGACAAATTTACCCGCGGCGCCATCGAACTTAAGTTTACGTCCGGTGAAGATGGCGGCGTTACCGAGATGACCGATGGCCGTAGCGTGGTGCGCGGCCAGGGCGTGCGAAATCGGCTTACGGCGCGACTGGCAGCAATCGACGAATTCTTGGAAGTGATCGGTCGTGCCCGGGCAGCGCCAAGCATCCGGCCCGAGATCTTTTTCGAAAAGACCCGGCTCCGAAGTCGTCTGGCCGCCGCGGTGGACGAACATCGAGCCTTTTTCGCCCGTAAATTTTACGCCCTCGAACTTACTGTTCACGTTGAGCTGCACGCCATCGGCATAAGTCAGCGTGTAATCGTAATCTTTGGGCGTGTTCCAGGGAGCCTCCCGCATCGTGCCCGTGCCTTCGACGCCGACCGGGAACTCAGCGTCTTTGCCAATCGCCCAGGCGGCGATGTCACCGTGGTGGCAGACCCAGTCGAGCACCATCCCGCCGCCGAAATTAAGGTTCCAGCGCCAGTTGAAATGGAAGACGCGCGGATCGTATTCCATCCAAGCCGAGGGCCCGACCCAGAGATCGTAATCGACTTCGACCGGGGGCTTTTCGCCCGGCTTAGGCGCATCAGGCATCTTGTGCGCGTTGGCAGTAGTGCCCGCTTCGACGTGCAAGATTTTTCCAAGGTAACCATTGCGAACTAACTCCACGGCTTTGCGGAAATTCGGCGTGGAACGCTGCCACATGCCCGTCTGCCAGACCCGCCCATTTTCTTTCACGGTGTCGACGATTTTACGCCCTTCGGCGAAAGTCTTGGCCAAAGGTTTCTCGCCATAGACATCAACGCCCGCACGAAGGAACGCGCAGCTGATGACGGCGTGCCAATGATCAGGTAGCCCCATCACGGCGGCATCGGGTTTTTCTTTGGCGAGCAATTCGCGGAAATCTCGGTATTGTTTCGGAGCGGCTTGACCCTTTTTGACGACGGCCTGCGAAGATGAGTCGAGCACGCGCGAATCGACGTCGCAAACGGCGATGACTTGGACGCCTTTTTTATCGAGGAGCTTGCGCATGTCGCCGCCGCCCTGAGCCTTAAGGCCCACGCCGACGAGCTGCAGACGGTTGCTCGGAGCGACCGTGCCGTCTTTGCCCAAAGCCGAAGCCGGGATGATGGACGGGAAGCCCAGAGCGAAGCCGGCGAGGGCAGAGCTCTTGAGGAAAGACCGACGATTAAGTTTAGTCATGACGGGGTAAGAAAGGGTAGGACAGGGATAATGGGAGAAACGTTCCGTGGAAAGAAGGGATTGGTAGGGACGGCACCACGTGCCGCCCTATGTGCTAAAGTGCAAATCGGCCTAAGGCCTGTGCAAAGGTGCAAAAGTGAAAGGCAGCCCCGGGTGGCAGGTGGCGGGTAGTCGGCACTCAAGGGGAAACCGGATGATTGGCTGGGGTGCCTTGGGTAGGGGCGCCCCTACCTTTCGATGTATCGGGTAGGGTTGAGCGCCCTCGCTCAACCGCGG
>JBAXRS010000149.1:0-1835 GCA_037131085.1 Verrucomicrobiota bacterium | reverse complement strand
TCATGTCAGTCTGGCGCTACGGCCGGGCCGGACTCATCAGCTGGCCTCAGGTCAGGCTGGCCGTCATTCTTAGTTTCCTCGCCTCGATGGCTGGCGCCTGGTGCGTGACGATGATCAGCAGTGCTTCACTGAAAGCCATCGTACCCTGGATGCTACTGGCGATCGTCATCTACGTTATCTTTTCGCCCAAGCTCGGGGAAAAAGCCCGCGCCGCCCGCCTGCCGCTGGTTCTTTTTAGTCTCATCTTCGGGACGACCCTCGGCTTCTACGACGGCTTTTTCGGACCCGGCACCGGAGCTTTCTGGACCATCGCGACCGTCGGCCTGCTGGGCCTTGAACTTACCCAAGCCACCGCCTTCACCAAGGCGGTCAATCTGGCGAGCAATCTGGGCTCACTCATCATCTTCTCCCTCAAAGGCGACGTGCTGCTTCCCGTGGTGGGCGTGATGGTCGCCGGACAACTAATCGGCACCTATATCGGCGCGGGCTTGGTCCTGGCCAACGGAGCCGTGCTGATCCGCCGCGTCTTCCTCGGGGTCGTGTTCGCGCTCGTCATCAAGCTCCTATTCCTCGGATAACCTCCGAAGATCGGCCCGCCACCAACCAAAGCAGGATTATTTAGTTAACAGTTCTTTGGCTTCTGGGTGCTCGCTCAGAAACTTCTCCCGTTGCTCAGGGGTGACGTCCTTAAGACGCTCCTCCAGCCGTTCCTTCAACTTAGCCTTTTGCTCAGGCGTCGCATTTTCAAAACGCTTCTTCATCGCTTCCTTCTGTTCTGGGGTAGCCTTCTCGAGACGCTCTTTGATTTTTTCTTTAAGTTTTTCTTTCTGCTCGGGCGTCGCATTCTCCAACCCTTCCTTGGCTTCGCCGGCGATCTCCGGATGTTCTTTCAGGAATTTACGGCGTTCTTCGGGGGTGGCATTCTTAATCTTCTCGGCGATTTCGGGGTGAGCCTTCAGAAATTCAGCTCGTTTTTCGGGTGAAGTTGCTTCGGCCTTGTCTTTCAGCTTTTCCGCCAATTCGGGGTGGGCTTTCATGAACTCAAGCCGTTCTTCGGGGGTGGCATTCTTGAGCTTTTCGGCGATTTCCGGGTGCTCTTTCATGAACGCCTCGCGACGCTCGCCAGCTGCCCCTGCCGTCCGGGCGGCCTTTTCCGGCGCGGCTTGGGCCAAGACCGCCGCACCAAGCAGGAAAATCATAGAGAGGAGGGATTTCATAGATAGAGAGATGATTAACCAATACAACCCCGCCCACCCGTCAAAGTTTCCCCCTCTTTTCCCAGGTAGGGTCTGCACTGCGTGCTGACCTAGTCGCCTAGATTCACCCACTCAAAGGGAAACCGGAATAAATGCTGCGGTCTTTGGTAGGGATGACCGGCCCGGTCATCCGTGGGCGCGCGGGCCGCACGCCCCTACCTCTGATGCTGCCCAACTAATCATCCGGTCTCCCTATGCTGCCCCCTTTGAGTTCTGCCTCTCCCCGTGTCACCATGTCACCGTGCCAGCATGCCCCCCTCGCGCAAGCGCGTGTCCCCATGTCACCGTGCCCACGTGCCCCCTCGCGGCTTCGCCGCGCTCTTGCCAACTGGCCCACTGGTCAACGGGTCAACTAACGTCCCCTCGACTCGGTCGCGCCCACCTCAATTACTCCGCCTAATCCCCTGCAACCACTCGCGACATTTTTCTAATGCCTCAAAAGCAGGCCGACGCTCCCTTGCGCCCGGGCCCTTCAGCTGACATTACTCAAAGTTTCTACAATAACATGTCCTCCCGTTCGCAGACCCTCGTCGTCATCGCCTCCACCCTCGCCCTTTCCCTCGTTTTCATCTTCGCCGC
>JBAXRS010000148.1:0-1840 GCA_037131085.1 Verrucomicrobiota bacterium | reverse complement strand
CCGGGCCGGCGTGTGAGGCGGCGGCATGCCCCGAAAGGACGAAGATGCCGGCGCCAATGATGCCGCCGATGCCGATCATCACTAGATTAGTAGCGGAGAGTGAACGCTTCAGCGTCCCTTCCCCCGTAGCGGCGGCTTCACGTTGCAGGGCGGGTATGCTTTTACGGGCGAAGAGACTCATAGTTGGGGGTGAGGAATGACTAAAAGACACTCGCTAAAAGTGCAAAGGCGGAATGGGGCTCAGGGGCCTTATTTCGGAGATGATAAAGGGCGGGAATGGTAGTCATGAAACCTCTCTTTTCGCTATTTTCGCAATAATCTCGCACTTTCCAAAAGGAAGGCCCACCTTCCGCCAAATGTCATTTGAAACGCTCGGCCTCGACGCCGCTATCCTGAAGGCTGTTGCCGACCAAGGTTATACTATTCCCACGCCCATCCAGCTGGCGACCATTCCGACTATCTTGGAAGGCACCGACGTCATCGGCATCGCCCAAACGGGTACCGGTAAGACTGCCGCGTTTACCCTGCCGCTGATCACCAAGCTGACCCGCTCCAAGACCCATGAACACAAGGGTCGCGTGCGTTGCCTGGTCCTCGCCCCGACCCGCGAATTAGTGGTCCAGATCGCCGAAAACATCAGCGCCTATTCGCGTTACGCCAAACTCTCCATTGCCACCTGCTATGGCGGCGTCAGCGAACGCCCCCAAATTGCGGCCCTGCGTGCTGGTTGCGACGTCCTGGTCGCCACCCCTGGCCGACTCCTTGACCTCGGTCGCCAGGGTCATGGCGACTTCGGTTCTCTCGAATACCTCGTCATGGACGAGGCTGACCGTATGTTGGACATGGGTTTCTTGCCTGCCATCAACACGATTGTCCGAGCTTTACCGAAGGAGCGCCAGACCCTGCTTTTCTCGGCCACCATTTCCCGCGAGATCGAGGCCCTGACGTCCCAGTTCCAACGCTCGCCGAAGATGATCACGGTAGGTCGCCGTTCGAACCCCGCCGAGACCGTCACGCAATTGCTTTACGAGTGTCCAGGCGCCCTCAAGCAGGTGATGTTGAATCACCTTCTACAAGACGCCAGCTTGTCGACCGTTCTCGTCTTTGCCCGGACCAAACATGGTGCCGATCGGGTTTGCCGTAAGTTAGACGGCGCCGGTGTCCGTTGCGCCGCTATCCACGCCAATCGCTCCCAAAGCCAGCGTCAACGTGCCTTGCAGGCTTTCAAGAACGGCGAAGTCCGGGTCTTGGTCGCGACTGACATCGCCTCGCGCGGTATCGACGTCGACGGCATCACGCACGTCATCAATTTCGACTTCCCTGACCAGCTGGAAGATTACATTCACCGTATCGGCCGGACGGGCCGCGCGCTCTCCACCGGCATTGCGATTACTTTCATCACCCGCGAAGATTTCGGTGAGCTTCGTCGTCTGGAGAAGATCGTCGGCAAGCATTTGCATTGCGGTAAGTTGACCGGCTTTGATTACACGCAGCAGGCCCCGCCGCGCACCCCGGAAGATTTTGTCCGCGATATTGATCCACGCGCGGCCCAGCGCGGCGGTCGCCCGCAGCGTTCGCAAGAAGGCCATCAGCATCCGCAAGGCGGACGCCATGGCGGTCAGCGTGCTTCGCAGGGTAATTACCGTCCTTTCGGCCGCCCGGGTACGCGCCGCACCGGCGGTCCTAAGTAAGGGTAAAAGAAGAGGTCCAGAGGATCAGAAAATCAGCCCGGCGACCCCGGGCTTTTTTGTGCCGTGCCGCGCGGGGTGCCGCGTCGGCAGGCGTCGCTGCAGAAGCGGATCTCCGCCCAGCAGCGTTCCCATTTCTTCCGCCAGCTGAA
>JBAXRS010000147.1:0-1899 GCA_037131085.1 Verrucomicrobiota bacterium | reverse complement strand
GCTCCTGCGGCGGAAGTTGCGAAGCCGGCTGATGTCAAGGAAGACTTGGACAAGAAAATGAATACGCTCTTCAAGTCTCCGAAGAAGTGAGCCAAGCCAAAATCTTTTCATGGAACGTCAATGGCGTTCGCTCCGCCCTGGGTAAGGGGCTCGTCGATTTCATCCAGGCGTCTGACCCCGACGTACTTTGCCTGCAAGAGACCAAGTGCGAAACGGCGACGGCGCAGACCTTGGGATTGCCATTCGCCCATCAGGTCTGGCATGAGGCCGAAAAGAAGGGCTACTCGGGAACGGCCATTCTCTCCAAGCACGAACCTTTGTCGGTGGCTTTAGACTTTCCCGGCGACCACCCGGCGGAAGGCCGGGTGGTCACTGCCGAATTCCGCGGTTGTTACGTCGTCAGCGCTTACGTGCCCAATTCCCAACGCGAGTTGGAGCGGCTGGACTATCGGTTGCAATGGGATGCGGATTTTCAGCGTTACCTGGCGAAGCTCGCCCAGAAAAAACCATTGGTCGTCTGCGGCGATCTCAATGTCGCGCACGCGGAAATAGATTTAGCTAATCCTTCGACCAATCGACGTAATGCCGGATTCACGGATGAAGAGCGCGAGTCTTTCACCAAACTTCTCCGGCAGCAGGGTTTTGTTGATACGTTCCGCGCGCACCACCCCGACGCCCAACAGCGTTATAGTTGGTGGAGTTACCGGCCTGGCATCCGCGCTCGGAATATCGGCTGGCGTTTGGATTATTGCCTGACGTCGGAGGGGCTCAAGTGGTCGTCGCCCGAAATCCACGATCAAGTGAAGGGCTCGGATCACTGTCCGGTTTCGGTCCGGATTGCGGCTGAGCTGGCCTAAGTCTGGCTTCTTAGGAGTGTTTGCCCATCCGACGCTTCACCCAAGGCACCATGGCCAGTAGGCCGACTGTCACCACCCCGACTGTCAGGGCTTGGTTCAGAAAGAACCGCGAAAGTAAGGCCGGATCTTTGGACGAAAAATCTTCAGCCAAAACGCCCGCGAGTTTGTTGCCCAAGGCTGTTCCTAAAAACCATAGACCCATGATGAGCCCCGTCAGCTTGGCCGGTGCGAGCTTACTCATCGTACTGAGCCCAACCGGGCTGAGGCAAAGTTCACCGAGCGTCTGCAAGAAGTAGACCGCGATGAGCCACCACGGACTGACCTTACCGCTCGCGGTGAGCTGCGCGGCGGGGACTAATAATAAGAAAGATATCCCCAAGAAAACTAATCCCAGGACAAATTTGCCCGGAACGGATGGTTGGCGCGCACCCCACCGAACCCAGCCCCAGGCGAAGAGCGGCGCGAGGGCGAGGATGAAGAGCGAGTTGACGGATTGGAACCAAGAGGAAGGGAAGGCCCAGCCCCCGATTTCATTATGCGTGAGCTCGTCGGCGAAGAGCGTGAGCGAGGAGCCGGCCTGTTCGAAGACGGCCCAGAAAATAATCGCTGCGATGAAAAAGACCAAAATAGCGGCGATACGGTGGCTTTCTTCGTCCTTCTTCATGAGGCCGAAATAAATCACCCCGGCGACCGGCAGGGCATAGACAATCGGGTTGATCCAAGCGAAATAATCCGACGCTATCATCAGGCCTAAGAGTAAGGCCGTTCCGAGTGCGACCATCACGAGCTGCCCCCATGGGCGCGGAGTATCGCGGTCTGGGGCGTGACCGATGTGTCCGATAAGCTTAAGCCGACGAAGGTATGTCCACATCCCGAAGGTCATCCCGACGCCGGCGGCGCCGAATCCCCAATGCCAGCTGTGCAGGGGATCAAAGCCCCAAGAGAGGAGCAGGGCTTTGAATTCTTCGCTTTGGGCGAGCCAGCCCACGACCAACGGTGAGGCAAAGGCTCCGAGGTTGATGCCCATATAAAAAAGCGAGAA
>JBAXRS010000146.1:0-1953 GCA_037131085.1 Verrucomicrobiota bacterium | reverse complement strand
GCGTTCAACGCCGGCGGGGCGGGCGGGAGCAAGGTGCCCTTGGGCCATTCGCCGCAAACAATCCGGAAGCCGGTTTTTTCGCTTCGCGTGAGTGGTAGCCAGCCGCTGCGATTGGCGGAGCGGAGCAAGCGGGTCTGCATCGAATGGCTTCCGCCTCGGATGACGCGGAAATCGCCGGAAATGCGACCCAGCGGATCGGTCTGCGCGTCGGCTTCGTAAGGTCCGTACCAATCCGCACACCATTCGGAAACATTGCCATGCATGTCTAAGAGACCCCACGGGTTGGCGGGAGTCTGGCCGACGCTCAGGGCGTCACCCTGAGCGTTGAGGGGGCGATATTCTTCAGGTAGTTTTCCGCTGGGGAAGAAACGGTCACGAAGGCCGGTATCGCTGGGCCATTTATGAAAACCGGCAGGCAACGCGTTGCCGGTGTGAAAGAGCGTCGTCGTGCCAGCGCGGCAGGCGTATTCCCATTCGGCTTCGGTCGGGAGGCGGTAGGTGCGACCTTCTTTTTTTGAAAGCCAGGTGCAGAAATTGACTGCGTCATGCCAGCTCACGTTAGTCACCGCATCTCCATCCGCTCCTTGGTTCGCCTCGTGTTCAGTTTGGTATTGGCGATATTGGCTCAACGTCAGCTCGGTGGCGCCGATTTGAAAAGCAGCCGTTAAGGTCACGAGGTGGGCTGGCTTTTCATCCCCATCCGCATCGTCAAATTTAGCAGCATGTACCTTGACGTTATAATCCGCCGCCGGCCCGTCTTGTCCCATGCGAAAGGAGCCAGGCTCGATCCGGATCAGTTTGACGCCGATGGAATTCGTCACGGCAGCGGGTTCCGCAGCTACGGCCGCTAGGGCGAAGAAAAGAAGGATGGAACGCATGGATTATCGCTTCAGAGTCTGGGCGATGAAATCCCAGATATCCACGAAACCTTCGGTGGGGTGGTTGGGATATTTTAAATAACTTACGACGCCGGCGGCGGCTGCCATTTTTTGGAAGCCTACGCCCCAGGCCGGAGAATGGACTTTATAATCTGCTTCCTTGATGTTCTCCGGTCGGCTCATGCCCCAATTGTTTTCAAAATAAATCGGGGCAGAACCGACGTGTAGCAGATTTTCGGGAGACCATTGGCGGATGAGCGGCAGAAGTTCTTCGCGACGTTCAAGGGATTCCTCGAAGGAACAGCCGTAGGCGGGCGTACCCCACTGCACGCCCGGGACCCATTCTTGCATCAACTTGGGATCCGTCGTGGGCTGGCTGCGATAAGCGGCCACGCCTTTGACGAGCGAGCTAGTGCGTTCGACGGGATCGGCCGAGCGGACGTCGGCGCGATCCGTGACGCAGCCCACATAGAGCGCCGGTTGGGCTCCTTGCGAGCCTCCACCCACGACAATTCGGGCGGGGTTGAGGTTCCATCTGGTCGCATTGAGCCGGATGAATTGCACGGCCCGCACGGCGTCCTTCATGATATAACTGATCGGCACTTTTTCTTTCTCATTCACCGCATCGATCATCGTGCGGATTTCGACGCCAACCAGCGCGACGCCTTGCGGCAGGAAGCGGTTGGTGTCGGGGACGCCTTTGGTAGGTTGCCAGAGTCCGCCGAACCAAATCAGCACGGGGAAAGGGTCGTTGCCCTTGGTTGGGACATAGACATCCAAGATTTGATGTGCATGAGCGCCATAGCTTACGTCGGCCGCCGTTGGCGCGACCTTGACCGGTGCGGCAGTGAGGCCGAGAGGTAGAAGTAGCCAAAAAATGCCGCGGTGGTGCATGGAAAATTATTTGCTAACCGTTTGAGCGCCGCCGTCGGTTGCTTTGGATTGACCCAGGCTAAAATCAGCGGGCTGGCTTTTGCGTTGGCGGGAGAGCCATTCCAGGGCCGCCGAGGTTTCGGATTCATGTCCGCCTTCGAAGACCGTCACGCGGGCGTTACCGGAGCTGCGGCGAAAGAGC
>JBAXRS010000145.1:0-1962 GCA_037131085.1 Verrucomicrobiota bacterium | reverse complement strand
CGCTTCCGGCTGACACCTGGATCCGCCTCATCGTCTGGATGGCCATCGGCCTCGTAATCTACTTCGTCTACGGCCAGCGCAACGCCGCCCGTGTCCGCGCCGAACGCGGCGAAGAAATCTGATTCTTACTTAGTCGCGGAAGTCGACTTAACCAGTTCCTGTCGCGTGGCGATGGGCACGTAGCCGACTTCCAAACCCTTGGGCGGCTTGACGATTTGCGCTGGGTCAAGGTAAGCCAGCTTACCGACCGTCGGAGGCGCAAGGTACTCGCGGTCCTTGGTCCAAGCGCGGTGTAACTTCTCCACTTTCTCCTGCATCTTCTCCCGCTCCTCTTTCGCGATATCAGCGTTGAGCATGGCAGGCTGATCGGCGAAGCGATACCAATAATAAGTCACGACGCTACCATCACCCAAGTAGGCTTGGAAAGGTCCGGCCTTTGGTCCTGGCGTCTTCCATGTGCTCTTCGGTTCGTCCGGAGTATCGTAAGCTTCCTGAGCCCTTTCCTTGGGGCGCGTAAAAGTCTTCTCCTTTAATCCGCAATCCGAAGGTAAGTCGGAGGGCTTGACGACTACCCACTGCGATTTCTTGCCATCGTTCACGAGGTGAAAGTATTCGGGCAAGGTGACCAAAGCCCCGTCCGGGCTGACCGACTTCTTCACCAACGATTCGTTCCACTTATAACCATACGTCGTGGGCTCGAGGGAAGTCGGCGTGGCAAAAGATTTCCAATCGATGGGCGTCTTCTTGTCCTTCGCGGTGCCTTCGGTATAAATTTTCCAGGTCGAACCACCGTTATTTTTGAAATTCTGCACGAAGGCGCCGGCGGGATTGATGGCTCCGCCCACTGGCTGGCCGCCGTCGAACCAAGCTTTCACGCCGTCCCACAGGGCTTTTTTATCATACGACGTCAGGCGGTGCATCGCCACGGTCGTCCCGTCAGCGCCGACCGGGAACGAGGTGGCTGCCACGCGGGCAAAGGTTTCGCCTTTGGCATCGGTCGCCAGCATCGCCGGGACGTATTGGGTCTCCATTTGAAAAGCCTTGTTCGGATCGGAAGGGCGTGAGTCCAACAGCTGTCCCGCCAAGGCCGGATTTAATTCCGCCGAGTGCGACCAAAAATAAGGTGTGAAAAAACACACCGGGCCTTTAAAATTCTTAGTGTTCAAAAATAACGTCCAGCAGTTATCGCCGGTCGGGATATTCTTGGCACCGGTCGTCCCCTTGGCCGAAGTCAAC
Source organism: Verrucomicrobiota bacterium (assembly GCA_037131085.1). Classification (GTDB taxonomy): domain Bacteria; phylum Verrucomicrobiota; class Verrucomicrobiia; order Opitutales; family UBA953; genus UBA953. The sequence continues at coordinate 726 of JBAXRS010000145.1, read as the reverse complement.
GGCAAGGGTAAGTAACCGTAGCCGAAAAGATCTCCGCAGGTCCCTTGCTTCAAGTTCAGGCCATCGATGGGGAAAAGGAGCCAGGGGCTCAATTGTGCGACGCCGTAAACGCCGCGGGGCTTCTTCCAATCACCCCAGCCGTGCGCCGGACCATTCGCGATCTCGCTGAAATTAACCGCTACGCCGCCCATGATGAATTTCGGCGTCTCCGTCGGGAAACGTGTGTCGCGCCACCAACCGAGGCCACCTTCGATGTCCGAATATAAATCCTTGGGCGCCGGACCTTCATATTGCGCGTGCATCCACGTTCCGAAAAGTCCCGTCTGGAAGCGGTGCCCCGGATACTGCGAGAGCAAAGGCCAGGCAGCGGCATAGAGGGAGAAGCCCGCATTGAAGTTCGCCGGCACTTTCTCCGTCGGTACCAGCATGTAGCCGGCCATCTCGGCTTTCTTGATTTCGGCCGCCGGCAAGGGAAGCGCCGTCGCTAGGGCAGCTAGGGCACCGAGGAAATATGCAGAGGAACGCATGGGGTCTTTCGTATCTTATTTTTTTATCACCCGCTAACTCAAATTAGGCGGGGGATGCCCACCGCAGCTCCCAGCCCCTCAAAACCCTGCTAATTGGGCTTTGACTAGGGTTTTCTTAATCCGTTAACCATAACCCTCGCTCCCCTTCCGTCCTCGAACCGCCATGAAACGCTCCCATACCTGCAATGCCCTCCGCCCC
>JBAXRS010000144.1:0-1970 GCA_037131085.1 Verrucomicrobiota bacterium | reverse complement strand
GCGAAGGCGGAGCCGAAGTCTGGTAGGGCCGAGCATCCCTGCTCGGCCGCGGACGACCAAGGATGGTCGTCCCTACCCAAGGCAACTCCTGCCACTCGGGGCTGCCACCCTAAACGAATGCACCAGGAGCAAGTCGCTCCTCGAGCGTTAAGTGTCAGGAGTAAGGCAAGAAATGGTGTTTTAAGTCACAGCGCTGCTCCTGGGCGGATTGGCCCCGCGTCAGGTCCGACCCTATTTATCGAGCGAACCAATAATGGGGTCAGACCCCATTAATAGGGTCTGACCCCATTACTTCTCCGCCTGACCCCATACGATTACCCCGATTCTTATTTTACGCCAGTCTTTCCTGATACCTTCTGCTCAGTTGCCGCCGGGGTATCGGTCTTTTTACCTTTCAGATTCTTCTCCAGTTCGTCGACCAAAGCCAACTCAGATTCAGTTGCCGACTTTTCGAGATTAATATCATGGTCATTGGCCCCTTTGATCATGGCCTCAATCGCTTGATCGACGGATTTCAAGAGCGCCTGGTCCGTAACCCGACCACTCACTTTCTGCCATTCAAGTCGGGCGTACTTCGAATTATCCGTGAGCGCTTGCCAATCAACCGGCTGCTTCTGCATCAAGGCCTTATTCCGGAAGCCTGCATAGTCCATCAGATGTACGGATGCTGGCACCTCCAAAATCGAAGCATCACAGGCCAATACTATGAACTTATAAAGCTCCACCGCCGCGAGAGACAGTTCGGTGTGCTTTTTTTGCTTATAAGCCTGGCCGGCGACTCCGAGGATTTCGTCGAATTTCTTGACTCCCGCTTCATCCAGAAACGCGACGATTTCCGTACGCTGCGTCTTCGCTTCCTTCCAGGCGGCGGAAATCTTTTCGGCATCCGACTCAAGGCAAACTTCCGTGAGCGATTCGTAAGCCTCGTTATAACCCAGAAGTTTTTCGTTTCGCTCGGCAGGTGAAATCACCACAGCCAGGCAGAGATTGGCCGAAAGCAGGAATGCGCCTATCGCCATCGTCAGGATCGAAGGCGTATTTCTTACGGATGGTTTCTTCATTTTTTTGTTATACACACTAACATAGAATTGAGATTTCTGGGGGTCAACCTAACGAGCATCAAGCGTGGCAAGGTAGTGACATTGCTGTGACTGTGCAGACACCTTGGCGTTTCAAGCGCCTTCTGTTCGAGTTCGCCAATGATTCAGCCTGTCCCCTTGTTGCTTAATATAGATCCTTGTCACGGTTTGGTCATCACGTTTTCATTGCCATTGAGATACGGCTCTCTAGATTAGAAATCTATCTGACCCCGCCTGTTCCGAACGAAATGAAAAAGATAATTCCCGTGCTGCTTGTGGCCGTCGCCTTGACGGCGCTGTTCCTCATGCTCATGCCGCGGGGCGAGCAGCCCGCAGGGGCGCCCGCCGTGCGTCCGGCTGGAGAAAAAAGTTCCGCCTCCTTTCCGGCGCGGCCCCGGCTGAAATCCGCCGACACCACTACGGCGAAGCGTCCGCCGGTGGCATCCCCGTTGCCCGCCGTCGCGGCGGACGTTGCGCCGCCGGCCAAGCAGCCCAAGACCATCAAGGACCCCCTCGCCCGCGAGGCCCTGAGCTTTGTCGGCGTCGATGCCGAGGCAGAACGCTACTGGGTCGCCGCGATCAACGACCCCAGCCTGCCCGCCTCCGAGCGCCGGAACCTCATCGAGGACCTGAACGAGGACGGTTTTTCCAATAAGCAAAATCCCGGTCCGGCCGACCTGCCTCTGATTATCCGCCGCCTCACGCTCATCGAGGAACTTGCTCCCCAGGCCGTCGATGAGGTCAATGCCAAGGCATTCGCCGAAGCCTACAAGGACCTGGCCGAGTTGTACCAACGGCTCGCGGGCAAATAGACCGACCAGCCGAACACGGAGTCAGGCCATCCCCTTATTTTCGTTACTCCTTGAGAGTTAAGTGTCGGGAATAAGGCAA
>JBAXRS010000143.1:0-1976 GCA_037131085.1 Verrucomicrobiota bacterium | reverse complement strand
GCCGAGGCCTGGGATCCGGCCTTGATCACCGATCAAGACGTCGTGCCGCGCGGTACCGGCGAGTCCCTCATGAAGCCATTCCACACCATGATTCTCGGCGAAGTGCGGCTCGAGCCGGGCAAAGGCGAGCTTAAGCTACGCGCCACCGATATTCCTGGCAAAAGCGTTATGGAACTTCGCCGCGTCACCATGACTCTCAAGTGAGCATGCGCCCCTCGGTCTTGCTCTTCCTCATTACTTCCGGCCTCATGGCCGCGGACGCCCCGCAAGCTGGGAACGAGCAAGTCCAGCAGGTCATGCAGTCCTTCAAGGGGCGTGGCGTGATGGCCGACGACACCCCACCCTCGAAGCCGGCCGACGCGTTAAAGAAGTTCGCCGCGCGTCCTGACCTCGCCATCGACCTCATGGCGGCGGAACCCTCGATCGCGCAACCCATCTACGGCAGCTGGGATTCGCAGGGACGTTTCTGGGTGACCCAATACCTTCAATACCCCTTTCCCGCCGGACTCAAGGTCATCAGTTACGACGAGCACATCCGTGCAAAGTTTGATAAAATTCCTCTACCTCCGCCCCGTGGAGAAAAAGGCGCCGACATCATCACGGTCTTTGAAGATACTCGTGGGACCGGGACTTTTGATAAACATACCGACGTCCTCAAAGGTTTGAATATCACCACCGCGGCATTGCCTGGCACGGGGCGCGTGTGGGTGCTCAATCCTCCCTACCTCCTGAGCTATGCCACGAACGACGGCTTACCAGTCGGCGACCCCGAAGTCGAACTCAGCGGCTTCGGACTCGAGGACACGCACAGCACCGCCACCAGCCTCAAGTGGGGCATGGACGGCTGGCTGTATGGCGCCAACGGTAGCACCACCACGGGTAACGTCAGCAGCCTTCATAGCAAAAATATCAAATGGGAAGGCCAGTGCATCTGGAGATTTCATCCGACGCGCAAGGTCTTCGAAATCTACGCCGAAGGCGGCGGCAACACTTACAGCCTCGAGATCGATGGCAAAGGCCGCGTTTTTTCCGGCACCAATGGTTACGAGCGCGGCATGCACTACGAGCAAGGCAGCTATGGCATCAAAGCCTGGGGTAAGCACGGACCGCTGACGAATCCTTATGCCTTCGGTTGGTTTGAGCATATGAAATGCGAAGGTGAGAGGCTTCGCTTCTCGCAAGCCTTCGCCATCTACGAAGGCGGATTACTGGGCAAAGAATACGACGGGCAGATCATCGCGGCCAACTCGCTCGCCAATAAAATCTATCTCAGCACCCGGGTCGAGGATGGCTCAACGTTTCGGACGCACGATGAAGCGAACCTGCTCGTCAGTTCAGATCGCTGGTTCCGGCCCGTCTGGACAGGCGTCGGCCCGGATGGCGGAATCTATCTCGCTGATTGGTATGACACCCGGCTCAGCCACGTGAAGCCCGTCGACGACTGGGACAAAGAACGCGGCCGTATCTACCGAGTACGCCCCGCTGGCGAAGCGCCGAAGCTCAAGCCTTTCAACCTGCACACCTGCCCGCCCGGCGAATTGCTGAGCTATCTCGGACACCGCAACGCATGGTTCCGCAAACAAGCCGTCCTTGAGATAGGCTGGCGCAATCTGCAAGAACTCGCCCCAGCGCTCTCGCAAAATCTCTCAGGTCCGCAGGCGCTCGAAGCGCTCTGGGCGCTAGATGCGCTCGGCCAGACCAAAGTCGTGCCGCTTGATCATACTGATCCGTATGTCCGTCGCTGGGCCGTCAAGATCATGGGCGAAAGAGGCGACCGACCCAATGCCGCGCTTCTCAAACTGGCTTTGAATGAAAAGCATAGCGAAGTCTGCGCCCAGATCCTGGCCTCGGCGAAAAAGATGCCCGATTCACTTCCCCTACTCTGGGCGGGCGTAAATCAGGCGGACGATCCCAGTGGACATATTCCTTTGCTCGCTTGGTGGGCGCTTGAAGCCAAAGCCGAAAAAGACCGCGCG
>JBAXRS010000142.1:0-1998 GCA_037131085.1 Verrucomicrobiota bacterium | reverse complement strand
GCTGGCGCCTGACGCTCTGGCGTAGCCTGGCGGACAATAAGATCGTGGACACCGAACTCTACGACGAAGTTAATGCGCCGACTGAACCGGAGAATCTTGCCAAGAAACCGGAGAACCAGGAAGTCATCGCCCGCCTTTCGAAGTTCCTCCCGCCACCCATTCCCGCCGCCGATCCGAACGCCAAGAAGATCGCCAAGGGCAAGAAGAACATCGTCGATATTGCCGCGAAGAACAAAGACGAGGACGTCACTGCACCTGGCATCACCGCTCCTAAGACCGAAGAATCCAAAGACCGAGGCTCCATGTTCGATCGACGCGACGTGAATAAGGACGGTAAACTCTCTAGGGAAGAATTCATGGACAAGCAGAAAGACCCGGCGCATGCGGCAGAGAACTTCATCAAGTTCGACAAAGACAAAGACGGCTTTCTCACCAAGGAAGAGTTCGTCAAGTCGGGTAAATAAGATCGACGTCACCCTTCCCCACGAAAGGCGGTCCGCAAGGTCCGCCTTTTTTATATCTCCCCCGCTCCTTCGCCTTAGTTTCAATTGAATCATGTTCATCTTCTTCCGAACCATCGCCCTCTGCTGCGGCCTAACCCTGACCGCCGCGGAAAGCGTTCCCGCCAGCGTCGTCATCGACACCCCTAAGCCCGGCCTGACGATTCCCAAAGATTTCCTGGGTATCAGTTATGAAAAAAACGCCTTGGTTGAGCCGCACTTCCGGGCAGCGAACACGGAGCTTATTAACCTGCATCGCAACCTCGGACCAGGCACCTTACGTTTGGGTGGAAATAAAGTCGAACTCACGCGCTGGCAGGCAGAAATCAATCCAGCTACCTTGGACAAAGCGACCGGCCTCGCGGTAATCGGACGCACGACACTCGACGACCTCTACAGTTTCCTCAAGGCGACGGACTGGAAATGCGTGCATGGCATCAACCTGGCGGGCAACCAGCCGGAGACTTCCGCGGACGAAGCTGCTTATGTGCTCAAGATCGGCTCGGCGTCCGTGCTGGCCTTTGAAGTCGGCAACGAACCCAACCTCTACACTAATCACGACCTGCGGAAGAAAGGCTACGACTGCCCGACGTATCTCCCCGAGGCCGCGAAGGCCATCAAAGTCATTCGCGCCCGTAATCCCGGCATCATCTTAGCCGGACCCGCGACTGCACGACGTACTGATCATTGGTTCGAGGACGCTGTCGCCGGACTCAAAGGCCAGATGGAGATCGGCACCTCCCACCTTTACGCCCTCTCCGGAGGATCGACCAATCCCAAGTCGGCGAATTTTCCGAGCATCGAAAACCTCCTGCTCCCGGCCACCATGGCCAAGGACGTCACCATGGTGGACGAGCACCTTGCCGCCGCGAAGGCCGCTGGCATGCGCTATCGTCTAGCCGAGTGTAATTCGATTTCTAACGGAGGTCGCGCGGGCATCAGCGACGCATTTGTCGCCGCGCTTTGGGCGACCGATTTTCTCTTCAGCGTCGCGGAACATGGCGCCGACGGGATTAATTTCCACAGCAACCTCAAGGAAGGCAGCTACTCGCCTTTCTTCGCGCGTAAAAGCGGCGGCTATCAGGTCCAGCCCCTCTATTATGCAATGCTGCTATTCAGAGAAGCTGGGCGCGGACGCATCTTAACCGCCACCGTAAAGAGCGAAGCCAATGTGACCGCGCACGCCACGATCGGCACGGACGGTAAACTGCGTGTGGTACTCACGAATAAAGATCTTGCCCGCGAGATTGTTGCGCATGTTTCAACAGGACGTACCGAGGGCACCATCGCCCGCCTCTTGGCACCGAGTATCGACGCCAAGACCGGCATCACCTTTGCCGGAGCGGCCACGGCGACCGACGGAAAGTGGGCGGCGATGAAGACCGAGCCCGTTGCCGGAAGTGGGAGCGATCTCACCGTACGATTACCGGCGGGCAGCGCGGCCGTGGTGACGTTGGAGTGAGAGGGGCAAGGGAAGCGAAGAGGCAGTGCAAAGGTG
>JBAXRS010000141.1:0-2034 GCA_037131085.1 Verrucomicrobiota bacterium | reverse complement strand
TGTCGTGCCCAAGACCGGACTCGAACCGGTAAGCCTTTCGGCGGCAGATTTTAAGTCTGATGTGTATACCATTCCACCACTTGGGCCGACACCCGCAACGTGCCGCTGTCCGACCAAATGGCAAATGGGAAAATCAGGCACCGGCTTTATCCAAGAGCGGTTGGCACAGCCGATAGGTCGCCGCAGTGATGAGGCAGGCTAAAACCAGCGCCGGCCAGAACCCCAAAGCAGCCCTTAATAAGAGAGGGAAAGCAATAAAGAGCACGAATGATGGAATGGTATAGGCCAAGATGGACCAATTAAGCGCGATGACTTTAGCCTGATCGCCCGTGTCCACCCACGTCCAGATCATCACCAAGAGGCTCGTCAAGGGGAGGGCACAGAGCATCGCCCCCAGCGATATATTTCTTTTGGCCAACTCCGAGGCGCCCGTGATCACCGCGGCCGAAAGAAAGAATTTTAGAATCAATGGGAGGCTCATGGGCCTAACTTATCCTCGTCTGGCTGGTCTGCAAAGCCGAAGTTAACGGGACTGGCGAGTGTCGCCTTGCGCTTCCGGTTAAAGCCGACTTTCTTCACCTGACATGGATCGAATCGCCCAGACCTTTGCCCGCTGCAAAACCGAAGGCCGTCCGGTCTTCGTCAGTTACGTCTGCGCCGGCGATCCCGACGCCGCCACGTCGAAACAAATCCTGCAGACCCTCGCCCAGCACGGCGCCGACATCCTCGAAATCGGTATCCCCTTCTCTGACCCGCTCGCCGACGGGCTGACCAATCAGTTGGCCTCACAGCGCGCGCTTGAAGCCGGCATGACTTACGATGGCTTGCTGGACATCATCCGCTCGACGCGCGCCGGGACCGATAAGCCCATCGTGCTTTATTGTTATTATAACCTGCTTTTTTCCTTCGGGGTCGAAAACTATTGCCGCAAGGTCCGCGAAGCCGGAGCCGACGGCTTACTCGTGCTCGACTGCCCGCCCGAAGAAGCCAGCGAACTCATCGCGGCGTCGAAGCAGTACGGCCTCGCCAATATTTTCATCGTGGCCCCGACCACACCGCCCGCCCGCGTGGCTTTGATCGCCAAGCATGCTTCGGGTTTCATTTATTACGTCTCCCGCGCCGGCGTGACCGGCGAGCGTTCTGATCTGGCTTCCAACCTTTCCGCCGCCGTCCAGGAAATTAAGAAGCACACGACGCTGCCAATTTGCGTGGGCTTCGGCGTTTCGACCGCCGCCCATGTCCAAGCCATCGCCAAAGTCGCCGACGGCGTCGTCGTCGGCAGCGCCCTAGTGAACGTGATTGCCGCCCATAAGGATAATCGTGGTCAGGCCGCGGCCGCCGTGGGCGCCAAGGTGCGGGAGTTGTTGGCGAAGTAAACTTCGAGGGACAGGGACAGGACTGATGAATCAGGCCATGACAGGAACGCCTGTCACCGCCCCTGTTTCGGTCCCTGAGCAATCAAAACCTGCCCCAGTCCCTGCCCCTAGCCCGAGCTCTCCCGCAAATCCCTTGACCAAGGGCCGTTCATCCGCACTTTCCCAATGGTCCTAACCTTCGTTGGGGCCAACGGAACCTACCGCATGGCCCAACAAGCATCTTGGACGAAAAAAGACCTCACCGGCATCGAAGAGCTATCTCGAGCCGAAATTGAATTTCTCTTCCAGCAAGCAGACGGCTTCCTCCCCGCCCTCGCCCCGGGCAAAGGGCTTGACCTCATGCGCGGGCGTACGGTCGTCAATCTCTTCCTCGAACCCAGCACGCGCACCCGCACAGCCTTTGAGATCTCGGCCAAAAAACTCGGCGCCGAAGTCGTCTCCATCAATACGACGGCCTCTTCGCTGGTCAAAGGCGAGACGCTCCGCGACACAGCCCTTAACATCCGGGCGATGGGCGTTGACGCCATCGTCATGCGACACTCCTCCGCCGGGGCAGCACGCTACTTGGGCGAGGTCCTCGACATTTCGGTGATCAACGCCGGCGACGGCGCCCACGAACACCCCACGCAGGCCCTGCTCGACGCCTTCACGCTCCGCC
>JBAXRS010000140.1:0-2056 GCA_037131085.1 Verrucomicrobiota bacterium | reverse complement strand
GTGGGCTCGGGGTGCAAAGGGTTGCTCATAGTCTGATGTCATTTTGGATGTTTTATGAGAAATATCCCAGCCTCAAAAGCGGGTCACTCATTCGTTCCTTGTAGCCCAGTGGGAATCCGCTCAGATGTAAGACGTTGCTTGGTGCGACTCACCCCTATGTCGATGAAAGAACTTCATTCCCCTGTTTCCACGAAAGACGCGATTACCCGTGGAATGCAGCTGACGCTTCTCGCGGGCTTCTTGGGTTGGATGATGGATGGTTACGAGCAGGCGCTTTTTCCGACGCTCGCCGGACCCGCGCTGAAGAGTATGGTGCCCGTAGAAGTTGCGGCCTTAGGCTCCAAGGCCATCAATAGCTGGGTGGCCGGATGGATGGGTTGGATCACTTCCGCTTTCTTGATCGGCGCCGCACTGGGTGGCGCGGCTTTCGGTTGGCTCGGAGACCGCATCGGCCGCGTGAAGGCGATGTCGTTCAGTATTCTGTTCTACTCAATCTTCAGCGGGGTCTGTTATTTCGCGACCGATCCGACTCACCTTGCCAGTGCGCGTTTCATGGCGGCCTTAGGCATGGGCGGCGAATGGGCCTTGGGCGTCGCGCTGGTGATGGAAGCCTGGCCCGAACGGCATCGTTCTAAGATGGCCGCTGCCATCGGTGTGGCGGCGAACCTTGGGATGGTCCTGGTGGGTTGCGTCGCTTTGGCTTACCCGGCCGATGGTCATTCCTGGCGGATCCACTTCTTGATCGGTGCCTCCCCGGCCATCCTTACTTTGCTCATTCGTCTCTTTGTGCCTGAGTCTGAAAAGTGGGAACGTTCCATGAAAAAAGAAGCAGCTGGGCCCACTCCAACTCGCTCCAAGATCGAAGAGGTTTTTAGCGGCGAATTGCTTGGTTCGACCCTCGCCGGTATTGCGATGGTCTCGGTGGTTTTTGTTGGTACATGGGGTGCGGTACAGTGGATTCCTTTGTGGGTGAGCGAACTGGCCGGTCCGGATAACCCGCGCGCCAAGGCCCTCGCGATGGTCATCGTTTCCGTCGGCGCCTGCACGAGCACTTTCATCGCTCCGTTACTCCTAGCTGGCCAGCCGCGCCGACGCGGCTATCAGCTGCTCTGCCTGTTCGCCTTGGCCGCCACGGTCTGGATCTACCGCACGCCAGCGAATTGGTCCGGTACGATGCTCTTCGATATTTTCCCCGTCATGATGGCCGTAAAGGTTTTTGTCTTGGGTATGGCAGCCACCGCCTTCTTCGGCTTTTTCCCACTTTATCTTCCCGAGCTTTTCCCAACGCGCGTGCGTGCGACCGGACAAGGTATTTGTTATAATACCGGCCGTCTAGTCGCCGTCCCCTTCGTTCTTCTCAGCGGTAAATTAGTCGAGACGCTCGGCGGTTATCAAAGCGCCGCCGCCGCCATCACACTCGTCTACGCCGTCGGTTTGTTCGTGGCTTTCTTGGGCAAGGAGACTACGGGTCAAGGCCTCCAAGACTAAGATGAATCCGCATGATGTTCAGATTCGAGCCGTGCGCTGGCACGCCTTGCCGGTGAAGACTCGTCTGCCTTTGAAATTTGGTCACGAGACGGTGACGAGTGTCGCCTGCGCTCGCGTATGCCTGACGGTTTCGCGGGCCGATGGCTCGCGGGCCGAAGGGTGGGGCGAGACGCCTCTCAGCGTGCAATGGGTCTGGCCTTCCGCCGTTCCCTACGAGGTGCGATTCAAGGCCATGCAGGATTTCTGCGATTTGTTGACAGAGGCCTACGCTCAATTTCCCGCCCAAGGTCACCCGATGGAAATCGGCTACGATTTTATCGAAGCGGTGCTGCCCAAGCTGCTCACGGCTTTCAATGCCACCTTGCCGAAGGGGGTGGTAATGCCGACTTTGGCCGCCTTGGTCTGCGCCTCACCGTTCGATCTGGCCCTGCATGATGCCTATGGCGTCGTGAACGAGGTGCCGACTTATCTTACTTATCAGGCCCCGTGGATGAATCGTGATCTGTCCGCCTACCTGACGCCCGCCGCCGATGCCCCGCAGGTAAGTTTTAGCGGCAAGTATCCGGTC
>JBAXRS010000139.1:0-2089 GCA_037131085.1 Verrucomicrobiota bacterium | reverse complement strand
CGCCCATGGCATGCAATTGATGGTGCAAGACCTGACCAACCCCATGATGGCCCAGATGACCCACTTGCTGTTGGCAGCGCACGCCCCGACGATCGCCGGCGTGGAGACCAATGCCATGCAGTTTTATCCCGAAGCCTCGATGGCAGAGGCCGAGATTCATCCGGGGCTTTACCGTCGCCAGGCGGGCCAGATCGATGGCAGTACTCTTTCCGGCCCTGGTTTCGGCTATAGATTGAACGAAATTGACCGAAAGTTGCCTGCGGCTCGGATGTCTTCGCCCGCTTAAGTCAAAGACGCTTGCCCGCTTGGAGGGAATTGCCATTTCTTTGGTTTCCCCTCCCATGCACCCTCGTCTCCTCCTCCTTGCAGCCTGCGCTGTCTCCGCTTTTGCCGCGGATGCTCCTCAACGGAAGATTCTTTTCTTCACCAAATCGTCCGGCTTCGAGCACGATGTGATTTCTTATAAAAAAGGCATGCCCAGTTTCGCCGAAAAACAACTCCTCGAGTTGGGCACCGAAAACAAATGGGAATTCGTCTTCTCGAAAGACGGATCTAAGTTCTCCCCGCAGTACCTCGCGCAGTTTGACACGGTGATGTTCTACACCACCGGTGACCTCTGCTCCGAAGGCACCGACAAGAATCCTCCCATGTCCATGGCGGGTAAACAGGCGCTCTTTGATTATGTTAGATCCGGCAAAGGTTTTGTCGGTACGCACTCGGCTGCTGATACCTTCCATACCGACAACGAGGCCGTGAAGGGTCCGGAGCGCTTTACCAACCATGGCGATAAGGCTGATGCTTACGTCTGCTTCCTCGGTGCGGAATTCATCCGGCACGGCAAGCAACAGGAAGGTCGTAATCAGGTCATTGACCCGACTTTCCCTGGCTTCGAAAAAGTCGGCGCTGAATTCACCTTCGCCGAAGAATGGTACACGCTGAAGGATTTCCGTCCCGAAATCCATGTGCTCACCGTCTTTAATAACCCTGCCCTCGAAGGCGACGACTACAAGCGTCCTGCTTACCCTAACACCTGGGCCCGTAATGAAGGTAAGGGTCGCGTGTTCTATACCGCCATGGGTCACCGCGAAGATGTTTGGACGAACCCGACCTTCCGTCAGATCCTCGTGGGTGGCGTGAAGTGGGCCTTAGGCGATGCCAAGGCTGCGGATCTTTCGCCTAACCTTTTGAAGGTCGCCCCGGGCGCCATGACCAATCAGCCTTATACGGCAACGCCGGCCCCGAAGGCCAAGGCGCCCGCCAAAAAGGCTGACGCCAAAAAGTAAGTCCTCAAGCAGGGCGGGCACTAAGCCCGCCTTGTTTGTTGATGGACGTTTTCCAAAACTTTTATCATGCGCGAACCTTCCGCCGAAGCCACGAAATGGAGTGAGCTGTCCGAGCATCAGAAGAAGTCTGGTTTTGCGGCCTGGCTCGGCTGGTTCTTCGACGGTCTTGATCTGCATCTCTATACGCTCGTCGCGACGGTGTTCGTCGCGCAACTGCTGGCTTCTCCGGTCGCACATCCGGATGTGGCCAAGTATGGCTCGATCATCCAGGCGGCCTTCCTGGTCGGTTGGGCCTTTGGGGGCGCAGCTTTCGGGCTCGTTGGCGATCGACTCGGACGAAGTCGGGCGCTGGTTCTGACGATTCTCACCTACGCTATCTTTACGGGGCTTTCCTTCTTTGCCCAGACGTGGTGGCAGCTGATGATCTTCCGCTTCCTGGCGGCGCTGGGTATCGGTGGCGAATGGGCCGTGGGCGCCTCGCTACTCTCCGAAACCTGGCCAAAAAAGTGGCGCCCCTGGATCGCCGCCGTCCTGCAGTGCGCCGTGAATCTCGGCATCCTCTTCGCCATTTTTTCCGTCGAAGTGCTCAAGCTTTTCCCCGGCTTCGAATCGCGCTGGGTTTTTCTTATCGGCGTGCTGCCGGCTTTCGTGACTCTCTGGATTCGTAAGGCCGTACCCGAGACGGAGGAATGGACCCAGGCGCAGCAAGGGCGCCAGCCTCCGCCGATGTCCGACTTGTTTGCCCCAGGTATCCGCCGCACGACCTTGATCGCGATGACGCTCTGTGCGATCTCGCTGACGGGCCA
>JBAXRS010000138.1:0-2093 GCA_037131085.1 Verrucomicrobiota bacterium | reverse complement strand
AAGGGTGGTCAGCCCTACCCATTGCATCCCTTGTCAACCGGTCAACTGATCAACGATTCAACTAACGTTGTATCGTTCTGGCCCACTGGCCAACCGATCAACCGGTCAACTCATGCTGCCTCTCTCATGTCCCCATGTCCCCGTGCCCACTTGTCCCCTCGCGATTCCATCGCGCACCCATGTCCCCTCGCGATTCCATCGCGCACCCTTGCCCCCGTGCCCACTTGCCCCCTAATCAGAAACATGCGCTCCTTCCTCGCCCTCCTTTTCGCCGCTTCACTTATCGCCGCCGAACGTCCGGCGGTCGATCACGCCGCCTACACAGCCGCGCTAAAAGATTTCCGCAAAGGCACATCGAAGTCCATCGACACGCTGAAGAAGGATAAGGTCGAGGCCGCGATCCAACTCGCCGCGATCGATGATGTCCGCGAACGTCTGGTCGATGATCCGACGTCTCCGCTGGTCGGCGAAGTCGCCACCTTGCTCGCCAAGACCGATAGCCTGACGGCCGAGCTGCTCCTCTCCGCCCTGGCTGAAGCCAAGGCTTCCAGTGCCACCGCGCAGGTTGCCGAGCTCGCCGCAAACCCCCAATCCCCACTGCGCGTCTCCGCCGCGCTCGCACTGGCAGAAATCGGCGGCGCCAAGGCCGTCCCAATCCTCGCAGCATTGGCGAAAGACGAAACCCTCGCGGATAATATCCAAGACGCGCTCGTGAAAGTCGCGGGACCTGGCGTCACCGATGCGTTCAATGCCGGTATCGTCGATGCCAAGGCCGACATGGCGACGCGTAATGCGCTCATCAAGGCCGCGGTCGCACGTAATCTCCGCGCCGTCGCCGGCGCCCTTTGCCTCGCCATCAAAGAAGAACCGATGCGTCTCGAGTGCCAGAAGGCGTTACTGAAATTAGCCCAAAAGTCGGACCTGCCAGCATTGCGCGATGCCGAGAAAGCCGTCACGAACGAGGCGACCAAAGGCGCCCTCGGCCGCCTGATTAAGAAACTGGAAGCGGTGAAGTAAGCCTACGCTGAGTGTGCGCTGGGTAGGGCTGACCGACCTCGGTCAGCCGATCGCCGCCCTGCGGCCCACCCCAAACAAAAAGGGCGCCCGGAGGCGCCTATTCACTCTGCCTCGCAGCATGCCAGCTTGCCCTCTCGGAGCGGCTTGGCCGCGCCGCTTACTTCTTCAACGTCCAGAGCAGGCCGCCGTTGAGGTGCTGGATAAACTCCGGTTCGGAATAAGATTCTTTAGTGTGTCCGAGCGCGGTGTAGAACATGCGTCCCTTACCGACATCTTTACACCAAGCCATCGGATGGTGTTCGCCATTTTCCTTACCTTTGACCGGGCTGTAAGATTTTTCATCGATCTCGAGGAGGACGATATTTTCGGGATCGAGATTTTTGAAACCATACCATTCGTCTTTGCGCTTCCAGTCAGCGGAGAGGTGGGCCACAGCGGGGTGATTCTTGACGATCGGATGCAGCACGGCGACCTGCTGGGCGGGGTGGCCGTTGAAAAGACCCCCGACCATCTTGGCGTACCAAGGCCAGTATTTATCGGCCGCACCCGCGTCCGATGCAGCATGGATACCGACATAGGCGCCCCCGTTTTCCATCCAGGCTTGGAAAGCTGCCCGCCGCTCGGCCGCCGCCTTGGCGGAAGCTTCTTTGGCTTCCTTAGAGGCGATCAAGGCCACGGCATCACCCATCACGTCTCCCGTCACGCTCATGAAAGCAACCGCGCGATACTTTTTGAGACTTTCAGCACTGAACGAAGCAGCGTCTTCGGAGAAATCGACTTCAAGTCCAGCGGCCTTGAACTGCTCTCCGAGCAGTTTGTTGCCGACGATGATCGATTCCTTATGCCGGAAGCCAGCGGTCTTCGAAAAAACTAGAGCACGATTGGGTTCGACAGCCAGAACGGCCACCGAAGCGAGAAACAGAGCGAGGAGGGAGCGCATGGGGTTATTGAGGGGTAGGGGTTGGGTAAGAGATAGCAAGGGGACAAGGGGACAAACGAGAATCCCAGAGGCCCAGAGGCTCGGTGGGCCAGAACGATACAACGTTAGTTGAATCGTTGACCCGTGGGCACGTTGA
>JBAXRS010000137.1:0-2156 GCA_037131085.1 Verrucomicrobiota bacterium | reverse complement strand
ACCAATAACTGGGGCGCGGAACCCATCAGGTTCAGCGGCGGGAAAAAGAAATAAGTTCGGGCTCGCAGGCTATTTAACGGCGGTTCGTGGGTTCGGCAGGAAATAAAAATGCCCGTCTTCCGCTCCACCCAAAAAGTCCGGAATGCCGTCACCGTCAAAGTCGACAACTGTGGGGCTGACGTCATGGCCTTCGATATTCTCCTTCACCAGCGGGCCCATATCCTTGAAGAGCCACTTGCCGTCGCGTTCGCCGACCTGGCGGAGGAAATTGGCGCTCGAGGAATTAAGCAGGAAGTCGGCCTTGCCGTCACCATCCCAATCGACGACGCAAAGTTTCCGGCGGCCGCTCTTCCCTGCCATCCCTTTGCTCAGCAATAACGGCTTACCGTCTTCGTCGCAGAAGGCGCGCCGAGGCGAAAGTAACACCCGTTTGCCATCTTTCATAGCCCGCTCGAAGTAGGCAAGGTATCCCTCTTGGTCCAAGATGATGAGATCCATTAATCCGTCATGATTCCAATCCACCGCCACTGGCGTGGTGCGCCATTGCGTCAGCAAGGCCTTGCCCTCAGGCTTCATCCAGCCCCACGCCAAGGCGGGCTGAGCGCCCTCCCACTCCACTTCGATCGGTTGGGCAGCGCTAAGTTTCGGCTCCTTACGCGTACCGATATTCTTATACCAAACGACCTTACCCAAGATGGAATTGACGATGAGATCAGGGAGACCATCCCCATCCCAATCGGCGGCCGAAAGTGTGGTGTATCCCCACTTGGCTTCGGCGGGCCCTTGGATACTGCCGTTACCACCGGCCATGATGCGCAGCGTTTTACCGTCTGCTTGCAACAGCTTAGGGGCCGCGAACTTAGGCTTGGCCACGCCGGGTCCGCTCAGGTTTTCAAAGAAAGCGACATACCCCGCCGAATCGCCGCTGATGATATCCATGTCGCCATCTCCGTCCCAATCAAAACCCACGGGCGTGGCGAGCGCTCCGAACTTCAAGTCATCCGCTTCTTGCTTGAAATATCGCGGGGGTGAAAAAAGCGGCGTGCGGTCGCTCGTAAATTTTCCGGTATTTTCGATATAAGCGACTCGACCATCTTCATCCCCGACGATGAGATCCGTCTTGCCGTCCTTATTCCAGTCAATCGCCACGGGGGTGATCATCTCGAGATCCATCGTCAAAGCCCGTGGAGCGCCAGGAAGCTGCGACGCATCAAGCCATGCTTTCCATGCCGCCGATCGGGTATTCTCCGTGACGCCCGGCGGCACCGTTAAACGACGTCCTTCGGCATATTTAGGCGCTTTACGGGTTCCGATGTTTTCAAAATAGGTAAAACCATCCAAGAATTCTCCGCAGATCAGGTCGAGGTCTCCGTCACCGTCGAAATCCGCAAAAGAAGGCGATGGCCAGCCAAAGGTCTCCAAGGGCTTGGTCCCGGCATTTATCTTGGTAGGCTTGGCATACTTGGGTTTTTCGTTGGTGCCGATATTACGAATAAAATAAACGAATCCGCGTAACGGACCTTTCGTCCAGACGCCTTTCTCATTGTACGCATTGTCCCAGCCGTAATCCGTCCAATCTCCCGCGCCGACGATAATGTCCGTCAAGCCGTCGCCATCGAAGTCGACCTGCTTCCACATGTTCGCCCGGACTTTATTGGGATGGATATTGACCGATAATGACAACTTACGGCCGTCCTCCAATCCGCTCTTAAGAAAATCAGGGTATTCCATCGCCGGCCCCATGACCTTGGTGACGCCGTCGACGACGCTGAGCTCGATATTCTGCAAGCCTTTGCTGATACGCTGCGCCGGCTTAAAGACCGGCATGGCGTTCTTGGCGGTGTCGACGCCCGACGAAAATACGTACACGCCGTTCGAAGGCTTGTCGGGACAGTTAACGACGAGGTCGAGCTTTCCGTCGCCATTGAAATCCATCGGCAAAGGCCAAGCCCAGAGTCCGACGCCCAAATCTACAACAAGTCCGGGGTTATTATATTTGAGTCTTTGCAGGCCGGAAGCGACTGGTGGTGATGCGAGTTCGACGGCATGGGCGTAGAAAACAATCTGGTCATACTCCTCCTTATGATTGCCGAAACCCTTGCGCAAAGGCGTGCGCAAGGCGTTCGTGCCGCCAGCCTGCATGACATCGGGCCCTT
>JBAXRS010000136.1:0-2189 GCA_037131085.1 Verrucomicrobiota bacterium | reverse complement strand
CCATTGAGGGCTAATTTCATATTACCGGTACCGGAGGCTTCCTTACCCGCGGTTGAAATCTGTTCCGACAAGTCGGCGGCCGGGATAATGACCTCGGCTAAGGAAACGCGATAGTCCGGCAGGAACACGACTTTCAGCAGACCCTTGATCCGCGCATCGGAATTAATCACGGCACCGACGCGGTTGATCGCATGGATGATATGCTTCGCCAAGGCGTAGCCCGGGGCGGCCTTCGCGCCGAAGATACAGACCCGCGGGGTAAACTGAGTATGGGGCTCGTTCAACATCCGTCGATACAGATGCAAGATATGAAGCAAATTAAGGTGCTGGCGTTTGTATTCGTGCAAGCGCTTGATTTGCACGTCGAACAAAGCATCGGGCGAAACTTCGACACCGACAAGTTCACGGATACGTGCGGCGAGGCGGACCTTGTTCTCACGTTTAATGGCCAAGAAGCGGTCTTGGAAGAGCGGGCGTTCGGCCACGGCATCGAGCTTACGTAGCTTGCTCAGATCAACTTCCCACCCCGGACCGGCGACTTCATCGCAAAGCGTGCTCAGGCTGGGATTACAACCGCGCACCCAGCGACGGGGCGTCACGCCATTGGTAACATTGATAAATTTGCCTTTCCACAACTCATCGAAAGCCGGGAACAAGTGCGCCCGGAGCAGTCGCGTGTGTAATTCGGCGACACCGTTGACATGATGCGAACCAACGACGGCCAGATGCGCCATCCGAATGCGCTTAGGCTGACCTTCCTGAATAATCGAAAGCTCCATCTTTTTGGCATCGTCCCCGGGCCATTGACGCTCGACCTCATCCAAGTGCCGGCGGTTGATTTCGTAAATGATTTCAAGTTGGCGGGGCAACACCTTCTCAAACAGCGGTACCGACCAAGTTTCCAAAGCTTCGGGTAATAAAGTATGGTTGGTGTAACTGAAAACGCGGGAGACGATAGCCCAGGCCTGATCCCAGTGCATCCGCTCGGTGTCGACCAGCAAGCGCATCAACTCCGCAACCGCGATGGCTGGGTGCGTGTCGTTCAACTGGATGGCGACCTTATCGGGAAAATTAGCCCAGTTCGGGTTTAGGCGCAGGTGGCGACGAAGGATGTCTTGCAAGGAACAGGACACGAAGAAGATCTGCTGAACGAGGCGTAATTCCTTACCGCTCTCCGTGCTGTCATTCGGGTAGAGCACCTTGGAGACCGTCTCACTGGCATCACGATCGCGCACGGCTTCGACATAGCCGCCACGGTCGAAGGCACGAAAATCGAACTCACTCGTCGCCTTCGACTCCCACAGGCGCAAGAAATTGACGCTGCTGGCATTGAAGCCGGCGATTGGAATATCCCACGGTACCCCGAGCAGATCCTTGGTCTCCGTCAAGCAGGCGTGGTGATTACCCCGGTCATCGGTACTATGGACAACGTGGCCGTAGAGGGGCACAGTGACGCGGAAGTTAGGGCGGCGGATTAGCCAAGGGTTATTATTGGATAACCAGTTATCGGCGACCTCCACCTGTCTGCCGTTAACGAAAGTCTGCCGGAATAAGCCGAACTCGTAGTGAATCCCGTAACCGACGGCGGGGATATCCAGAGTGGCGAGCGAATCGAGGAAGCAAGCGGCCAAACGGCCTAAGCCACCATTACCTAAACCCATGTCGGCTTCCTCGGCTGTGACCGCCTCGAGATCTTGTCCAAGGTCGGCCAGGGCCCGGGTGGCCACGTCGCGCAAACCGAGATTAACTAAATTATTACTCAGCACGCGACCCATCAAATATTCTAACGAGAAGTAATAGACCCGGCGGACGTTCTGGCTCGAATGCTGGGATTGGGTGTCGATATAACGGGCGAGCAACTGATCACGCACGGCCATACAGGTCGCCAACCACCAATCATTTTTAGTGGCGGTAATCGGATCGCGGGCGAACGAACTCTTTAAGTGCCGCAAGATGGCTTCCTTAAACAACTTCACCGGCTGGGCATTAGCATTCGGCGGCACCATGGCGGCGGGGCGTGCCTTCGCCTTGGGCTTAGACTTAGGAGCGACTTTCTTGCGACCCACTCCGGCGCGGGATGACTTCAAAAGGGTCTTCTTCTTTTTAGGCATAATCGTGGCTAAGGACAATATACATTAAGCCACAAGCGAGCCAAAACCGCTTCAGCCCTGTGCCAACTCGCGTAACTT
>JBAXRS010000135.1:0-2272 GCA_037131085.1 Verrucomicrobiota bacterium | reverse complement strand
CGGAATCGGACGGACGGCGGCCGGGATGTTATCCTTCGGGCCATCGGCCAGAACCGTAACGGCTAAAAAAGAAAGAAGCAGGAGAGAGCGCATATCGGTTATAAAAATAAGATGACCTGTGGGCAGGCCTTTCCGGGGGGGGCCACAGGTCTAGACTACGACCCTCCCCAACGACAAGTGTTCCCTGCAAAAACTTAGCCTGCATATGAGCGTAGCATACACACCAAGCTACGAAGCATCCGATGATATAATGGACCTAATCTTGTCGTTATAAATATACGGTGTAGATTTGCATGGCTTCGGAATAAAGTAAGATAAGACTATCCTGCCGTTCACCCCATGACCCAGGTACCCGCCCCTTCCTGGAGCAATCTGCAATAACCATGAAATTCTGGCGTATCATCTTTCTGAGCCTCGCGGCCGCATTGCCTGCGTTGGCCCAGAATACGGATGCCGAACTCCTGTTCGTCCGTCGCGTCGCGCCGCTCTTTAATGAAAAGTGCATCGCCTGCCATGGCAAGGATGAGGCGAAGATCAAGGGCGGGCTGGACATGCGGACGCTCGCTTCGACATTAAAAGGCGGCGACAGCGAGAAGCCGGGGTTTATCGCCGGAAAGCCCGAAGAGAGTCCGATGTATCTCGCGGTCACGCGGAAACACGATGACTGGGAGCCAATGCCGCCGAAGGAAGCGGAAAAACTTTACACTGACCAAATCACATGGATTAAGGACTGGATCGCGGGCGGTGCTTCCTGGCCGAATGATTCCCGCATGCAGGCGATCGCGAAAGCGAATGAGGCGAAGTGGGCAGCGGAAGATGGCGTGGTCATGAAAACGTCCGGCGGACTCTCCGCCGACTGGACTAATCGAAAATATAAACCCGACGGTCTCTGGGCCTATCAGCCGGTCAAGAAGCCGACGCTAGCCGCAAACCAAAGCAACCCCGTCGATGCGCTCATCGCCGCTAAAATGCCCGCGGGGCTTACCGTCGCACCCACCGCGGATCGCGTGACGTTGATCCGACGGGCAACGTTCGACCTCCTCGGACTGCCACCAAAGCCCGAAGAAGTAGAAGCCTTCCTAAAAGATACCCGACCCGACGCCGAGGCTTTCGCCGTTCTCGTCGACCGACTCTTGGCATCCCCGCACTACGGCGAGCGCATGGCGCAGCATTGGCTGGATGTGACGCGTTATGCGGATTCTTCCGGCTTCGCGAACGATTACGAGCGTGGCAATGCCTGGCGCTATCGTGATTACGTCGTGCGCTCTTTCAATGCGGACAAACGCTACGATCAGTTCGTCCGCGAACAGATCGCCGGCGATGAGATTGACCCACGCAACCCCGAGATGGTCATCGCCGCGGGATTCCTGCGCATGGGCCCATGGGAACTCACCAGCATGGAGGTGCCTAAGATTGCCCGCCAACGCTTCCTCGACGACGTGAGTAACAGCGTGGGTGAAACCTTCCTCGCTCATTCGCTCCAATGCGCCCGATGTCACGACCACAAATTCGACCCCATCCCCACCCGTGATTATTATTCGTTGCAGGCGGTATTCGCGACGACCCAGCTCACTGAGCGAGCCACTCCCTTCCTTGAAGTCGAGAACAAGCAAGGCTTCGAAGAAAAAAAGTTTCTCGAACTCAGCCGTGATCAACACCTAAAACAACTGGCGATGCTGGACGAAGTCCTACTAAGCAACGCCGTACGTTGGTTCAAGGAGCAGAAGAAAGACGAAACCCAATGGATAGCCGCGGTCGAAGCTGCGAGCAAGACCTCCGCCAAGAACAAGTTCGGCTTCTCGGACGTCTTCACCCGAGCCCGCCTTCGCCTCAAGGCACAGGGCCTACCGGAGAACGACTATCCGCCTAAATTATTCGGCTTCACTCCGGAGCAATACGGCATGGAGCGCGTCGCCCGCAAAGGCCTCGAACGCCTCCAGTGGGAACTGGATCGTTACGAGCCGGTGGCACTTTCCATCTATGATGGTCGCACCCCGCAGATGACATCCATCACCGCCCCGTTTCGCATGCCTAACGAACGCATGACCGAAGGCGACTTAGAGGAAAGTTGTATCCTCACGGGTGGCGACCCCTTTGGCACCGGCGCCAAGGTGAAGCCGGGCGTGCTCAGCGTTTTAGGTGCTACACAGAAGACTCCGATCCCGGAAACCATCGAAGGCCGTCGCAAGGCGTTCGCCGAATGGGTCGCCAGTCCCGAGAATCCTCTGACGACGAGAGCCATCGTGAATCGGATCTGGCTCTGGCATTTTGA
>JBAXRS010000134.1:0-2376 GCA_037131085.1 Verrucomicrobiota bacterium | reverse complement strand
TTGCGTCGCGGAGTAGCGGATTGCGGGCGTAGGCTGCGGCCGGGAGGAGGTCGGTGCGGAGCAGGTCGGAATTGTAGTTGTAGAACAGGCGGCCGGCGTCGTCTTGGCTCAGGCCCCACTGGCCGCGACCGAGGCCAGGCCCTTTCTGCCAAGCTCCGTTGGTGAGCTTTAAGCTCGTGCTGTAACCAGCGGCGTAGACTCGGTTATCCATCGCCCAGGTCGGCGTGTTGGCCATGTGTTCGGGTTGTCCGCCCAGCTTACCGAAATCGGACGTGATCAGGATCTTCTCGTCAGCCACGCCGGTGCCCTTCGTGTCGCGACAAAAGAATAGGTTCGGCGGTTCGGCGACGAAGGCACCGCCTTTGACCGCCATGACGCCTCGCGGCATCACGAGATTATCGAGAAAGGCTGACGCCTTGTCCATACGCCCGTCGCCGTCGGTGTCGGTCAGTAACGAGACGCGGCTGGTTGGATCATTCTCGGTGGTCCCTTCGAGGTCACGCATATAGCTACGCATCTCGACGACGAACATCCGGCCTTGATCGTCGAAACTGATGGCGACCGGCGACTCGATCATCGGTTCACTGGCGACGAGTTCGATTCGAAAGCCCTTCGCGATTTTGAAAGTCTTCAGTTCTTCTTCGGGGGAAAGGGGGGCGGGGGCCGGAAGTTTGAACTTAAGACTTACTTCGGCGGGGCCGGCGTTGCCCTTGTTTAAGCCGTAAGAATGGGAAACGCCGAGGACTATGGCCAAGGCGAGAAGCGGGGTCTTCATGCTACCCCTAAGACAGTCCGCAAGTCTTCGGGTTGCAAGTGGAACCCGAATATTTGCGGAGAGCAGGCGGAGATTACTTCGCCTTTTTCTTGGCTTTTTTCTTGGTTTCGCCTTCGGCCTCGGGCTTGTCGGCGAAATCCGGAATCTTAAAGCTAATGAGGTCCGATTGTTTCACGTATTCGGCTTCGAGGGATTTGCGGAGGCCGGTAAAGGCCGGGTCTTGGGCGAGGTTCTTGGTTTCGTAGGGATCGGCTTTGAGGTCGAAGACTTCGGTCCATTCATCGTGCCCGGGGTATTTGATGAGCTTAGCGTCGTTGGTGCGAACGGCGGTCGTCGTCGGCGTACCGAAACCCTTTTCGTAGAAGTAGCAGTAGAAGAAGCTGTTGCGCCATGAAGCGTTGGCTTGGTCTTCGAGGAGGGGTTTCCAGCTGCGGCCGTGCATCGCGGCCGGGACGGGTTGGCCGGCGAGATCAAGAAAAGTGGCGGCGGGATCGATATTGAGGACGATGCGATCGTCGGTGCGACCGGCCTTCACCGCGCGAGGGTAGCGGACGAGCATCGGGATACGCATCGACTCTTCGTAGCCCGAACGTTTGTCGCCGAGACTATGTTCGCCGAGGTAGTAGCCGTTGTCGCTGGAAAACACTAACACCGTATCATCGGTAAGTTTAAGTTCATCAAGTTGGCGCAAAAGTTTGCCCACGTTGTCGTCGACGGAGTTGATACCGCGGAATATATCGAGCTTCGTCTGGACTTCCTTGGCTTCGGTATCTTTGCCCTTGGCGCCGTTGGGCCCAACCTTGGCATAGGCCGGAGGGATGCCGTAGTTCGGCGTCGAGCGGGCCATCGCTCCTTCGTAATCCTTTGCGTTGCGGGGCGGCGGGGTGAAGGGTCCGTGGCAGGTTTTGAAGCCCAAGATCATCAGGAACGGTTTGTCCTTGTTGGCCTTGATGAAGCTCGCAGCGTAGTCGGTGGTGACGTCATCGACGAAGCCCTTGCTGGGTGTAGCGATGCCGTCGACTTCGATGGGGCAGTCGAAATATTTTCCTTGGCCGACGAAACTGGCCGAGGTGTCAAAACCTGGACGTTTGCCCGACTGGGTACCGTGGTGCCACTTGCCGAAATATCCGGAAACGTAACCCGCCGGACGGAGCAGGGTGGCGACGGAGATATTGCCTTCCGGGTGCGACGTGTGGTTGTTGGTCACACCGTTGACGTGGCCGTACTGGCCCGTGACGAGCGTGGCCCGCGAAGGGGCGCACAGGGAGTTCACGACGAAAGCGTTACGGAAGCGGACGCCCTCGGCAGCGATGCGATCAAGGTTCGGGGTCTTGAGCCAGGGGAAGCGGCCTTTCTCGCCTTGCTCCTTTTGGACGACACTGAGTGCGTCCCAGCGTTGGTCATCCGTGAATAGGTAGATGAAGTTAGGTTTGCGATCGGCGGCCGGGGCGAAGGCGGCAAGTCCGAGTGCAAGGAGTAGGAAGAACTTTTTCATAGGGGACAGTATCTGTATAACCCCCTTATTTTATTAAAGTTAACAAAAAACCCCGCGTAGCGGGGTTTTGGAAGAGAGGGTCTGGAGGCCTTATTTTTTGGCTTTG
>JBAXRS010000133.1:0-2406 GCA_037131085.1 Verrucomicrobiota bacterium | reverse complement strand
CCCGTCGAGTCGATGTATCGGCATCTTAACCTGACCCAAGTGCCCCGAAACATGGACGGCACCCCAGTCGCGCCGCCGATCCTCGGCCGACCGACCGAGGGCAAGATTCCGGAAGGGCTAGCCGACCGCGATTGCAACGATCGCTGGTTCGTCCTGGTGCATGGGTATAATGTCGATGGTAACAAAGCCCGGAGTTGGCAGGCCGAGTTTTTTAAACGGCTCTACGCGCTCGGAAGTCATGCCCGCTTCGTCGGCGTGACCTGGAACGGCGACACTGGCCTGGATTACCATAAAGCGGTCTATCACGCTTTCCAAACCGGTGACCTACTGGGCCCACGGTTATACTTCATCGATCCCAGCAAGACCATCTTAGCGGCCCACAGCCTAGGCAACATGGTCGCCTGCCAGGCCATTCAATCCGGCAAACTTGTACCCGCGCGTTACTTCATGATCAACGCCGCCGTCCCCATTGAAGCCATCTCGCCCGAAGACTCCACGAGCATGCAAACCGCCCTGATGACGGAGGGAGCCTGGCGCCCCTATCCGCTACGACTCACGGCGGCCGCCTGGTCCGAGTCATTTACCGCTCCTGACCGGCGGGCCGGCGTGACTTGGCGTAACGCCTTCTCGCTCGTGAAACAAAGGACTTCAGCGCTGAATTATTATTCGTCCGGCGAAAATATTACTAACTGCCCAACGGAAATCTCCACCGCCTCCGTACTCTCGACGCTTTGGGCCGGCCGGAGCATCGACTACGGGGTTTGGAAAACCCAGGAGCTCTTGAAAGGCGTCGGCTGGGCACGTTCGCTCGCGAGCGTCGCCATGGAACGTTCGCAAGCGGGCTGGGGATTCAATCCGCAGTGGCGCGGCAATTATGTGCCAGGCAACCAATCTAATGGCCTCGGGGGGTATTATGAAAAGCTCGCCCCGGAAATCGCGGCCCAACTCTTACCCGCGCAGCTGCTGCCTAATCCGTTCTTCGCCAAATTCCTCAATGCTCAATTGCTCTCGACGCAAAAGTTTATCGGCGATCTTACCGCCGGCGGCCCCCGCGTAAAATATGACCTTTTGGCCCGGGCCATCCCCTCGCTCTCTTACGCCGCCGGGGCCGAAGCGATGCCACAGCTGGGTAATTTCCGGACCGGCCAGACGGGGATTACAAATTTCAATCTCGAGACCGAAGGCCGCCTGACCACCCGTCGTTGGCCCACGGCAGGACATACCCAAGCGGCGACCGCCGGGCATTGGCTACACAGCGATTGCAAAAATGTCGCGCTCCCGTTCGTCCACCCCTTCTACCTTTCGATGATCACCCAAGGTGATTTGCGCTGAACCCGATGCGTGATTTTATTTTTCTCTTGGTCCTTCCGTTCATCGCCGAAGGCCGCGACTTCACCCTACAAATCACGGACGAAACGCAGACTCCCCTGGCGGCGATTCCAGCCCGACTCACCCTCAGCCGACGAGACGATCCGCGCTATTCTAGCCAACAAACCATCGACCAAGCGACCGGCCCCGACGGAGCACTCCGCTTCAAAGCCGACGAAGCCATGGTGCTCAGTCGCGTCCAGATTAACCCCGCCGGATTTTATCCCATCGATGCTAATCCCTCACGCGATCCGCTGGAGGTATCTGGAGGTGATGTTTGGTCCATCACCCTGCCGCGGGTCATCGCCCCGATTCCGCTCCGGGCGAAACGAGTCGGTTTGAATCTTGCCGATAAAACCCTGCCGGCGGATGCCTGGTTGGGTTACGACTTTGCCCTCGGTACCGCCCTCCCCCCTTATGGCCATGGACTTATTGCGGATATCGAATTTCGCCTCTCGCCCCAGCAGGTCGGCTGGAATGAGTCGGCCGCAAGCCTGGCCGAGAAACGCCTGGACCCTTATTTTGCAGAATTTTCCACCGATAAGTTCGCCCGACACTTCGGACATTGGATGACCCAGCTGCGGGTACGGTTTCCGGAAAAGCACTGCGGCATGGTTCGCGCCCAAACTTTCTGGGCGAACTGCGTCTTTAAGTTACCGCATCAGGCCCCGCTGAGCGGTTATCAGGGCGAATTTGAATTCACGGTCGACAGTCGAGCTAGTACGGTGGAACGGTCTGAAAACATTGGGTATTTTACGCGTTCGAGGACGCTGGCGGAGCCGAGCGGTAAAATCATTTCGGCTTATTATGCCAAAATCATGGGCCCCATTGAATTCTCACATACCGGCCTGACATTTACTTATTATGCTAACCCGACGGCCAATGATATGAATTTGGAGTATGATAGTGAGCGGAATTTATTAAAAGCGCCCAGCGGCAGTTCCGCGCTTGAGGAGGAAAGTTATAAAATTAGGAAGCCGTGAAGGTGGGGGGACCTGAGAGAGGCAGACACTAGTTGAACGGTTGACCGGTGGGCAG
>JBAXRS010000132.1:0-2408 GCA_037131085.1 Verrucomicrobiota bacterium | reverse complement strand
CTGCCACCCGAAGCTTGTCTCTCACTTTTGCAACTTTGCACAGGCCTTAGGCCGATTTGCACTTTAGCACACTAGGGCAGCACGCGGTGCTGCCCCTACCCTCGAGACAAGAGCCCATTTTATCTCTTACAAAATCAACATAGCGTCGCCGTAACTGAAAAAGCGATATTCTTTCCAGATGGCTTCGGCATAGATTTCTTTCAACCAAGCCAGTCCGGCCGGCGAACCCGGAGTCAGAAACGCGGCCACCAAACAAAGCAAGGTCGAACGTGGCAGGTGAAAATTCGTCAGCAAATGTTCGCAACAACCGATACTGTCCCCGGGGCGAATGAAGAGCGAAGCTTCCGCGACCCAATCACCATCGGCGGCCGATTTGAAACCGTCGGTCTTACGGAAGGCGTCTTCGCTGGCGCGCACGGAAGTCGTGCCGACTGCCAAGCGCGGACGGCGGTCGTGCAACGCATCCATCGTCGCGGCGGGGATGCGATAAGCTTCCGCATGCATAATGTGATCATTGAGATTGGCGACCGAGACGGGCTGAAAAGTTCCCGGACCAACATCTAAGACCAAATCGAAAGCGTCATGGCCTTGAGCTTTTAATTTCGCCAAGAGTTCGGAGGTGAAATGCAGGCCAGCCGTCGGTGCGGCCGCGGCGCGAGCGGATTGTGGATCCGCATAAACGGTCTGGTAACGCGCCGCGTCATCCGACGCGGCGAGGCCGCGATCTTTCCGCGCTTCGACGATATACGGCGGCAAGGGTAATTCGCCGACGCGCGAGGCCAAGTGCGCGACCGTATCGCCAGCCGCCAGATCAAAACGCACCCTATATTCGCCCTGTTTCACTTCGACCACAACGGCCTTGCGCCCGTCGATGCGGAAGCCGGCTTCATCGGAAGCGCGCTTGCCCGGCCTCAACATACACCACCATTCGGCCGCTTCGGATGTAGGGCGGAGTAAAAGACACTCCACTTTGCCGCCCGTGGGACGCACCCCGAAGAGTCGTGCCTTGAGCACGGTGACGTTATTACGAATGAGCACCGTGCCAGCAGGCAGAAGTTCGGGGAGATCGGAAAAGAGCCGATGCTCGACCGTGCGGGTGGCCCGGCGGACGACGAGCAGTCGCGAGCCATCCCGCCGAGGCGAAGGCTCGGCCGCGATGCGTTCGGGCGGCAACTCGAAATCCAATTCCCGAACGTCCATCGTTCAGGCTCCCGTCTTCGGCGGAGTCAGCAGCAACTGACCATCGATGGCCCGAAGTTGCACGAACTCCTGGCCTGGAATGGCCTTGCGCAGCTCTTCTTCGATAGCGGAAAGTTTGGCGTCAAGGTCGTCAATGCGCGCGACGAAAACCGCCTCCGGCGTCGAGGGCGTCTGACATGCGCCGTATTCGCGCATCGTATGGTGACTTAGTAAGATGTGCTCGAGGCGCTCGCGGAGCGAAATTTCGAGGCCGACCTTGATGGCATGTTCGCGCACGAGAAAAGTACCGAGCACGAGGTGGCCGTGAAGATTGCCGGCGCGGGTAAAGGTGGCTTTCGCCATCCCGGGCTCGAGGCGCGTGTATTCCTGGACCTTGCCCACGTCGTGCAAGACCGTACCGGCGACGGCGAGCGAGTGATCGACCTTCGGATAAAGCGGGATCAAGGCCTCGGCGCACTTGGCCATCCGCAGCGTATGCTCGAGTAAGCCGTGGCGAAAAGCGTGGTGCATCCCCATCGCCGCGACGGCTTCGTAAAAACGTTCGCCTTGCTCTTCGAGGATCGATTCGACGACTGCCCGCAGCTGGGCGTGAGGAATGCGACTGACGATGGCGAGTAGCTCCAGCCGCATCTTGACCGGGTCGTGTTGCGAGACTGGAGTCAGTCGGCCCATGAGGGCGGGGTCGGAACGCTCGGTGTCGGTCAAGGCCGCAAGCGTATCGACTTTCAAATCAGGGCGGCCGTTAAAATCACCGACCACCCCGCCGACGCGGACTGACATGCCGGGCTTAAGCGAAGCCAAGACCGCTTTGACGGGCGAATCGGCAAAGACGCGAATTTTGATATCATCGGTCGCATCGGCGATCAGGATTTCGAAATAGGTCGAGCCGTTCTTGGCGGACTTACTGGCGATTTCGCCAAGAGCGCAAATCGCATGGAAGCGCGACCCCACCGCGGAGGATTTACTTTCACGCAGAGACTGGAGCAGATCGGACATGGCGGAAGAGTGGCACCGGAAACGGGGCGGAGAAAGAAAATAAGGGTGGGTTATAACAGGGACAGGGCTAGGGACAGGTGCAGGTGCAGGTTTTGATAATTAGGGAGAGGGTCAGACGCAGGTGAGATATATTTTGGAGTCTCGGTCTCTTGTCTCGAAGGTAGGGGCAGCACCGCGTGCTGCCCTAGTTGAATCGAGGGTGGGTTGAGCGC
>JBAXRS010000131.1:0-2414 GCA_037131085.1 Verrucomicrobiota bacterium | reverse complement strand
GCGGAGGCGCTCTTCATCTCGGGGAAGGCGGCCATGAAGATGTCGCGGACGTCGTGGTTGCCGAGCGTGAGATGAAGCGGGATGCCAGCTTCGCGGAGCGGAGCGATGAGCTCGCGGACGAGCGCGTAGTCCTCGGCGGTACCGATCGCGAGCGCAAGGTCGCCGTTGATGATGACCGCGGCAGGTTTCTTGGGGAGGGCGAGGATCTGTTTGATGGCTAAGCGCAGGTGTTCGCCATCAGCCTTGGCGTTGGCGGGAATCTGTGGTTCGCCGGCGCCGCTGATATGAATATCATTGATGATGATAATCTCATCGCCGCCAGACGTATCCAAGGCAGCGAAGCCGGAGAACGGGGCCAGCAGGGCCGCCAAGCCGGCAGTCTGCAGAAAACGTCGACGCGAAAAGTAAGCGGGAGGTTGGTTCATGGAGGTTTAGGGAAGAGGTTTTTCGAGGGAGGCTTCGTAGATCTCATCGATGAGACAGTCCTCGCCGAGGGCCGTGCGAAGCGGGTCGATGTTATTTGCACTGAAGCCCAGATGGTGGTGGCGCCGCCAGCCTTGCGCGTAGGTGAACTTTCCGGAGAGCTTGCCGATCAGTAACGACATCGCGTCGAGGGTGGCCAAGTAGGAATCCATCCCTTGGCTTTTATCGAGCCAATCTTTTTGCGAAGCGTGGGCCGCGAGGGCTTCGCGAGCACGGTCTTGGACGCCAATGGTATCGACGTAGAGGCCAGCCCTTACTTTTTGACGAAGTGGGTCGCGCAGGCCGTGCGGCATGGCGTGGTAGATGGTGACGTCGTTCGCATAAGGTGGCACCGGCGGAACGGTCTCAAAGTTCGGCATCCCGTGGGTGAACGCCGCTGAAACTGCCAGGCGGGCGCAGGCCATGTGGTCTTCCATGTAGTCCGACAGCGCGTGCGTGAGTATGATATCGGCCTTGGATTGGCGAATCACGGAGGCCACCTTGCGCATGACCTCGACGTCATAGGTCAGCGTCATGTCATTCACGATAGGTGGATAAAATTTAGCTCCCAGAATGCGGGCGGCCTCTTGCGCTTCGGCGAGCCGCTTGGTCGCGGTCGTCGGTCCGTCCATCTGGACCGAACCGCCGTTGCCTGCGCAAAGATCGAGGTAATGAAGATCCCAGCCGCGTAGCCCCAATTGCAGCATCGTGCCTGCCGCGTAGTATTCGACGTCGTCGGGGTGGGCAAAGATGGCGAGGACGGAAGGCATCGGCGTCAGGCGAGTTTGACGGGTTGACCGCCGTTGGCAGCGCTCTGGTCGGCCGCGAAGATGACTTCGAAGGTGCGGAGCGATTCGCGGAAACTCGTGAGCGGCATATCTTGGCCCTTATCGAGTGCATCGAAGAAGGCTTGGAATTGTTCCTGGTAAGGGTGGTCGCTGACATCGCCTGAATCCAGCATCTTGAGCGATAATTTGCACCAGTGGGCCTTATTGGTCTGCAGTTTCGTCGAATGGAATTTATCATCGAGGACGCTGCCATGGCTGCCGATCAAGTGCGTATGGAAGTAATAAGGCTGGTGGCAGTCGACGACGGCGGCGCACTTACCGACGGCGCCGTTCTTGAATTTGATGATCGTGACGGCGGTGGTATCGTATTCGTAAGGAGTGAAGTCGTTGCTCTTGGATTTGCTGCTTAAGCTCGTGACGCTTTCAACTTCGCTTGGGATACACATCAGGAGAGCGTCGAGTGCATGGCAACCGGCGGTGAGTAGGGCGCTACCGCCGTCTTTCTTGCCGATGTTCCAGCGATACTGGCCATACCATGGGCCGATGCCGTGGTAGTAATCGACTTCGGCGTAGTGCAGTTCGCCGACCAGCCCTTGATCAAGCAAGGCCTTCGTCGCCGTCATTTGATTAGAGAAACGGCATTCGAAGCACACGCAGCCTTTGACGCCGTTCTGGGCGGCGGCTTCGACGATCTGACGGACTTCGGTCAGCGAATTCGCCATGGGCTTCTCGAGGATGATATGCTTCTTCGCCTTCGCCGCGGCGACGGCTTGGGCGCAGTGCTGGCTAGGGTAGCTCGTAATGTCGACCACATGGATATCCGGATCGGCGAGCAGGGCTTCGACCGTCGTATAAGCTTTGATTTTGCCGCCGTGCTTGGCGCTGAGGGTCGCGCTATCGAGTGGACGAGAGGAATAGACGGCGGTGACTTGCGCTTGCTTGGAGGCATTGATGGCGTCGATGTGCGCGGTCGCAGCCCAACCGTAGCCAATGATACCGACATTATATTTCTTGGTGCTCATGGGGTGAGGAGACGAATAGGATGCTCGCACGCTGGAAAGAAGGAAACCCAATCGAGTATCTTTTTATGCTCGATTGGTGTCTTTTAACGCGAAGACTCAACAACCAGCAAAGGGAGACCGGAAACCGGATAGGATGCTGTGG
>JBAXRS010000130.1:0-2469 GCA_037131085.1 Verrucomicrobiota bacterium | reverse complement strand
GTCCACCAGTATGGCATCATGTGCGCTTCGATCATCAGCCAAGAGGCCGCCGTCGAAGCCCTGCGTAACGGGCGCGACTCGATGTTGCACATGCGCGATAAATATCGTGAACGTCGCGACTTTATCGTCCGTCGTTTTAATGAACTCGGGTTACCCTGTCACCTGCCTCGCGGCGCTTTCTACGCCTTCCCGCAAGTCTCCGGCACCGGCCTGGATTCCATGACCTTTGCCTCGAAGCTGCTGGAGCAGCAAAAGGTGGCCGTCGTCCCCGGAACGGCCTTCGGTGCCGCTGGTGCGGGTTTCTGCCGTGCCTCATTCTCCACAAGTTATGAGCGGATTCATGAGGCTTGTGAGCGAATTGGTCGCTTCATGGACACCGTCCAAAAGCGCTGAGCATCCTTGCTTGCTTGTAGGGCAGGTAACCCCGACTCTTTCATTTTATGGAACGGAACACAGAAATTTCACGCGCGGTAGCCATCGTGGGCCGTCCCAATGTCGGTAAAAGCCGGCTGTTTAACCGTATCGTCGGACGGCGTATTTCGATCGTGCACGATCAGCCAGGAGTCACCCGCGATTTGATCACTTCCGACGTCTTCGACGGTCGCTACACTTTGATGGATACAGGTGGCATCGGTCTTTATCGGGCCGAACTTACGCCACGAGTCGTCGCCGATGCCGTTGAAGAGCAGGTCGATTTCGCTTTGGCCGCGGCGTCCATCGTACTGTTAGTGGTCGATGCTTCCGAAGGGTGTGTCGCGCTTGACTTAGAAATCTCGGCCAAACTTCGCCAGGCCGGTAAGAACGTTATCGTGGTCGCCAATAAGGCCGACACGGAAGATCGTGACGGTACGTTTTCCGAATTCTTCAGCTTAGGTTTTGGTGAGCCTTTGTTGATTTCAGCGGAACATGGTCGGGGTATGCCGCAGTTGATGGCCTTAATCCTTAAGAAGCTGGGGCCAGCCCCGGAGACTCCTCGTTCCGAGGGAGCCCGTCCCATCCGCCTCGCTTTGGCGGGCCGTCCGAACGTCGGGAAGAGTTCTTTGGGTAATCGTCTTTTAGGTAGCTCGCGCCTGATCGTCAGCGAAGTCGCGGGCACGACGCGCGATCCGGTCCGGGCCGGTCTTTCCCGGACGAAAGCCGACGGCTCCAAGGCGACCTTCTCGCTCGTTGATACGGCTGGCCGCCGCACTGCAAATAAACGTGATACGTTGGATTTCTTTTCCCAAATCCGCGCCGACGAAATCTTGGCCGAAACCGATGTAGTCTTCCTGGTCTTGGACGCAGGGCAGGGTGTTACCCGCATCGATAAGCAGCTCGCCGGCGAATTGGCGCTGTTGGGCTGCGGCTTGGTGATTGTCGTCAATAAATGGGACTTAGCTAAAAAAGCCTTCCGCGATAAGAATATCGATGGTTTCGAAGATGAAGAGGAATTCCGCGCGAAGTTCCGCAATGCCGTTCGCCGCGAACTTTTCTTCCTGCCCGAGCCTCCGCTGTTGTTCGTTTCTGCGATGACGGGCCTGCGCCACGAAGACATGCTGGATGCCGCCGAAGGTGTCTTCACGCGCGCCGGAGCCACGATTCCGACGGCTCGTATCAACCGCGTCATTCAAGATCTCATGATTAAGCGGCCGCCGCGCATGGTGTCAGGTCGTCGCTTCAAATGTTACTACGTCACGCAGGTGTCGAAGCGTCCGATTCGTTTTCGCCTCTTCTGTAATTCGGAAGAGCGTCTCGAAGATGCCTACCAACGCTTCTTGGTCAAAGGCGTCCACGAGAGTTTTGATTTAGCTGGCGTGCCCGTCTTTCTGGACGTGGTCGGCAAGCCCAAGCAGACTGGCCGTCAGTTCTTTGCGCCGCCGACTTCGAAAACGGATGATCTACCCTCGAGCCGTAAGGTCGTGGCCAAGCCGGTGCAAAAAGTCGCTTTGCCTGCCAACGGCCCACGCACTGGTAAGACTCGAGGTAAGATCGGGATGAAGTCCGTGAGCGGTAAGCGAGTGCAGGGTAATAAGAAAGCTTACACGCGCTGGGATAAGCCACGTTCTCTGAAGGGCCGTGCCGCCCGCCAAGCTCGCAAGTAATCCTCTTTCCATCATGCCTCTGCCGTTGGCGCCATCTCGTCGGGTGATCTTACTGGGCTCTGACGAGATCGCTTTGGCGGCATTCACGGCTGTCCGCTCTTTGCCTGGCGTAGAAATAGTCGGGGTGTATTCCCAGCCGGATCGTCCCTCCGGCCGAGGCCAGGATGTGAAGTCCAATCCTGTGGCCTCTTGGGCTCGTATTGAGGGTTTGGCTTTGTTTCAGCCCGAGAAACTTACGCCCGAGCACGCGCAAGAACTTGGTCGTATGCGAATCGATCTCGGAGTGGTGATGGCTTACGGACAAATTCTCAAAGACGATTTTTTGGCGGCGACTCATCTCGGTTTTGTCAATTTTCACGGCTCCATTCTCCCTGCCTTACGGGGGGCA
>JBAXRS010000129.1:0-2522 GCA_037131085.1 Verrucomicrobiota bacterium | reverse complement strand
AAGACCGATGCCCTGATCATCGACTTTTTACTACGCCATAAGAAATAGACCGGGAGGTGGGGTGGGGGATTAATTCAAATTAATCGCGTCAGCTTCAGCGCTAAAGAAGGGCTATCATCCCAAGTAATGTGAGGACGATGATCGCGAGACAACTGCAGCAGGGGCCGACCGCATCGATGCGGCGGCGTAATTTATCGAGAAACTCATCGCGCATGTTGGTTGCGTTTGGTGAATTGAGTGGGGTTAGTCTCCCTCGGTTGCTTTGATTTTAGCCAGGCATTGGTTCTGGAGTTCTTGGGCCCGAATGCGTGCCATCTCGATCTGTTCTTGGGTGAAGCGTTTCACGATTTTCGTGAAGGTTTCCTTGATTTCGGGCGGCAACCCTTCCGAGATGGTGATCATCCAGGCCAACCCCTCGACCTTGTCCAAGGGAACCCCGCGGCCGTTCATGTAGCAGATGCCGAGTAAGAACCCGCCCTTGGGGTGGAGTTGTTCGGCGGACTTACGAAACCAACCCACAGCGAGAGCGTCGTTAACGGGGTCAGCTTTATCGCCGAAGTATTTATTGCCGATGCCACACTGAGCGTAAGGTTCGCCATGTTCGGCAGCTTTAAGTCGCCATTTCGCGGCTTCATCCTTGTCGGTCTTCACGCAATCTCCCAACTCATAGAAGACGCTGAGCTGATATTCGGCGTCGGGGTAGCCCTGCAGGGCGGCTTTCATATACCAAGAGAAGGCTTCTTGGGGGTCGGTCTTCCCGGCTTGGCCGCTCCGGAGTGTCTGACCCAGGGAGAATTGGGCGGTGGCGTAGCCTTGTTCCGCCGATTTGCGACACCACCGGGCGGCCTCTGCTTCATCTTTCTTGGTGCCACGCCCGAAGGCGTAGAGTTTGGCCAGGTGATGTTGGGCGATAGGGTCTCCTTTTTCCGCACGAACCTTCGTCTCATTGAAATCCATCATCTCGGTGAGGATCTTCTCCGACCGGGATTTCGCATAATCGTATTCTTTTTCCGACATGTCTCGAAGTAAGGTAGCGACGGTGTTTTTGTCATTATCCGTATAATCTTCCATGCAGATCAGCATCCAGGCGTAGCCTTCGATCTTGTCAGTTTCGACCCCGCGTCCGTACAGGTGGCAGATGCCGACGCTAATGGCGGCTGGAGGGAAAAGTTGGTCCGCCGATTTCTGAAACCATTTGAGTGCGATGGGATCTTTAATCGGGTTAGGGTCTTGTTCCCAGAGTTGGCATCCTTCGTCCCACTGGGCGGCTGCGTGACCGTGTTCCGCCGCCATTTTGTTCCACTTCTTAGCCTGACTTGAATCGCTATCGACCCCGAGGCCTTTGGTATAGCACTGCGCAAGCATATATTCGGCGTCATCGTCGCCTTGCAGAGCGGCCTTCATGCACCAAGCAAAGCCTTGTTTTTCATCGCCAGCTACGCCGTCGGAAAAGATCAACGCCGTGCCAAGCTTGCGTTGGGCTTGGCGAAGGCCTTGTTCGGCCGCCTTGCGATACCATTCGACAGCGGCGACATGGTCTTCTTTCGTGCCAAGACCTTGGTGATAAAATTCAGCCAAACGGTATTGGCTGGAGGCGTCGCCTTGGAGGGCCCTGATTTTATTCGCGGCAAATTTTTTGGCATTCTCGGCGAGTTTCGCCGGATCGGGGCCGAAAGGAGATTTGTAGGGGTGTTTGCCGGCCAGTTTTAGGGCGCGACTTTCAACCTGTTGTTTTTCTTCTGACGAAAGTTTCTTATAATCATTTTCAATCATGATATTATTATGGGAGGTATTTTCATCATAACTCAGTAGTGCCCACGCGATGGATTCGGTGAGGTCTTTTTCGACACCGATACCTAAGTAATAACAAACGGAAACGAGATGACAGGAGCGGCTGTGGCAGGCTTCGGCTCCGGGGTGCAGCAGCTTGAGCGCCTGTTTATGAAGCGAAGGTTTCTTTTGTCGCATGAATCGATCGGCCATTTCGGCGCAGGCATCGAACTGCCCGTGATCGGCGGCGAGGCGCAGCCATTTATCCGCTGTATCTTTATCGATTTTGACGCCGTCACCTTCGGCGTAGGCCGTAGCTAAGGAGTTTTCGGCATCGGCATCACCTTGGGCGGCGGCCTTGTGGAACCAAGGGATGGCGGCGGCCGGATCTTTGATCACGCAAAACCCATTCTGTAGGGCTGAGGCGTAGAAAAATTGCGCGGGCGCATACCCCAGGTCGGCAGCGCGTTTCATCGTGCGTACGCCTTCGGCTTCGTTTTGGGGCGTGCCAAGACCCAGCAGATGGAAGTTCGCAAAGACAAAGATTTTTTCCGCATCACCTTTGGCCGCGGCGGCTTCGGCATTTTTAAATGCCTGGACTTGCCGTGCGGTAAGTTCGGCTTCGGTCAGATCGTTATTGGGGAGAGGCGGGGTTGAAGTTGATTGTTTTACGGTCGTTTCTTCGGTGAGCGTCAATGCGGCGAAGATGAAAACGAGGGAAAGGGCGAGGGTGGAGGCGATGACGACGAGGG
>JBAXRS010000128.1:0-2546 GCA_037131085.1 Verrucomicrobiota bacterium | reverse complement strand
CCAAAAAGGGTTCCATTCAAATCATCGACGAAAAAGACGGTGGCATGCGCAACGACATCTACGAGATGAAGAACGATCCGGCTAAGAAGGCCGAAGTCGCCAAGCTCCTCGTCGGTCGTTCCTTTACGTTCCCAGCTGACGTCAAACCCGGCGAATGGCAGACGCTCGTCGTTGAAATCGTCGGCGACGAAATACGCGTCGTCCTCGATGGCAAGGCCGTCGGTTACCTCAAGTCCTCTGGTATCGCTCATGCCACCAAGACCCGCTATGAATTCGGTGTCGCCGGCCAGAGCGGCCTGATCGACGATCTCAAGATCTATAACGCGTCGGCGAAGTAAAAGGTAGGGACGACCGGCCCGGTCGTCCGTCTTAGGAAGCCGCCCAGCTGGGCGGCTTTTTTGTTGGTAGGAATGACCGGCCCGGTCATCCGCCCCAATCCCTCGGGCGCGCGGGCCGCACGCCCCTACCTCTGATGCTGCCCAGCTAATCATCCGGTCTCCCTATGCTGCTCCCTTTGCGCCCTTGCCAACTTGCCCACTGGTCAACTGACCAACTAGTGTCTGCTGGCGGCTCCGCCGCGCCCTTGCCAACTTGCCCACTGGTCAACTGACCAACTAGTGTCTGCTGGCGACTACGTCGCGCCCTTGCCAACTGGCCCACTGGTCAACTGATCAACTAGTGTCTGCTGGCGACTACGCCGCGCTCTTGCCAACCGGCCAACCGGTCAACCGGTCAACTAGTCTGCCTCTTTCTAATCCACCGGGCCTCTCATTAGTTAGTCCCTTGCGCTCCTTCCCCTTTCCCCCTCTAACTCCCACCACATGTATCTTGCCGTTTGGACTCCGCAGCATTCCCAGGACGTTTTAGCTGGAGGTAACGTGCTGCTGTCCGGCGCCCCCGGGGCCGGGAAATCCTACCTGATCCGCGAAGTCATCCTTCCTGCGTTATTAGCCCAAGGCGCCCACGTCCTGGTGGTCGATTACGCCGATGTCTATGGTGCCAAGATTAAATCTGCCACGGGTGCTCCGCTGCGTCGCCTCGTGCTTGGTGCCGAAACGTTCGGACCCGCTGCCGCCAACGCGCCTTCGCCTGCGCCCGGACTTTTGGCGAGCTCTTGCCTCGTGACGTTGGACGGACCGCGGGTCGCCCGCGATGGCATGTGCGATCTGCTGCTCCAATCCCTCTACGCCGAATTGCTCCAACGTCCTCGACCGCCTGGTACGCCCCAATATCTTATCATAGATATTTCCCACCTCACGCCCGCGATTGCGACTTTCAAGCTTATGTTGCGTAACGCCGCCAAGTTCGGCTTCACGCTCATCGTCACCTGCCAATCGCCCAGCACGCTGGACGACGATCTCTTGGCGCTCTTCCGGACACACATTGCGTTTTACCATTTCTTCAAACGTTGCCTCCGTTGCATGGCGCAAGCCGTCTTGACTACGAGTACGCCCGCGTTGAGTGGATTGCAGACCCAGCCCTCGGACGGTTTGCAAGCGCAGCGCGCAGCGCCCCTGAATATGTTCGGCCAGCCCGTCGCGACGCCTACCAGTCAGCTTGCGGGCGTCATTGCCAAATTAAAAGTCGGCGAATGCCTCCTCGCGACCCCCGGGATTAAATTCGAAAAACTCAAAGCCAACCCTTGGGCCTAATCGCCGCCACGCGGTAGGGTTAGCACTGCGTGCTCACCTACTTGCCCCTGCCTTGGGAGGGATGCGATGACATCTCATCCGCTGATTCCGCCCGATTCCCCTCCACTTTACTGATGCGTGGTGGCTTGCCAAATGGGTATGGGGAGACAGTTTTACGGTTATGAGCTCACCCCGCTTGTTGTTTCTTCTTTGTTGCGCCTGCGCTTGGTCGGCTTCCGTTCAGGTTCAAGCCCAACCCAAACCCACCGACCCGGCGTCGGTCGTGCTGAAACCGGGCAAGAACGTCGTCCAGCTGGTCCAGGCCAATGGACACACGCGTAAGGTGCTCATCGAGTTGCCTACGGACATCCGTCGGGGCGAAAGGCTGCCGGTGGTATTCGGTTTTCACGGCGATAGCGGGCCGGCCGAAGCCTATTCCGAACGGCTTGCACCGTACGTTAAAAGCCGCCGGATTATCTCGGTGAGCCCGCAAGGCGAGAGCATGGTCGGCAGGAACGGAGAAAGCAGCTCGTTCTATAATTTCATTCCCGGTAAGGATTGGAATCGTAAGCAGGCCGACGATCTGGGCTTGGTTCGCCAGCTCTTGGCATTACTCGAGGCGAAGCGACTCTCCGATCCGCATCGCATCTACGCCACAGGGGCTTCGGCCGGCGGCCACATGTGCAACATGTTGTTTAAAAATAACGATGTCTTTGCCGCCATCGCGCCGACCAAATGCGGGATGGTCCGAGGCAAGCATGAGCCGGGCGATGGCAATAACCGGACCTCGATTTTTTGGGTCATGGGCGATCAGGATAAGAGTTATAACGGCGGCGGGTCCGCGGAGTTCGAGAATATCCCCGTGCGGGAACGCCTCGAAATCTGGCGCAAGTTCGACCAATGCCTCGGCGAACC
>JBAXRS010000127.1:0-2564 GCA_037131085.1 Verrucomicrobiota bacterium | reverse complement strand
CGACCAACGGTGAGGCAAAGGCTCCGAGGTTGATGCCCATATAAAAAAGCGAGAAGCCCGCGTCACGTCGATGATCGCCCCGGGCGTATAATCCGCCGACAAGCGTGCTGATGCTAGGCTTAAGAAGTCCGGTACCCAGGGCGACCAAGATGAGCCCAAGGTAAAAACTTGGAATCGAATCAATCGCCAAAGTGAAGTGCCCGGCGGTGATGATGAAGCCGCCAATCAAAACGGCACGCCGCGAGCCGATGAAATTATCGGCGAGGTACCCGCCCAGGATGCAGACCAGGTAGCTCGCCATGGTGTAATTCCCATAAATCTGCGCCGCCAACTTCTGATCCATCCCCATCCCGCCAATCGCCAGGGGGGCGATCATGAAGAGCAGGAGAATCGCCCGCATGCCGTAATAGGAAAACCTTTCCCACATCTCCGCGAAGAAGAGCATACTCAGGCCCTTGGGGTGGCCGCCGATCCCGCCCGGGTTTAAGACCTCGGGGACGTGAGGAGTCGCATCGGGGATGGGCTTAGGGAGGGTCATCGCGGTCAGAATAGGCAGGTCCAAGTGGACCCAGCAGGCAACGTATTTGGCTAATTTAGGCGAGGACGGCGTTGACAGCACCCCCCGAGAGGGTATTTTTGAGACTCATTCTCAACTAGCGTGACTCCGCTTTCCCAACTTCTACCCGGTCAATTCGGGAAGCTGGCTTCGCTTAACCCGGAGCGCGGGGTGGATCAGCGTTTGATGGCGTTAGGGCTCCTGCCGGGGATGGTTTTGAAATTGGTCCGCAAGGCACCCTTGGGTGATCCGCTGGCCATTGAGTTTGGAGGCCAGGTCGTGAGCTTACGCTTATCGGAAGCGGAGAGTTTAATCGTCGATGTGGCAGCCGATTGCCCCATCCAGCGCCCCCAGGCAACGTCGTGAGCATTCCGACACAGGGCCTTATGGTCGCGCTCGTCGGCAATCCCAATACCGGCAAGTCTACGCTCTTTAATGCCCTGACCGGACTGCGTCAACGGGTCGGAAATTATCCGGGCGTGACCGTCGCCCGTAAATCGGGGTCCTGTGATTTAGGTAACGGCACCAAGGTGGAGTTAGTCGACCTTCCCGGGCTTTACTCCTTGGCCGCCACTTCTCCGGATGAGCAGGTAGTCACCGACGCGTTATCTGGAAATATTTCTGGAGAACGCCAGCCAGACGCGGTGATCTTGGTCGCTGATGCGACCAATCTCTTACGCAATCTGTTCTTAGCCTCACAACTCGCCGAATTAGGCCTACCCGTTGCGTTGGTCTTAAATCAAGCCGACGTCGCGAAGGAACAAGGATTACGCATCGATACGGGGCTGCTGTCCGATCGCCTGGGCGGCATTCCGGTGGTCATGGCTTCGGCTTGGAAAGGCGAGGGCGTGATTGATGTTCGCCGGGCTATTGCGCTAACCCTCGAACGCAAAACGTTTTTGCCGCGGGTGGTTTGGCCTGAAAAAATCTTAGCGGCGTTGGAAGATATTACGGCGGCCATTTTAAAGGACACCGGCCGCAAAGTCACTTCAGCCGAAGCCCAACGGCTAATTTTTGATTCCAATTCCGCCTTGGCGGAACGGTTGCACTGGAAGGCAGAACTCCGCGACCCAGTCATCCGACAGGGGCGAGAGACCGTCCGGCAGTCGGGTTACAACCCCTTGGCGGCCGAACCCCTGGTGCACTACGCCCGCCTGCGCAAAGCTCTAGAAGGCGTCGTGAAAGAGGGTGCCGCTCGCGCCAGTCGGTCTGCGGCGGTAGACCGATTATTACTGCACCGTTTCTTGGGCCCCGTGCTCTTTGCCGGCATCATGTTGGGCTTCTTTGCCTCTGTCTTCTGGCTGGCGAAGTTCCCGATGGAGTGGATTCAGTCTGGGGTCGACTGGACGAAGACAGTCGTCGCGCCACCTCTCGACGCGTATCCGATGCTCCAGAGCCTGCTGGCTGACGGCATCATCGGGGGCGTCGGGGCCTTCCTGGTCTTCCTGCCGCAAATCCTAATCCTCTTCCTTTTCATCGGGATCCTCGAAGATAGCGGCTACATGGCGCGAGCCGCGTTCATCATGGACCGCCTCTTTAGCTGGTGCGGCCTCAATGGGAAGAGCTTCGTCCCGTTGCTCTCCGGTTTCGCGTGTGCGATTCCGAGCCTACTTTCGACCCGCACGATTGAAGACCCCAAGGCCCGACTCGCGACGGCCTTCGTCGTGCCGTTCATGAGTTGCTCGGCCCGCTTCCCAATCTATGCGCTGATGTGCGCGGCCTTCATCGGTCCGGTCTATGGTCCGGGCTGGCAATCCGTCGTGATGGTCGGCATGCACTGCGTCGGCCTGTTCTTCGCCGTCCCGACGGCGTTCGTACTCACCCGCCTTGTGCTCAAGGTGAAGCCACAGCCGTTCGTCCTCGAGCTCCCTCGCTATCAGATGCCCAAGCCGCGCGATGTCGTCTGGCGGATGTGGCAGAACGCCGCCGAGTTCGTCTCGAAGGCCGGTACGGTGATCTTCGCCATCACAATCATCGTGTGGGCGCTTTCCTACTTCCCGCGCGACGC
>JBAXRS010000126.1:0-2679 GCA_037131085.1 Verrucomicrobiota bacterium | reverse complement strand
CCCGCGTAGCGGGGTTTTGGAAGAGAGGGTCTGGAGGCCTTATTTTTTGGCTTTGCCTTTGGCGGCCGGCTTGTCCGGTGCGGGCGCGGGGATGGGCGCCCAATCGTCGGTGCGGAAAGGTGAGGCGGGTAGGTCGGCGCCGCTGATAAGGTTGCATTCAGGATTATCGAGCCAGGCGTAGCGGACTGCGACGGGCTGGGCGACCTCAGGGCTGCTGACGGTAATCTTGGTGCCGTTGATCTTCGCCGTCGCTGGTTTCCATTGCTTGTCGGCTCCAGCGATGACGAGGCCTTTCACGGCACCGCCGTCCCGGGTTTTGAGGCCATCGGCGTGTGAGAATGAAACAACGATTTCAGAGCCTTGGACGACGCTGCCGGCGGGGAGGGGGCTACTCGTTGCCGCGACCTTCTTGCCGTAGACGGTGCCGAGCGCCCAGAGGGAGAGGCGTCGACCGGCTTCTTGTTTATTGGTCGGGTGGATATTGCCAGGTTCGCCGATATCGATGGCGACAGCCATGCCGGTCTTGGGGAGGGCAAGAGTTTTGAGCATGGATTCGCGCATCAGCGGCCAGCCTTCACCAGCGCGATTGAAGTTCGGTAATTGGACCCAAGCGAAAGGCACTTCGTCACCCCAGCGAGCACGCCAATCGGTGATCAGAGCGGAAAGTTGGTGGACGTATGCCGGTGCGCGCGTATCGGCGGAATTCGCTTCGCCTTGATACCAGAGCATGCCGCGGAGGGTATATGGGATTAGCGGAGCGACCTTGCCGTTGAATAAGCCGCCGTTGTTACTTTTACGTTCGCTCATGGCGACAGGGTCGGTGGGCGGGCGAGGGGCGGCTTTGCCGTCCGTCTTCGCTTGGGCTTTGGCGACTTTATATTTTTCGAGCGCGGCTTCGTAGCTCGCTTTGGCTTTGACGAGGTCGACCTTGGAGGTGGCTTCGTGTTGCGCGTCTAAGGCGGCTTTGAGTTCGGGCTTGGTTTCTTGTAGCTCCGGAGCAATCCAAGCTTCGATGGGTGTGCCGCCGACGGAGGTATTGATGAGGCCGACAGGGACGCCGACTTCGTGGTGAATTTCCCGTCCGAAGAAGTAGAGAATTGCGGAGAAGCCCCCGACGCTCTCGGGTGTACAAACGAGCCATGAGCCCTTGGCTTGCCCTTGGGCGGTGGTGGCACTCGCGGAGTCTTCCTTGAAATGTCGGATTAAGGGGAAGTTTGCGGCGGCCTTCTCTTTTTCGAAGTCTTTCGAGCGGTTGACCGTCATGGCCATATTGGACTGGCCCGAGCCGAGCCAGACTTCGCCGACGAGGACGTCTTTGACTTCAACCTTATGGCCGTCCTTGCCCGTGACGACGAGTGAGCGGGATTCGGCAGAGGCGGAAAGCGCGTCGAGCTTGAGCGACCACTTACCGTCGTCCGCAGCGGTGGCGGATTTCGATTGGCCACCGAAAGCGACCGTGACGGATTCTCCTGCATCAGCCCAGCCCCAGACGGCGACGGGCTTCTCGCGTTGGAGGACCATGTGGTCGGAGATCGGCGCGGCCAGGCGGAAATCTCCGGCGAGTAGGGAGGTGTAGCCAGCGGCCAATGCGGCCAACAGGGCAGGGAAGAAGCGAGGGGAGCGCATACCTTTCAAACAGCGAAAAGCACGCGGAGTTGCGAGAAATAACCGTCAAACTGCTTTATTTCAGGGTTTTTATATACAGCACCAAAGATTCGATCTGAGCTTCGCTTAAAATCCCCGCAAAACTGGGCATGGCGAATTCCGACTTCACAAAGGAGGCATGCTTCTTGGCGTTCGGCTCGAGGATCGATTCGCGGACGTAGGCCTCGTCTGCAATGAGGGAACCCTTCTTGCCTTTGTCGGTCACAAAATCGCGCTTAGAGCCGAACAAGCCCTTCCACTTTGGGCCAACGTTGGTCATCGCCGTATCCGTGACGGAGTGGCAAGCGACGCAGCCGAACATGGTGGCGAGACGCTGGCCTTCGTCGGCGGAGATGACCTCGGTTTTTTTAGCGGCGGCAGCACGCGGGGTAAGGTCAATTTCAATCGACCCGAAGCCTTCGGCAACGGGGTCGAACTTTGTGAACTCGTACGGCGTCGTGTAGGCGTTCTGGCGCATCTCGGCGCCGGCGGCGGAAGCGATGGCCCAGCCGACGCGAAGTTGTTCGACGGGCTTCATTCCGGGTACGCCGATGAAGACGCTCTTGCCGTCCTGGCTGAGGATGGCGCTGCTGGCCGTGAGCCAGTCGTTGCCGGTCTTGCCATCAGCCTTATATTGCGCCGAGCCATAGGTGTAGGCGCGTTTGTAGTGCCACGTTGCGAAGGAGTAGTTATCGGGGTTGGTCGCCTTGGTAGCGTCGAGGGGTACGTCGAAACGAAGGAGGATGCCGCGGTCCGTCGGGATGATCTCGCGGGGCGTCAGCGAAGGTGCGCCAGTATGGCGGACGCGTTCGATGCCCGTCAGCGTCTTGAGCGTGTTGCCCCAGCCGGCAATCTGGAAGCCGGCGATGTAGAGTTGGCCGTCGGTGGGATTGACCGAGCCGTTGAGAGGCGGCGTGGCGAAGTCGCTGGCGATGCTGACGACGCAAGCTTGGGGGCGTGAGCCACGATGATTCCAGAGCACGCGCAGGAGGTCGGGCTTATTGAAGCAAATCTGCACCATCTCATCGTTGAGTG
>JBAXRS010000125.1:0-2701 GCA_037131085.1 Verrucomicrobiota bacterium | reverse complement strand
CGGTCGGCAGGACGAGCGTGAGCTGGCCACCGAGGTGTTCGCGGAATTCTTCGAGACCGGCGAGCATCAGCGCGCCACCATCGAGGTGCATCTCGGGCGCGTAGATCTTAAAGCCAAGGGCAACGAGCAGGTTGAGCGAGCGCTCGGTCTCTTCCTTGCCGAAGTGTCCGAGCTCACGGGCGCAGATCAGGTCGAGTGACAGGCCGACGGCCACAGCCTCGCCGTGCGTCAGGCGATGGTTAGTCATTGATTCGAGCTTGTGCGCGGCCCAATGGCCAAGGTCGAGCGGGCGGGCGCTACCGAGCTCGAAAGGGTCGCCGTTACCGGCGATATGACGGGCATGCAGTTCAGCGGAGCGGCGGACGGCCCGTCCGATGGCTGGAATATTCCCGGCGGCGAGCAACCCAGATTCTTTTTCGAGACTGATGAAGAAAGCCGGGTCCTTGAGCAGCGAGACCTTCACGGCCTCGACGAGGCCATCGCGTAGGCCACGGGCGTCGAGCGAAGTGAGGAGCGCGAGGTCGTTGACGACAGCAGCGGGCACAGAAAAAGCTCCGGTGAAGTTCTTCTTACCGAATGTATTGATCCCGTTCTTCACGCCCACGCCGGCGTCGCCCTGTCCGAGGGTCGTGGTAGGCATGCGCACGAGGCGGACGCCGCGGTGAGCCGTGGCGGCTGCGAAGCCGACGGCATCGAGAAAGGCGCCGCCGCCGATGGCGAGGACGTAGGAGTGGCGACAGATTTTGTCGGCTTCGATGGCGGCTAACGCGGCCTTAACCACAGCAGAGTCTTTCTTAGCAGCCTCACCGCCAGTGAGCACGAGCGGGGCGCGGGTAAAGTGTACGCCCATGGCCTTGCCATAGGCGACGACCTCGGCGACGAAGTCCGGACGGGAGTTC
Organism: Verrucomicrobiota bacterium; assembly: GCA_037131085.1. Taxonomy (GTDB): domain Bacteria; phylum Verrucomicrobiota; class Verrucomicrobiia; order Opitutales; family UBA953; genus UBA953. The sequence continues at coordinate 1,802 of JBAXRS010000125.1, read as the reverse complement.
GCTAGGCCAGCATCGACGAACGGGATGACCTTGGCGCCGGCAAAGAGGTCGGCGAGGACTCGGTTGCCCGCAGCGAAAGCACCTTCGGTGAAGAAGATGCGGTGGCGGTAGGTCACCGCGAATTCGAGGTCAAGGGAGTCGTCCATAGCCCAGAGGGAGGGTTTATCAGAAGGATTTAGACCCCCAAGGACAAGCCCAGTTCCGATAAATAGCCGGATGCAAACTTCCCATTTAAGCCTATTAGCAAGCTTAGGTCGTCGGAATCCAGCGGCGGAAGAGCAACGTCAGACCAAAACAGCCCAAAGGAATCAGCCAGAAAAGCCCGGTGGTGCGGGTCACTCCAAGGTAGTTGGTCTGTAGGGAACTGTCGGAACCGAACATCTGAGCGGTGAAGAAAAGATAAGTGCCGTTAGCCGCCAAATCCAGCAACGGGAATGAAGCTAATCGATCCGAGACGCGGGCACCAACGCCAGCTGGCAGGGGATGCTTTCGATTCGAGCGATAAATCCAGAGCCAATAGAGTGCGCACCCGAAAAGCGTCCAGCCGAGCCGCGGCGACGTGAGCAATAACGGCAATGGTACTAAATACAAAAGGGCTTCGGCCCAGCGAGGCGGCTGACCGTTGCCGGATTCATGACGCGCGACCAACGTGATTGAAAATGTCAGCAGCCACAGCACCAGCGGATGCGCGACCAACGCGGCCGCGCTAAACGACTGCAGAGCAAGGTCGGTATCGGCGATGGCGCAGAAACCGATGACCGGGAGAAGCGCGCGGCATAGCCCCATGACCGCAGGAGCCCACGCCACCTGCTTGTGCCAACGATCATAAACCAAGACGCAGAGTGTGAGCGCCAAGGCCAACTTCGCCACGAGCGCGCGATGTTCGGCGAAGATATTGCGCCCGTCGTGGTAAGCTGAGCGCACGGTGATTAAGTAGCCAAAAAGCAGGCAGAGAAATCCGACGACGTAGGCTTGGCGCGCCGAAATCAATCCAGACGGAATAGGGCGACTCGAACGATGCATCGCATCCCACTTCGCATCGAAGGCATCATTAAGAATCATCCCGCCGACATAAGTCAGCGAGACGCCCACCCCTAGGCCGAGCAACGCGAACAGCGCATTAATCATTGCTGGCATATGCTGCGCGAAGACGAACGCGAGCAGCCAGCCGACGAAGAGGTTCGACCAGACCGTGGGGAGATTCGATCCGCGCGAAAGGATAAGCCAGGCTCGGAGCTTCGCCTTCATATTCAGAGAGGCTTTACGCCACGTTTCGCGAGCTCGGCAAGCGTCCAGCGATATTCTTCCGCGATCATATCCGCGACGTCGGCCGCGCGGACTTCCGGCGGCAGGACTTCCCAAGTATAAGTCTCGATTTCCAACTCCCGACAGGCTCCAGGATTTTTCGCAATCACATCAAGCGCCGCGCACAGATGGTCGTTGGTCGTGGAAAGTTCGTCGGACAGACGGTCGGCGTTCACGGGCACATGAAAGTGCACGCGCAGCTCTTCAAGCGAACGCAGCTGGTCGATCGCCGCCATCGCAAGTAGGATATCCTTGAACCGCACGATGGAGCCATCCTTCGCCCGGCCCATGGTCTGATGCAGATACGTGGGCTCATGCATCTTCGCAAGGCGCGCAAGGGCGACCTCGGTAGGCTTCAGGCGCAACGCCGAGCTGAGGTGGAATTTCAGGACGGGCGCACCGCCGGCATTGAGCCGCGCGATGGCCTCGTGGGCCTGCTCGTATTGCAAAGCGAAGTGACAGGTATCGTAAGTGATTCCCAAGAAATCGTCGACGAG
>JBAXRS010000124.1:0-2712 GCA_037131085.1 Verrucomicrobiota bacterium | reverse complement strand
ACGCGCAGGAGGTCGGGCTTATTGAAGCAAATCTGCACCATCTCATCGTTGAGTGGGCCCATCTTGGCGTCGAACAGCCAGACCTGCGACAGGGCTGAGGCGTTGACGGCATGGGGAATCCAGGTGAGCGGTTCGGCGATGGGAGCGGGATATTTCTCCTTGGGCAGTTTATCGCTGAGGAAGCCGTAGAACTGGGCGTCCTTGACGATGTGGATCGGAGTACTGGGGATGTACTGGCCCTGCTGGTCGCTAGCGATGACGAGGCCCGTGCGCGGATGGACGGAAAGGTTGGGCTGGCGGAAGCCATAGCCGAGCACGGTGGCCGTCTGCCCGTCGGCGGAGATCCGGAGGATGCTGCCGTTGTGCTTGCCGAGGGTCGTCGCTTCCTGACCGCCTTTGCCGATGACGAACTCGCCCTTCGGCGCGAGACGGATTGTGCTTGGGAATTCGCGCATGTCGGCTGTCTGGGCGAAAGCGTTCGAGAAGAGTTCGTGCACGTCGGCTTCGCCGTCGCCGTTGGTATCGCGGAGGCGCCAGATGCCGTTGCGGTCGAAGACGTAGATCTGCTCGTCGCGAATGGCACAGGTCATGGGTTCGTGTAGACCGGAGGCGAAGCGGCTCCAGGTCACCTTGGAGGCGCCTTCCTTGAGTCCGCGGGCCAGCCAGACGTCGCCATCGAGGGTGACCACGACCGCCGTGCCATCCTTGAGGAACTGGATGTCGCCCGTGCGGATGGCCCTTTTCCACGGGTTATCAACGGGGAGAGCGACATGATCGATGACGTAGGTTTCCTTGGCGGTGCTGAGGGAGATCTTGGTCGTGACCGAAGATTTCCATCGGCGGGTCGTCGGGCCTGAAGGAATGGCGACGGCCACGATGCTCGGTGCAGGGTGCTCGTCGCAGAGCGAAACGCAGATTGTAGCAGCGGTGGCATTGGCGGGGACTTTTACCGCGAAGAAATCCTCATCTGGGGCGAGTTCGGCCGGGCCGCTGACGGTGACGCCCGTCTCGAGTTCTTGGGACGGGCCTTGGTGGCGGGCGCCGACGACGAGGAGCAGGTCCTTTGCGTGGGCGGAGACGGCGAGATGGCGTTCGATTACGACTTGGTCTTCGTGTTCGGAGGTCTTCCAGAGTTCGCGGATGGTCGCATCGGCGACGCGGTAGGTGAGCACGACGTCCTCACCGACGAGTTCCACGGACTGGAACTGGCCGAGCGAAGTCGGAATGGGGCCTCGACCGACTTCTTCGGGCGAAGGGGCTGGCGAGCGTGGGTCGGTGTGGTCGACGGTGGTGCCGAGTTGCCAGCCGGGGATAATCGCGTGTCCGAGCCAGAGTTTTCCTTCAGGCTGCGGGGCGGGGAACTGGCCACCGAGCGTCTTGCGGCTCGGGTCGTGATAGGAGCCTGGCGCGAGAGCCTTGTCGCTGACGCCTTTGCCGCGCCAGACGGCGGAGACGCGGAGTAGGTCGGTGTCGAAGCAGGCCCAGCAATCGTTAGGTAGCTTGATAATTAGCCCACGCGGAGTGAGGTTGTTTTTACCGAGTCCATCGCGGCGCGCGTCGAGGATGGAGGAGAAGAACGGATAATCCGCCTCGACCCATGAGCCCCAAGGGGAAGGGGTTTTAACTTTGAGGGGCAGTCTCGTTTCGCGGTCGTCCGCGCAGAGATTAAACGACGCCAGCAGTAGCCCGATGAAAATAAGCTTAGATTTCATAGGCTGCGGCGACTGTCCGACGAGGTCCGAAGCGCTTACAGCTCGGTGATGACGAGGTTCTTGAACCAGCAGGGGTCGCCGTGTTCGGTGAGCATCAGTTTTCCGTGCCCCGGGGCGAAATCCTTTTTCTTCCCAAATTTGCTCTTGGTCACGTGTTCTTTCCATTCGGCCGAGTTCGCGTCGGCTGACGAGACAGGCTTACCGTTGAGGAAGTGTTCGATCTTGCCGTCCTTGATGACGACGCGGCTGTGGTTCCATTCGCCGATCGGCTTCAGGATCTTGTCCTTAGCGGAATCGAAAAGGTCGTAGATGCTGCCGGTATTATGGCTGCCGCCTTTGAGACCGTCCGGGTGCTTGTTGTCGTCGATCATCTGATATTCGACGCCGAGCCATTCCCCTTTGCCTTTGGCGTCTTTGATGTTGGTCACCCAATATTTGATCCCGTTGTTCCCGGCGTCGGCCAGCTTCCAATCCCATTCGAGTACGAAGCTGGAGTATTCTTTCTTGGAGATGAGGAAGGACGTGCCCTTGGCCGGGGTCAGATGAATGACGCCGCCTTCTTCGGTGGACCAGCCAGCCGCGGGCTTGGCGCCAGAGCCATCGGTGAAATCTTCCAACGTCAATTTGATGGGGTCAGCGGCGAACAAGGCCGAAGTCGTGAAGGCGAGGAGAGCGGGGAGGAGGCTGCGCATGGGAGGGGACGACACCCTTGCCTGACCTTTTAGCGATTTCAACCCCCTAAAACCAAGAGGTTAATTTAGAGCCCTTTGAGCCAGCTGAGGAAAGTATGGTCGTCGACCATTAGGATACTCAGGAGGTCGCTTTGCTCATCCGTCCAAAGCTTCATGGATTTCGGGATTTCCTCTGGCTCGCTGATGCCGGAAGCGATGAAAGGCTGATCGAGCAAGGCCTTATCTTTGGACAGTAGGATCCAGTCCGAAGAATAAGCCGCGTTATAACTGTCGTCCTCGAAGCCCCAATCGACATCGCTGTCGTGAAT
>JBAXRS010000123.1:0-2782 GCA_037131085.1 Verrucomicrobiota bacterium | reverse complement strand
TGTAGCGCGTCATTCTGGATGATAGTAGCGCGACAATCAGGATGATCGTTTCCGGTCGCAGCTTTGTGATGATTGTCGCGGAGCGACTGTAATGCAAGTGGATTTTTTATTGGCTTGTTTGATTGTCGCGGAGCGACAATCAGGTTGCGCTTTTGATTGTCGCTTTAGATGGAGGTCGGCCAGCGGAGCGCGAGCTTTCGATCGCCTCTTTTCTACGGTAGCTATCGACATTCATTTCGAGGATCGTGGAATGATGCACGAGGCGGTCGATTGCAGCGAGGGTCATTGCCTGGTCAGGGAAGATCCTTCCCCATTCGGCAAATGGTTGATTTGCGGTGATCATCAATGATCGCCTTTCGTACCTGGCGCTTATCAGTTCGAAGAGGACGCTCGTTTCGGCCTGATCCTTAGTGACATAGGCGATATCATCGAGGATCAGCAGTTGATATTTGTCCAGCTTGGTGATCGCGGCCTCAAGGACCAGGTCGCGTCTGGCGATCTGGAGTTTTTGGACGAGATCAGTGGTTCTGACGAACAGGACGCGCCTGCCATTTTCGATGAGTGCGAGACCCAGAGCAGCAGCCAAATGCGACTTTCCGGCGCCGGGTGGACCAAAGCATAAGAGATTTGCGCCCTTATCCAGCCATGCGTCGCCGGCGGCCAGTGCGTTGATTTGCGCTTTGGATATCATCGGGACTGCTGCGAAGTCGAATGCCGCCAGGGATTTCCCGGGCGGCAATCTGGCTTCTTCCAGATGCCGCTCAAACCGGCGACGACTTCTCTCGACCATCTCTTGCTCGGCCAGGGATGCAAGGAAGCGCGCGGCTGGCCAGCCCTCCGCGTCAGCCGTCGCAGCCAACTTGGCCCAGACGAGTTTGACGCCCGGCAAGCGCAGTTCGCCGAGCAGCAACTCAAGGCGCGCGGCGTCGATCTTTCCATCGTTGGCATTCATGCCGCTTCTCCCCGAACAACAGCGATCTCGTCGTAGGCCGCCAGCGATGGTAGATGTATGATGACAGTTGGCGCGGCGCTGATGGAGGGCCCGAAGCGTTCACTCAGGATCTTGAGGTTTGGCAGGCGGCCAGCTTCGAGTTCTGCGTCAATGGCGAGCGCGAGTTCACCCTCGCAGGCCCTTTCATGGGCCAACGCGAGCAAGCCAACTATGGCTCGGCAAGCTCGTTTTTCTCCTTCCTTAGCCAGCAATGCCTCAAAAGCCTTCGCATAAGGCCGCCTTGGAAAAAGCTGCTCGCGATAAACAAGGTTCAACAGCGCCATGGGCTTGCGCCGCAGCGAATGGATCACATGTCGATAGTCGACGACATGGCCATGCTTGCCATTGGGACCTGCGCGACCGCGCCGCAGGGTGAACAGAGGCGTCGAGCCCTGAAAGCACTCAAGCCGATCATCATAGAGGCGGGCCAGCAAGCGATGACCGATCAGTCGCGAGGGAACCGTGTAGAACACCTTGCGCAAGGTGAAAGCGCTGGATGAGGTTACGAAGACGCGGACTTCCTCATAATCGGCTGTTTTACGCGCTGGCAGGACCTTGAGCGCGGACCTTTCCAGATCAATCCGCTTGAGATTGCGCGCGTTGTGACGCCCCACGACCTCATCGACGAAGCCTCGCCATCCATCAAGGTCATCGAAGTCGCGAGAGCCACGCAGCAACAGCGCATCGGCGAGAGCCTTCTTCAAATGGCCATGCGAACTTTCGATCGAGCCATTCTCATGCGCCACACCGGCGTTATTGCGGGTCGGCGTCATGCCGTAATGGCCGCAAAACGCCTCATAGCGGCGGGTCAGGTCAATACGATCATCACCATCAAGGTTGCGGAAGGCAGCGGACAGACTATCGCTGCGATGCTGTTCGGGCGCCCCGCCAAGCAACCATAGGGCGTTTTGTAACCCCTCCGCCAGCGCGATAAAGCTTTCCCCCCCAAGCACCACATTAGCGTATTCAAAGCCGGAGAAGGGCAGACGGAAGTGATAGAGACGATGCGCCAGCAGTTCGCCGGCGATGCTAACGCCAAGATCGCTCGTGTCGGTGAAGTCGGACAAGCCCATGCGTCCCGGTGGATGTTCCTGTCGGAACATCACCTCCCGTTCCGCCCCATTCAGTGATCGCCACGCCCGTATGCGCCGTTCCAAAGTCCTGCGCATTCCAGGGCTCAGCAGTGGATGTCGGCGGAGCAACTCGTCGAAAATCGCCACCGGCCTCAACCCAGGCGCGGCTTGCAACATGCCCACGACCTCGCCCTCCCACACGTCAGCGAGCGGATCCGCCCGGCGCCGCCCGCGCGGCTCCCGCTTCTGCGAAGGAAGCCCGGGATCCTTGCCGAGGCGATAGCCGGTGGCGGGACTGAAGCCCGCTTTAACCGCAGCAATCTTGAGTGGGTTGGATTTTCGGAACTTCATGAAAAGCCTCATCTGACAGTCGGTGACATGTGTGCCGGGCAAAATCAGTCCTCCCAAGGGGGAGGCTGACCAATATCCCAGTCGCCAAGACCTTCAGACGGCGCCTTTGAGCGCTCGCCGTCGCTTTCGACGCTCCTCAGTTCGGGCTCCGCCCTCCCTTCGTCACGCCAAAAGCGACATTCTCATCTTGATTGTCGCTCCATTCTCATCCTGATTGTCGCGCCGCAAAATGACAGAATTGGTTATCGCTGTGAAATCTATCGTAAGGGCGCAGTATCGCTGAATGGAAGTGGATGCGTTTGCCATTGGCTGCCCCTTCAATTACGTTTATGCGATTACAGCGTCTCTTTCGTCGTTTGACTTCATT
>JBAXRS010000122.1:0-2789 GCA_037131085.1 Verrucomicrobiota bacterium | reverse complement strand
CGGTCGAGGAACTTCCACTTCATGCCGGTCGGGAAGCCGGCGCCGCCGCGGCCGCGCAGGCCAGAAATTTCGACTTCCTTACAGACTTCCTCGGGCTTGAGGGCGACGGCTTTCTTAAGCGCTTCGTAGCCGCCATTGCGCAGGTAGCAGTCGATATCGACCGTGTACCCTGGCTGGCGGAGGTTGGCGTAGATGAGAGGGCGTTCGACGGCGGGCATGGCGCGTAATATTTATAATTAACCGTTCCACTCGGGCGTGCCGGGGACGGGAGGGTTTTGTCCGTAGGACGAATCCTTGAGCGTAGCCTTGAGCTGGGCGGCGAACTTGCCGGCGTCTTCGGGCTTTACGTTTTCGTGCATTGCGTGATCGACATGAACGACCGGACCGCAGCCGCAGTCGGCGATACATTCGACGAACTCCAGGGTGAAGTCGCCGTCGGGCGAGGTCTCGCCGCGCTTGCAGTTGAGGGACTGCTCGAGGTTTTCCATCAGCGCGTAGGAACCGCGCAGGGCGCAGGACAGCGTGCGGCAGACGCGCACGTGACGGCGGCCGATCGGCGACTGGCGGTACATCGGGTAGAACGTCACCACTTCGAGGACTTGCATCGGGGTCACGCCGACGAGCTCGGCGACCCAGGTCATGTCTTTTTGGGTGATGTAACCGCGGTCTTCCTGCACGAGGTGCAGGAGGGGCATCGTCGCGCTGCGCTGCTGCGGATACTGCGCGATGAGGGCGGGAGCTTGGGCGAGCGTCTCAGGCTTGAGAGCGCGGGTGGCCGCCGGAGAGTTAGAGATTTCTTTCATGTTTAGCGGTCGCATTCGCCCATGACGAAGTCGAGCGAACCGAGGATGGCAGTGATGTCGGTGAGGAAGTTGCCGGGGACGATGGCGGGAAGGATGGAGAGTGAAACGAAACTTGGGCCGCGGATGCGCAGGCGGTACGGCACGCCGCCACCGTTCGAAACGATGTAGAAGCCCAGCGAACCTTTCGGGTTTTCGGCTTCGAAATAAACTTCTCCGGCGGGAATCTGCGGGCCTTCCGTGACGAGCATGAAATTCTGGATGAGCTCTTCCATCTTGGTCATCACCTTTTCTTTCGGGGGGAGGAAAATCTTTTTGGCATCCTCGGCATACCAAGCGCCGCCGGGCATCGCTTTGATGACCTGACGGATGATACGGACCGACTGGCGGAGTTCTTCCATGCGGACGAGGTAGCGGTCGAAGCAGTCGCCCTTGGTGCCGACGGGGACGTCGAAGTCGTATTGCTCGTAACCCGAGTAAGGCTTGTCTTTGCGAAGATCGAAGGGGACGCCGGACGCGCGCAGGTTAGGCCCCGTGAGACCGTAGGCCAGTGCGAGCTCCTTGGAAATAGGCGCGATACCTTCGGTGCGTTCGAGGAAGATGCCGTTACGTGTCAGCAGCTTGTCGACCTCGTCGATCGTGCGTTCCACGCCGTCGCAGAAGGCCGAAACTTTGGCGAGCCAGCCGTCGGGGATGTCGCGCGTCATACCACCGATGCGGGTGTAGCTGGTCGTGAAGCGTGCGCCGGTCAGCTCTTCGAAAAGCGAATAAAGACGTTCGCGTTCGTTGAACGTGTACATGAACACGGTCCAGGCACCGGTATCCATTGCGTAGACGCCGATGCCGAGGAGGTGCGAGGAAACGCGGGCCATCTCGCAGCAAAGTACGCGAATGGCTTCGCAGCGTGGGGGCAATTTGAGTCCAGCCAGTTTTTCAACCGCGATGGCATAGGCCACGTTATTGGCCAACGGAGCGAGGTAATCCAGACGATCCGTGTAAGGAACGAACTGATTATACGTCATATTCTCGGCGATTTTTTCGTCACCGCGATGCAAGTAACCGATGACCGGATCGCATTTCACGACCTTATCGCCGTCGAGCTCGAGGCTCAGGCGAAGCACGCCGTGCGTGGCCGGGTGGGACGGACCCATGTTCAGCATCATGTTTTCCCCGCGCAACTCTTCGGAGCGGGCGGCGACATCGCCGAGGGAGATTTCCTTGGTGATCTTCACGTTAAATCAGGATTTAGGTTTTTCCTCGTTCCAGGATTGGTCGAGAGCGGAAGGTTCGCCTTCCGAAAAATGTCCGCCGAGCGAAACGAACGGGCCGCCCATCATCGGCGCGGGCTCGACGGTCTGGCCGGTGACTTCGGCGACATCGGCGGCGGGCAGGGGGACTTCGATGCCAGCGAGCGGGAAGTCCTTCCGGAGCGGGTGATACGGATACAAATCCCACATCAGGATACGGCGTGGGTCGGGATGTCCGGTGAACGTGATGCCGAACATGTCGAACGCTTCACGCTCATGCCAGTTGGCGCCGGGGTGCAGCGAAGAGACGCTGGGTACGCAGTCGCCGAGGGCGGGAACGTGCAGGCGGACGTATTCGCGATGCGTCGTGCTGAGCAGATGGATGACGACGCCAAAGCGGGTCGAACGGTCTTTCCATTCGACGCCGCAGAGATCGGCCAAAAGATCGAAGCTCTGTTCGTCGCGCAGGAACCGCACCGCCGCTAAAAGATCGGCCGCGGGGATTTCGACGGTCGGCATGTCTTGCGAAGGCAAGACGCGGGCGGAGGGGAAGCGTTGAATGAGAACGGCGGCGTCCATAACCGAATCAGCTGACGATCTTGGTTTCGACCGTGCGTCCGCGGAAAGTGCGACGGAGCGACCCGCCTTCGTTCCGGATTTTCTCCTGCAGCAGCATCATCCCGTCGAGGAGGGCTTCGGGGCGGGGCGGGCAGCCGGAAATATAAATATCAACCGGGACGAT
>JBAXRS010000121.1:0-2795 GCA_037131085.1 Verrucomicrobiota bacterium | reverse complement strand
GTCGTGGATTGGTAATTCGCTTTGATCGCGCAACCACGACCACAATCCGTCGCCCAGAAACAGGCGGCGCGTTCTTGCATCGCCTTCGCGATGATTTTTTGCGCCTTGGGATTGTTCGGGTGAAGTCGTGCCGGAAAGTTCACGTGGTCTTGGCGAGTACTCAAGATAGCGCGGTGGATCGGGATCACGGGCATGCCGAACTTGGCGATATGTTTTTTGACATACAACTCGCCCGCGCGTGCCTTCGGCGGCGGCAACAAAGTGCCATTCGGCGAGTCCGGTGTATTCTCGAGACCCTCGTTCGAACCATAGACCCCAATGAGCATTTCCACTTTGTCGTAATACGGAGCGACGTCGTCGTAGCCGATCGGCCAATCCACCCCGAGACCATCGCGGGAGTGGGGCTTGAAATCGTAAGGGCCGTTGCGCAGCGAGATGCGTCCCCAGTGGTTGGTACGACCACCGAGCATACGCGGGCGCCACCACATAAAACGTTCGTCCGGATTATCCGAAGCTTGCGTATAAGGCTCGCCAGGTACATTCCAACCGCCGTCGATTGTTGCATCAGCGAAACCGAACGGTTTCTCCTTGGTCGACATGCCGCGCAAAGGCATCTGCGCATGCGTCTGGAACATCGGCGTTTCGGTGACGGGGTCGTAATTACGACCCGCCTCAAGCATGAGGACTTTGACGCCGTTCATGGTGAGCGTGTAAGCCGACTGTCCGCCTCCGGCCCCGGAACCGACGACGATCACGTCATAGGTGGGTTGGAGATCTTTTTCGGTGATGATAGCCATGGGTATGGGAAAGTAAGTTACTTGGAAACTCGGAATTGCCAAACCTCGTCGAAGAAACCGGCCGCAGGAATCGCCCCGGGCGCGACGGCATCCGGCGCGACCTTGAGGTCGACGACGGCCCAATCGGGCAGCTTGGCGACCTGACGGGCATTGTTGAGGTAATCGTATTCGCGATAAGTAAATCCGCTGTTGATGACGACGTAGCGCTTAGGGTTGAGCGGGTTCGGATAGATCAGGATCGGCGCATGATCACCGGCGGCATAGGTCTTGCCGTCGACGACGAGCTTCTCCGCCGTCCACTGGATAGGCAACTTAGCGATGATCTTGGCGATGAGAGCGTTGCTCGAAGGGTCGCCCCAGAGGATGAGGTTATTCTTCGCGATATCTTCGTCCTTAATCTGCACGTCGGTCTTCACCGGCGCGACGCCGCGGAACTGCCGACGCCATTCGAAGCTGGCGTGATCCATTTCGGACTTCACCCACTTGTCGACCTTATCATTCAAAGCCTTGCCGGTGGGAGCGACAAAGAGGAAAGCATCCATGAAGGCATCGTCAATCGGACCTGAGACGCCGAATTGCTTCGCACCCTTGTCGACGTATTCCGAAACCTGCGTCCATTCGCCGCTCTTGGCGTCGCGGGCAAAGGTGGCCCTCCAGGATCGGTCCGAGCCGGCCTTGGCCGAAGTCAGGACCTTATGTCCGTCGATCGTCACCGCGGTCGGCGCGAACTGCGATTGGAAGGATTGACCGGGAGCGAAATCAAGCGTCAGGCCGGCGACATTGGTCGTCTGAACTTCGATCGAGCGCTCGTCGATAAGTTTGGCATCAACTTGAGCCTTCCTCCAATGTTCAACGAGGCGATCGACCTGCACCCAGTGCATCCGGTTGTAACGCAGGAAATAGGTGGCGAAGGAAACTTCCTTCGGGGTGCGGATGCGACCGACGGCGGCGATGGCAGCCAGGCGGCGTTCGATTTCAATCATGGCATCTGGGTGAATCTTGTGCGCGGTCTGCGGTCCGATGATGTGCGTGAGCTCGATGCCGACCTTACCCATCTCCCGGGCCATGACGTCGGCGGCTTGCTTCTGCTTGTCGATCTCGCCGCTGTAGGCAACCGTCGCTGAATTACGGAAGTTAATGGCGACATCGGTCGCGTTATACCAAGCCCACAAGGTCTTCTGCCAGGATGGGATCTTGGAGACGTCTTCGTTCTGGAAAATATTCAGGAATTCCGGAGTCTCGGCGAAACCCGCGCCTGGGTTAATGCCGCACCAGCGGTCGGTGTAGTGGGCGCCGAACTGCCAGACGGATGCTCCGCCCATCGAGAAACCGCGAATGAACAAGCGGTCGTCGTCGATATTGTAGCTCCTGCGGGCATGCGCATAGGCTTCCCAGAGGTCTACTTCGCCGGCCATCTTATTGGCGCAGCAGTAACGACCATAGAGATGGAGGACTAGGCGGTTATTGGCCGGAACCTGACCGATGTTCGTGCGGCGGTCCTTTAAGAAGGCGAGTTCGCTCAGCGTTTCGCCTCGGCCGTGGCACCAGAAATCCAGACGCATCAGCGAACCGGAATAATTATCCGGGATGACCATGCCGTAAGGTTGGACGGAACCGTCAATCTTCGACTTGTAGCCACGCACGACCAAGCCGGTCTGGCGGATCCAAGGGGTTTCACCTTTCAGGAAGGATGCCGCGCGGGCTTTACCCTCGGCGATCAGGTCATGAGCGGTCTTGAATTCTGCCTTATTGAAAAACTCGTTATACTTCGACGCCCAATCGACGGCCTTATGGTAGATCTCAAGGTCAGCGAGGAACTCCTCAAGGCGCGGATTCTTCGCCTGGGCTTTGGCCGCGGCGTCGATGGCGACGCGAAGTTCGGCGAGCTCTTTGACCAAGGGTCCCTTTTCAGCTTCGGGCAGGGCCACGGCCTTGTCGGTCGGCGGAATCGGACGGACGGCGGCCGGGATGTTATCCTTCGGGCCATCGGCCAGAACC
>JBAXRS010000120.1:0-2819 GCA_037131085.1 Verrucomicrobiota bacterium | reverse complement strand
TACCCCAGATGAGGCTGGACCCCTTGCCGCCGGTGACGTCACGTCCTTTGAAGCGCGAGGGCGTGCCGCTTCCCGTACCGTTATCGCCCATGATGACGACGAGCGTGTTTTCGCGGAGCTTCAGTTCCTCGAGTTTGGCGATGACTTTCCCGATGAGCTTGTCCGTATAGGCGACCATGTCGGGGAAGTGGCCGATTTTCTTGTTAGCATCCTCGCGATTGCCCGACAGGTAGTCGGGGCTGTCTGGCGTCGCATCATAAGGTGCATGCGTGAGCATCATCGGGTAATAGAGGAAGAAAGGCTGGTCTTTCTTGCGCGTGATGAAGTCGAGGGCGTAGTCGTTGACGATATCGGGTCCGTATTCGTTCTTCGAATAATCGATCTCCTTGCCGTTGATCTCCAGGCCGGCGTTGCGGTAGCGACCGGGACGACGGACGAGTTGCCAGAGACAGTTTTCATCAAAGCCGAAATGGCCGGGGCCTTCGAAGCCGTTGGATAGTTGCCATTTACCGGTGATACAGGTGGCGTAGCCAGCGGCCTTGAAGAAGTTGCCGAACGTCTGCTGCTGTGGATCCAGGTGACCGAAGTGGGTGTAGTTGTGCTTATTGATGATGCCTGTCATCAGGGCCGCGCGGGTGGGCGTGCAGAGCGGTTGAGCGTGGACCTGCTCGAGGCGGACGCCGGTCGCGGCGAGTTTATCCATCACCGGCGTGCGATAGCTTTCGCCACCGTTGGCCGTGACGCATTCGTAGCCGAAGTCGTCGATCAGGATGAAAACGACGTTAGGCTTCGTCGGCGCGGCGAATGCGACCAACGAAGACAGGGCTAAGAACAGCGTGGGGAGGCGCATGGGGGTGATTCCGATGATTCCCCCGACTCTGGGCTTATCGAGCCTTAATCACTTCAAGGGTACGAAGCCGGCGGGACGGCGTTCGGTGCCCGGGGCTCCGGTCAGTTTATCTCCAAGGGCGAGCCGGATTGGTGCGGCGAGGGCCGAAAGTCGCTCGACGATATCCGTATGTTCGGCGGAAACGTCGTGTGCTTCGCCCGGATCGAGGGATAGATTGAAGAGCGAGAGAGGGAGCATCTCGACACGTTGGCCGTGTCGGCTGGCGATGGCATCCATGCTCGAATCCGTGATGGGGCGGGGAGTGTATTCGCCATGGGCGGAAGGTTTGCCGCCTTTGCCCGGGTTACCCATGTTGGTGAGATACGGGTGAGCAAAGTGGAGTTTCCATTCGCCAGACCGCACCGCATGAAGTTCTTCGCCTGCGTAATAAAAAAGGGCGTCATGCGGAGCTTTTGACTGGGCTTCACCTAACAGCAGCGGTCGCGCATCGAGACCGTCGATTTTTAGGCTCGAAGGTTTTCCTCCCACGATCTGCGTGAGCGTCGGCAGGAGGTCGATCGACATGAAGGGCAGGCGTTCGACGCGAGCGGCGGGAATGTGTCCGGGCCAACGGGCGATGAGGGGCGAGCGCATGCCACCTTCGAAGCAAGTTAGTTTACCTTCGCGGAAAGGGCGATTCGTCCCCGCATGTTCGCCGTAGCTCATCCAGGCTCCGTTGTCGGAGAAAAATAATACGATCGTATTTTCGCTTAACTGGTTTTTTTCCAAGGACTTGAGAATTTCGCCGACGGACCAGTCGAGCTCTTCGACTACATCGCCGTAAAGACCGTGCGCAGATTGCCCTTTGAATTTCGCGGAGGCGAAGATGGGCACATGGGGCATTACGTGGGGAACGTAGAGGAAGAACGGTTGATCTTTGTTGCGGGCGATGAAATCCTTCGCCCGGGCCGTGAAACGCGCGGTAAAGGTCGACTGATCGGGGTCCAGCTCGACGACTTTTTCACCCTCAATCAATGGTAACGGCGGCATTTCAAACGCTAAGGACGGATGGTATTTGGAGTTATCATTCGAGTAGGGCAGGCCCAAGAATTCCTGAAAGCCGTGGCGGGTGGCGCTCAGTTCGACGGCGGTACCGAGATGCCACTTACCAAAGCACGCGGTTGCGTAGCCGAGATCGCGGAACATCTTGGGGAGCGTCCATTCCGCGAGGTTAAGACCGTTACGACTGGTGTGGTTGAGGGCGCCTTGCATCCCGACGCGGTTGGGGTAGCAACCGGTCATCAAGCCAGCCCGGCTAGCGGTGCAGACCGCTTGGGCGACGTAAAAGTCCGTGAAGCGCGTGCCTTGCTTCGCTAGCGCATCAATGTTCGGGGTCCGTATGTCTTTCGCGCCGAAGCAGCCGAGATCGCCGTAGCCAAGGTCGTCGACGAGGATCAGGACGACGTTCGGCGGGCGATCCGCGGCTAGGGCGGCGGTAGCAATGAGCAGAAAGAGGAGGCGCATGGTCACGGATTTATTTTTTCAGAACGCGTAGACGGTGGTTCTCGGAGTCGCCGACGTAGACCGAGCCGTCCTTGTCGACGAAGACGCCGTGAGGGCGGGCGAGCTGGCACTTCAGGGGGTCGCCGTCTGGGCCGTCGCCTTTGACTCCGGTGCCGATCTTCAGCTCCAGGTTTCCCGTCTTGATGTCCACCATGCGGATTGAGTGAGATTCCGTGTCGGCGATCCACGCGTTGCCTGCGGCGTCGAAGGATACGCCCTTCGGGCCGCTGAGAGTGGCGAGCTTGGCGGGGCCACCGTTGCCGGTGAAGCCCTTCTTGCCGTTGCCGGCGATGAGCGAGATCTTGTCGGCCTTGAGGTCGAGCTTCAGGACCTGATTGCCTTCGCGGGTACAGACCCAGAGGTTGCCGGCGGCGTCGAAGTCGATGGAGCGCGGGCCTTTGATCGGCGTGCCCTTGACCGGGGCGCC
>JBAXRS010000119.1:0-2976 GCA_037131085.1 Verrucomicrobiota bacterium | reverse complement strand
GGGGGTTACCGCTTCTTCTTGGCGGTCAGTTTTGGTGGCTCCGGGATCTCGTACTGTTTCTTGAGCGCAGTAAGGCGTGCCTTGAGTCGCTCGACTTCCCCTGCGTATGCGGGGTTTTTGTAGGCATTGTGCATTTCTTGGGGGTCGTTCTTAAGGTCATAGAATTCCCAGGCGTCGTAGTCGTAGAAGTGGATGAGTTTGTAGCGTTCATCCCGCACGCCCATATGGCGCGGCATATTATATTCGCCGCGGGCTTTCGGAGTACCGCCGTCGTAATAGGTGTAAAGAACGTCCTTGCGCCAGTCGGCTGGGGTGGCGCCGCCGAGTAACGGTTGAAGTGCTAGGCCATGTACCTCCTTGGGTACGGCGAGTCCGACCACCGAGAGAAGCGTCGGAGCCAGGTCGATGTTCTGGACCAGCGCGTCGACGCGCGTACCCGGGTTGATATTTCCGGGCCAGCGGATCAGGAGCGGGAACTTAAAACTTTCTTCATACATCCAGCGCTTCTCGGCCCAGCCATGCTCACCCGTAAAGAAGCCCTGATCGGAAGCATAGATGACGATGGTGTTCTTGCTTAAGCCGGATTCATCAAGATAGGCGAGGATGCGCCCCACGTTCGCATCAAGCCCGTCCACGCAGCGGACGGTGTCCGCGATGTAACGCTGATACGCGTAGCGAACACCGTCCTTGCCGTTGAGTTTACCGGCGGCTTTCAATCGGGCGTATTCGCGGTTACGGGGGTCGTAGGCCTTGTGCCAGACCGCACGTTGGGCAGCGTTCATATCCTCAAGGAAGTGAGGCATTTTTTTAGGGTCTGCAGCGAGCTCTTCCTGGGTTGGGCCGATATTGAGTCCGGGTCCGTCCATACCGCTGATTTTCATCCAAGTATCCGCCACGAACGGCTGGCGGGTGGCGTAATCATCGAACAGCGTAGGAGGTTCCGGGAAGGTCACGCCGTCGTAGGAGGCCATGTCTTTAAGGGCAGGGGTGCGCGGCGTGTGGGGAGCTTTGAATTGGGCGCAGAGCAGGAAGGGTTTCGCGTCGTTCCGTTGCTTCATCCAGGCGATGGCTTTGTCGGTGATGATATCGGTCGAATAGCCTTCGCTTTTGGAGGGGCCAGCGGAGCTGATGAATTCCGGGTTGTAATAAGAACCTTGGCCGCCGGAGCCTGATAGGACATCCCAGTGCTGGAACTCATCGGTCGGATTACCCTTCAGGTGCCACTTGCCGATGACGGCGGTCTGATACCCAGCCTTGCCCAGCTCGCGGGAGTAGACCCATTGTTTGCCGTTCCATTTGGAGCTGTTACCCAAGACGCCGTTGGCGGTGCTATGTTTGCCGGTCAGGAAGGACGCACGGCTCGGGCAGCAGATTGAATTACCGACGAATGCGTGGGTGAAGATCGCGCCCTCATGCGCGATCCGGTCGAGGTTCGGCGTCTTGTTGATGGAGCCGTCATAGGCCCCGATCGCGCGCAGTGCGTGATCGTCGCTGAATAGGAAGAGGATATTAGGCCTCGCAGCGACATCGGCCGCGTGGAGTGGCGTGAGAGGTATCAACGCCAGGGCGATGAAGAGGGTGCAGAGGAAATTCATTTTTTTCGTTCGATGTATTCTAGGGCTTTTGAGAGTGATTCGGCGTTGCAGATGTTATGGCGCATGTCGGGGACGTCGATGAGCAGGGCGTTAAAGCCCTCGGGCTTATATCCGCCGGCATAGATATCCTTGATGTAATGGTTCCGGAAGTCACCCGGCCCGGTGATGAAGACGAACCGTACGCTCTTCTTGGCTTCAAGTGCGCGCTTGGCGTCGGGGATCCCGCCGTAGTCTGAACTTTTCTTGAATTCCTCGTCGGTCACGGCGACGCGTGGGACCGGTTTGTAGAAGTCAGCGCCGCAGCTTTGAATCGTCCCGCGCCAGGTTTCCGGGTGCTTGAAGGCCGACATGCCTGCCACGCGGGCACCGCCGGAGTATCCGGCCACGTAAATCCGTTTCGGGTCGATAGGGTAGTACTTCTTGATCAGCAGGGCGGAGGTGAGGGCTCGGGCATCCCGAAGTCCGAGCGACTCCTTGTTTCCCGCATTCTGGGGCGCGATATAGATGAGCTTGTGTTCGTCCAGGACAGGAATCCATGTCGCCGGACAGCCCATCTTGGCTTGCGGCCCGCTGATGAAAACCACGACCCCGTAGGTCGCTTGCGGAGTAAAGTCAGCGGGCAGTCGGATATGGAAAGTCTCCTTAGCGCTCTCCAGCTTCACGGTATTATCGGGCAACGGAGGCAGCGGGTCAGGACAACTGACGGTCAGGCCTTTGCCGGGAAGAAGCGGGGGAGGTGTCCCGGGTTTAATCCAAGGATTGGTCTCGTCCTGCTTGCCTGCCCGCAAGAGGGCGGGTGAAATAAGGGCACAGGTGACGAGGAGCAGGCGTAAGAGGATCGTCATCGGGTCGCCTTTGTCGGCTTTTATTTCTTTTCCGTGCGATTGGCTTTACGTTTCGCGACCTTGTCGTCGCCTCCGGAAGGTTTGGCTTCACCTTCTTCGCCTGCTTCGGTCGCAAGCCCTCCGGACTTGTCCAATGACGGATAGTTGGCCACGGCTTTGGCCAGCTGGGCCGGATTACCGCGAACGTCAAAAGCCGCGAGGCAATGGTCATGGGTTTCGATCATCCATTGACGTAGGCGATCCTGGTATTTCTTCGCGACGGCTTGTTGGCTCGGGTCTTGGATGAGATTCTTGAGGCAGCCGGGATCTTTCTGGAGGTCATAGAGCTCCTGCGGGACTCGATGGCGGAACATCTCCACGCGCGCTTGGATCGCGGGGTCGGTCTTGCCGGCTTCTTCCATCGCGGCGAAGGTCAGGCCTTCATTGTTGTTCTTGTATTTGAATTTCCCGTCGGAAAAGGCATTGAAGATATAGGCATATTGCCCGTCTTGGACGCAACGCATCGGCTTGGCTGGCCCGCCGATGGTGTAATCGAT
>JBAXRS010000118.1:0-3017 GCA_037131085.1 Verrucomicrobiota bacterium | reverse complement strand
GGCCGGCGAGGAGGGCGTCGACGGCCTTTTCGCGGCGGGCGGTTTCGGCGGCCTGTTGCTTGGAGCCTTCGATACCCTTGCGGAGTTGATCGCGCAGTTCGGCTTCATCTTTGACGCCGACGCTCTTGATGAACGTCTCGTCGAGGGCGGGCATGGTCTTGCGGCGGACTTCATTGGCCGTGATGGCGTAATGCACGGTCTTACCGCGCAAGGCTTCACGTTCATGGGTCGCGGGGAAGGTGAATTCAGCCTTGGCGGTATCGCCGGCTTTGAGACCGATTACGGCTTTGGCAATCGCGGGAACGGCCACGGCTTCGCCTTCGGCGCCAGCTTCTTCCCAGGTGGATTCGGCGCTACCGTAGGATTTAGCTTCGGCATCAATCTCGGTGACGGCCTTACCGTCGATCGTGCCCGTATAAGCGATGCGGACGTAGTCGCTCTTGATGGCAGCGTCTTCCGTCTTTTCATAACGGGCGCGCTGTTCGAGGATCTTCTTCAGATGCTCTTCGATGTCGGCTTCGGTGACGACGACGGCTTCTTCCGGGATGCGGACGGACTTCCAATCGGGAGTCTTGAATTCAGGGACCACGTCGACCTCGTAGCGGATGACTACGTCGGCGCCGGCGGCGGTGGTGTCGTCGCGATGGACGTCAGCGAGGGTGTAGACCGTGAAACCCTTTTCCTGACTGATGCGTTCATAGCCTTGGGAAAGGAGACGCTGGCTAACCTCGTCGGCGATGGCCTTGCCGTACTTTAGGCGGAGGGCGCTTTCGGGAGCCTTGCCTGGGCGAAAGCCAGGTAGAGCGGCTTCGCGCTTGAAGCCTTTGAGGACTTCCTTTTCGGCGGTAGCGACATCGGCGGCCGGAATCGTCACGGTGACGGTGCGGCGGGTCGGGTTGGTTTCTTGGATTTTAATGTCCATATAGGGTAAAAGAGAGGAGGGCTCCCTTGGGGCTGAGCGCCAAGGGGGAAGGGCCGAGCAAATAGAACTACCCCCCACGGTCAACAGCGGAGGCAGGCCCTTTTAGGCCCTTTCGGCCAACCTTTTGCGTAGATGGGGTAAGACGCAGCGGGGGACGAAGGCGGCGGCCTGGGAAAGCTTATGCCGGGCGATGTCCTTGACGAAACTGGAGGAAGTTACGAATTGGTCCTGACTGGGCATCAAAATGACCGTTTCGACTTCGGGAGCCATGAGTCGGTTGGCGTGGGCCAAGTCGAATTCGAACTCAAAATCGCTGAATTTGCGCAAGCCACGAATGATGGCAGCCGCTTTATGAAGGCGGGCGAATTCGACCGTCAGGCCTTCCAAGGGCTTTACCTGAACATTGCGGATGCCTTTGCAGGACTCGCGCGCCATGGCGAGACGCTCCTCTAGCGAGAACCACGGATTCTTAGAATCGCTGGGGGCGATGGCCACGATCACTTTATCGAAAATGTGAGAGGAGCGACGGAGTACGTCGAGGTGCCCGAGGGTAATCGGATCGAAAGTGCCGGGGTAAACGGCGATACGGATTGAGCGGGCCATCTTTTCCTGTTGCGACACACTCTCGGGCGGGAACATCCTCACGGCAAGCCTGCATGCGCTTCCTCCGGCATCTCCCCAACCTTTTGACGGCCGCCCGGCTTCCGGCGGTCTTCGTCATCGCTTTATGGACTTATTGGGCAGGGGTTTGGGCGAGCGCGGCCTTGGCGCTCTTCATCTTCGCGGCCTTGACGGATATTTTCGACGGCTGGATTGCCCGCAAACTGGGGGCGGTTTCGGATTTCGGGCGCTTGATGGATGCGCTGGTCGATAAGATTTTCATCCTCGGACTCTTGGTGGCGATGGCGGCGACCGATTGCTTGCCAGTCCGCGAATGGGATGACGCGGGTGCGCTGAAGGCCTTGTCACCGTCGGCCTCGCTGTGGGCCGCCTTCGGGGTCGTCCTTATCCTGATGCGTGAATTCCTGATCACCGGTTTGCGGCTGGTGGCGGCAGCCTCGGGTCAGGTGCTCGAGGCGGAAGGTCTCGGAAAGATCAAAACCTTTTTGCAGATCATCGCGATCGGTCATCTCATCGGCTTGCGGGCGTATGAGACGCACTGGAAATTATCCGCGGTCTGGCATCAGCGCTGGGAGGTCATTATCATGTCGCTCTTCTGGCTGTCGGTGGCGCTCACCGTGATTTCGGGCACGAGTTATCTGATTCGTCATCGCCGGCATCTACCCGGCTTGTCGTCGTGATTGTTCAGATTGCTACGCTCGGACCGTTAGGAAAATTAAAGGCACCGGGCACGTGGGGTTCGGCGGCGGGCGTGCTCTGGTGGGCCCTCGTCGTGCGTTTGGCTTACAACAAGGGCTGGTACCATGAGCTAATTTTCGACGCGCTGGTCGTCTTGGCCGCAATTTTCCTCTGCGGTGTCGCGGCGGCTTTCATCGGCAAGAAAGATCCGCAGGAGGTCATCCTCGACGAATTTGCGGCGATGCCCTTGGTGTTTCTTTTTAACCCCATGGGGCCGGCGATGTATGGCGGCACCAAGACTGGCCTCCTCTTCATCCTGCTCGGCTTCCTGCTTTTCCGTCTCTTCGATATTACGAAACCATTCGGCATCAAGGCACTGGAAAAATTGCCCAGCGGCTTTGGCATCGTGCTCGACGACGTCATGGCCGCGATCTACGCGAACCTCGCACTGCAAGGCTTGGCCTTGCTTTGGAAGCTGCTCTGATGCTGCCCAAGTCTGCTCCAGCTGACACCGCGGTAGTCCGGGTCACGGGCGAAGATGCGGCGGCATTCTTGCAAGGACAGTGTTCGACGGATCTGCGCAACTCTCCGCTGAGTGATGCCCTTTGGTTGAATCGTAAGGGCAGGGTGCTTGCGCACACGGTCATCGCCAAGGAAGCCGACGGATCTTTCCTGCTGCTCTGCCCGCATCTTTCGGCGGAGGAATTAATCGCCATTGTCGCGGCGAACGTGATCGCCGACGACGTCGTCGCGACGGATGAGTCTGCGCGGTGGCAGCGTGCCGTCGTCTGGGGCG
>JBAXRS010000117.1:0-3028 GCA_037131085.1 Verrucomicrobiota bacterium | reverse complement strand
CGCATCCAACTCATCTCCAGCAAGAATCATTACGTTTTCAACCTCGCTTGGTTAAAAGCACTACCAGCTAGCCCCGCCGGTCGCTGAACAATCTCGCCTTCGTAAGGCATTTCGGGTGGCAACTTTCGCCCCTAAGGGGTGTTAATTAAGCATGCCCCACCGTTACGCCCTTGCCTGTGTTTTTGCCTTAGCCTCATGGGCCTGCGCCCCCCTCCAAGCCGCTGACCGTAAGCCCAATATCCTCGTCATCGTCAGCGACGACCAAGGCTACAATGACGTCGGCTTTAACGGCGGGAAGGCCGTCCCAACCCCTAACCTCGATAAACTCGCCGCCTCGGGTGTTCGCTGCACCAGCGGGTATGTCTCGCACCCTTTCTGCTCGCCGACGCGTGCCGGCTTACTCACCGGACGCTACCAACAGCGCTTCGGTCACGAGAATAATCCCGTCTATAATCCGGCCGACGCCACCGCAGGCTTACCGCTGACCGAAAAAATCCTTCCGCAATTCATGCACGAAGCCGGATATAAAACCGGATGGATCGGCAAATGGCACCTCGGAGCCACGCCCGCTCACACACCTTGGGCGCGAGGCTTCGACGAGACCTACGGCTTCATCGGCGGTGGCCACGTCTACAGCGATTGGCAAATCAACGAAAAGGAATATAACGTTCCGCTGACCCGCAACGGCCAGCCCACCGAGATCCCTCCGCACCTCACGGCGGCTTTCGGCAACGAAGCTAGCGCCTTTATTCGACGCCATACCGACGGACCCTGGATGCTTTATCTGGCCTTTAACGCCCCTCATACGCCGCACATGCCGACGCCGGAACGCGAAGCCCAATTCGCGGACGTAAAAGATCCTATGCGCCGCAAATGCCTCGCCCAGATCAGCCTACTCGATGATGCTATTGGCAACGTCACCAAGGCCCTTGCCGAAAGCGGACAAGCGCAAGATACGCTGATATTTTTCTTTAGTGATAACGGCGGCACCCCGCCGAAACTGGGTGCCGACAACACCCCGCTGCACGGCAACAAAGGCCAAGTCTACGACGGTGGTATCCGCGTGCCCTTCGTCGTTAGCTGGCCAGCCCAACTGAAAGCCGGCTCGACCTATGATGCGCCCGTCTCATCGCTGGACGTCGCTGCCACCGCTCTCACCTTGGCAGGAGTTCCCTTCCCTACCGAACGCAAACTCGATGGCGTAAATGTCATCCCCTTTTTGAAAGGCGAAAACAAATCGGCACCGCACGACCGGCTCTTCTGGCGCATGGGAGGCGGCACGCACTTAGCCGCCCGCGAAGGGCAATGGAAACTGGTCCGTAACGGCACCGACCCACTCGAACTTTACAACCTCGATGCGGACATCTCCGAAAGCAAAAACCTCGCCACGGAAAAACCCGAGGTCACAGCCCGTCTCAATGCCGACCTCGAGGCATGGAATAAAGAACTGATTGATCCGGTCTTCGGCGGCCCCGCGGCGGTCAAAGCCGCCAAGAAAAAAGCTAAGAAGTAAATCCGGCCCGATGGTTAAATTAATTCGCCCCCTGAGAGCTTTCTGCCTTTTTCTTTTGGCACTGACGAACGCGCCCGCGGATACGATCAAGGTTTTTATCCTAGCTGGGCAATCCAACATGGAAGGCCAAGCGGTGACCGACCTGAAGGGCAAGGATTACAATAAAGGCAAAGGCACTTTGGTCGAAGTCATGGCCCGGCCCGGCAACGCGGCTCGCTATGCCCACCTTAAAAATACCGATGGCTCTTGGCGGTTCCGCGACGATGTGTTCGTGCGATATGAACGCGAAAACCAACCTCCTCTCCAAGGCCCGCTGGGCCTTGGCTTTGCGGTCTACGGCGATCTTCATCACTTCGGTCCTGAATTGCAATGCGGCCACGTCCTCGGCGATGCCATCGATGCACCGGTTCTGCTGATCAAATGCGCCTGGGGTGGCAAAAGCCTCTACCAAGACTTCCGGCCACCTTCCGCCGGAGGCGTCACTGGCAAATACTACAAGCTGATGCTGCAACAAGTGCGGACGGGCTTATCCGAAGTAGGTAAAGATTTCCCCACCCTCGCTGGTAAAACACCCGAGCTGGCAGGTTTGATTTGGTATCAAGGCTGGAACGACGGCGTCAATCCTCAGACGGCGGTCCCGGAATATGAATCGAATCTGGCACATCTGATCAGGGATATCCGGCGCGACCTGGATGCGCCGAAGCTCCCCGTGGTCATCGGCGAACTCACCGGCCCATGGGTGCAAGCCCCCGAAGAATGGGAAGCCCTACGCCACGCCCAAGCCGCCGTTGCCCGCCGCCCCGAATTCATCGGTAATACCCTTTTCGTCCCGACCCGTGACTTCGTCCGCCCCGCTTCGGAATCACCCAACCCGGGGCACGGCCACCATGAATTCGGCAATGCCGAGACTTATTTTCTCGTAGGTGACGCCTTGGGCAAAGGCATGTTGGCGCTACTCCATCCCTCTGGCCGTCAGCTCGTCCCAGGTGTTACGAAATAACACCGCCCGTGCGTTGATTCGCCGGGACGGAGACCGAACTCACCCACGCCGACCCTGCCCCTGCGGTGGTCGGTTTTGCTTTAAAATCTTCCTTTGGTCGGGCTGGTGAGATTCGAACTCACGACCTCTTGCACCCCATGCAAGCGCGCTACCAGGCTACGCTACAGCCCGAATAAAGGAAGGTTTGTTAAGTCTATCCGCAGAAGGGATGTCAACCCGACAAACAAAACGCCGCGGTTTCTCGACATAACCCTTCATAAGACCTAATAAAACCCTATGAGCCGTCACCCCTTGCTCCTGCTTATCCTTTGGTCGGCCTGCCTCTTCGGAGAGTCCCGCCCTAACATCGTCTTTATCTTGGCCGATGACCTCGGCTACGGCGAAGTGGGTTACAATGGGCAGAAAATCATCCGCACGCCGAACGTCGACCGATTAGCCCGCGAAGGGATGATCTTCACCCGACACTACTGCGGCAATGCGGTCTGCTCTCCGTCACGCACGGTGCTCATGACGGG
>JBAXRS010000116.1:0-3120 GCA_037131085.1 Verrucomicrobiota bacterium | reverse complement strand
ATGATGGCGGTCCGGTTCGTCAGACCAAAGGTAAAAAACCCGCCTTCTGGGTCCATGTAACGGCCCTCCCCATATTTCACCATCGAACGGCTGCGGGACAGTTTGGAGGCGCCACGGCCGGTTTCGCTGCGGATGGCTTCGTTCATCTGATCGGCGATACGCGAGAGCGCGACTTCGGCGACGACGGGGTCGGTGACGCGGATAATCGCACCGCAAATCATGACCGGGTTTTGGTGCGTGCCTTGGCCTAGCTTGTTGGTCGGAAATTTCGCGAAACCATAAATCTCAGAGTGAGGATCGAGGCCGTTCTTCAGAAGCTCGGCGATCGCCACCGTCATCCCTTTGCCACCCGTCCGCTCGAGCCATTCGGGGAAGGCTTGGCTGCCTTTTTGGCGAAGTTCGTCGGGGCGAAAAGTCACGACGGCGAAACTGTCGCCCGGGATCAGGCTCGAGGTGCCGGCATTGGATCGGGCGGATTGATTGGAGCGTTCGGTGGCCCAGAGCCAGGCGGCGATGAGCGCGATGATACTGGCCAAGACCGCGACCACGGTGATTTCCCATGCGCTCCAGGCAGTGCGAGCCGCTTGGCCGGCGGCACCTTGGCTTTCGCGGGCTTCGCTGGTGCGGCGCTTGCGACGGACTTGGACGGCCATGTTAAACGCGATGATCAGCGTCACGGCGAGCGGGTCGAAGACGGCGACCAGTGCCAGCATGAGCCACTTGACGACGTCGTCGGCTTCGGCGTCGAAGGCGCGGGCGACGAAGCGGTAGGAGCCGATGTCGGAAGCTGCAATCGTATCGCGCAGCTGGCGGATTTCGTCGTTGCGCGTGCGGATATTCTTATAAAGGCCTTCGATCTCGGCATCGGTCATGGTCGCCTTGCCTTGGGAATTTTCCTGCAGGGCCGCGAGTTGCTTTTCCAAGTCGGCGATGCCATCCGAGCCGCTCTTGCGCAGGTTCTTTTCGTCATTGTCGATGCGGGCGAGTTCGAGATTAAAGAAATCGCGGAGCTGGGAAACTTCCTGGGTGGTCGCGACGTTGTTCTTCGATTGTTCGCCGCGAAGGCGCTCGATGCGGGCGTTAGCTTCGCTGCGCATCTTTTCGATGCGGTTGCTGGTTTCGGTGAGTTTGGCGAGAATCTGGTCGCGCTCGGGCTTCTGTTGTTCGCGGAGTTCCTGGCCGAGACGGATGTTATCTTTTTCGAAGAACAAGAGCTGATTCGTTACGCCTTGCTTGGTGTAACCTTCGACGGCTTGGTCGAGATTTTTAATACGGTCATTGAGGCCGGCGATGGTCGATTCTTCAGCTCCCACGGCCTTGGCACTGGCGGCCTCTTCCGCGGCGATACTCTTGGTGATGACGCCCACTTGCTCCGCGGTGCGTTGCATCGGCGCGGCTAATTCCTGCGTCCGACGTTCGCTCAGGGCCTTGCGTTGCTCTTGGAGGCGGGCGAGCGATTGGTTGAGCGATTCGGTCGCCTGCGTCAGGCGGTCCTGGGCCTTGGCGATATCTTCCCGGCCGGAGTTATTGATGCGCGAGTTTTTGCCACGCGATTCTTCGATCTGGTGCTGCACCTCGGAGATTTGTTTATCGAGGTCGGCGATCGCCGCTTCATTGCGCGCGTTATTGATCACGGTTTTTTCGTAGGCGCGAGCCAGGTAACCGTAATTTCCCAAGGAGGTGATGGCGATCAGGACCAGGACGGCGAGGGTAAGGTAAAAACGCAGGGCACCATTGATTAATTCCCAATAACGATAGAGGAAAGAGGCGGCGACGAGTTTGCCGATCTCGAGGCTCGCAGCCATAATCATGACCTGCACGTCGGATCCGATGAAGAGTAGGCCCAATCCCCGGACCGAGAAGAATGCCGAACAGCCTGCGATGTATAAGGCCGAGGCGATTAAGATGAGGCGGAAGCCCCAACTTAAGCTTTTAGGCTCATCGCCGGAGGGGTCATCATGGGTAGGGGGGCTCATTGGGGGGGGGTATGTGCATTTTAAACTCGGAATGAGGGGAGGTGTCAAAAGGTCATTAAGGCACCGCCAACATATATTCAAAAAAATATGAACTTTAAGATATATGATTATTAACCATCGTATCAAAGCCGCCTCATTTAGGTGTTATATTTGCAACCTGTTGAAAGTCCGTCTGTCTAAAACTCAACCACTCCAACCCCATGAAACTCCACAAGCATTGCCAGGGCAACCACCCCGACACCCTTTCGGGCTTAAGTCGGCGTGATTTTCTTCAAGTGGGCATGATTGGGACGATGGGGTTCAGCCTCTCTCATATGTTGCGCTTGCAGGCGGCCGAAATGCCTAAGGTTGAAGCTTATGCAGCGATGGCGGATTCGGTTATTCACATCTATCTTCCGGGCGGAATGGCGCAGCACGAATCTTGGGATCCGAAGCCTTTTGCGTCGCCTGATTATCGCGGTCCTTACACGCCGATCAAGACATCCGTCCCCGGCGAATACGTCGGTGAGAAGTTCGTCAACATCGCGAAGATCATGAATAAGCTGACCATCGTCCGATCGATGACGCACGGTGAAGCGGCTCACGAGCGCGGCACGCACAACATGTTCACGGGTTATCG
This sequence comes from Verrucomicrobiota bacterium, assembly GCA_037131085.1. Lineage (GTDB taxonomy): Bacteria > Verrucomicrobiota > Verrucomicrobiia > Opitutales > UBA953 > UBA953. The sequence continues at coordinate 525 of JBAXRS010000116.1, read as the reverse complement.
CCCCAGTCCCGCCATTAAGTTCCCGAGCTACGGTTCGATCATCTCGCACGAGCAGGGCAGCCGCAATAACCTGCCGCCCTATGTCGTGGTTCCTAGCCAGACGATTCCTGATCAGGGCACGGGTTACATGAGCAGCGCCTTCGGTCCGTTCGCGCTCGGCAGCGACCCGGCCGATAAGGGTTTTGCGGTGCGCGATCTTCTCGCCCCGAAGGACGTCACCACGCAGCGCTTCGACCGCCGCCGCAGCATGCTGGCCGCCGTCGACGAACATTTCCGCGCTACCGAGAAGTCCGACGCCATCGGCGCCATGGACAGCTTCCAGCAAGCCGCCTACGGCCTCGTCAGCAGTGCCAAGGCCCGCGAGGCCTTCGATCTCTCCAAGGAATCCGACAAGTTGCGCGATGAATACGGTCGTAACACCGCCGGTCAGCGCTTCCTGCTCGCGCGTCGACTCGTCGAGGCTGGCGTCCGCATGGTCTCCGTCACCTTCGGCGGCTGGGATCACCACTCGAACATCAAGAGCGC
>JBAXRS010000115.1:0-3150 GCA_037131085.1 Verrucomicrobiota bacterium | reverse complement strand
GCCGAGATCTTGCGTAATCCGGCGATCGTCAGCGCCAAGTTGCTCGACGCCTAAATCCGATGGACGGCGCCCTCATTCTCTTAGGCGTATTCGCCGTCTTGGGCTACCTCATCGGTTCGGTCAACTTTGCGGTGCTCGTGGCGAAAAAACACGGCGTCGACATCCTAAAAGAAGGCTCCGGCAATCCTGGGGCGACGAACGTCAAACGCGTGCTCGGTAAAGGACCGGGTAACCTGGTCTTCGGGCTCGATGTCCTCAAAGGAGCCGTTGGCACGGGACTTTGCCTTGTTCTCGTCAAATTCATCGACGTTCCTAACGCCGCCGAAATCGTCTTCCGACTATCCGTCGCCGGCTTCGCCGGTACGCTCCTGGGTCATTGCTTCTCCTGTTTCCTGAAATTCAAAGGCGGTAAGGGCGTGGCTTCAACGATTGGTGGACTGCTCGTCCTGCTGCCGATTCCTATCCTGATTGGTGCCATCCTCTGGATCACGGCGTTTGTGCTTACGCGTTATGTTTCCGTCGCTTCGATCCTGCTCGGAGTTTCCCTTCCGCTGAGTTGCTGGATACTCCCGCTCTTCACCTCTCTGAAATTTTCGCCCGCTGAATTTTGGTTCGCCGCGGCGATTGCTGCCTTCAACGTCTGGACGCATCGCGCAAACATCGGTCGCCTCTTGAATGGCACCGAGAACCGCTTCGTCAAAAAAGCCTAACTTTACTGCTATGACCGCCCCACGCACCCTTGGTATTGGAATACTTGGTTTCGGCACCGTCGGACAAGGCGTCTGGAAACACCTGACCGAAAAACAGGCCGACCTCGAGTCGCGCCTCGGCGTTAAACTTGACCTGCGTAAAGCGGCCGTTCGTGACTTGAAGAAAAAACGCGGGGTAAAAATCGCCGCTTCTAAGTTAACCAAGAATCCGCTGGAAGTCATCGAAGACCCGAAAGTCCACGTCGTCTGCGAACTCATCGGCGGCACCACCAAAGCCCGCGAGCTTACCCTCCGTGCCTTGAGCTTGGGCAAAGTCGTGGTCTCCGCCAACAAGGCCCTCCTCTGCGAACACGGTCCCGAAATCTTCGCCGCGGTCCGCACGCATGGTGGACAATTCCTCTTCGAAGCCAGCGTCGCCGGCGGCATCCCGATTATCAAAGCCATCCGCGAAGGCCTCGTCGCCAACCGTTTCGAGCTTATTGTCGGCATCCTAAACGGCACCTGTAACCACATCCTCACGCGCATGGGCGAAGATGGTTTGTCTTTCGAAGACGCGCTGAAAGAAGCCCAGACCCTTGGTTATGCCGAAGCCGACCCGACCCTCGACGTCGACGGCATTGATGCTTGGCATAAAGCTTCGATTCTCGCTTGGCTGGCGCACGGCAAATGGGCACCCGCCGCACGCACCTTGGTTGAAGGTATTCGTAAAATCGGGCCCGCCGACATCGATTTTGCCCGCAGATTCGGTTTCGCCCTGAAACACCTGGCGGTGATTCGTCGCGACTTCAAAGCCGGCTGGATGACCGTCGGCGTCTACCCTGCCCTTGTTCCTAATCGCGATATCTTAGCCCGGGTTTCCGGAGTTAACAATGGCATCACCTTACGCGGTGACGTCGCGGGTGCCACGACCCTTACCGGCCGCGGCGCCGGCGGCGATGCTACCGCTTCGGCCGTCATCGGCGATATCGTCGATGCGATTACAGCCCTTACGGGTGCCGCTCCTCAAGGCCTTTCCAGCGAAGCCCTCGCCGCCCGCGAGAAAGCCGGCCGCGCCCTCCGCATGGCCGACCTCGATGAGATCGTCTCGCCCTTCTATCTCCGTCTTTCGCTCCTCGACAAGGCGGGCGTCTCGGAAGGGGTTTACCGGATTTTCTCTAAGCACAAAGTGTCGATTGCCCGAGTCATCCAGTACGAACACCCGAACCAGGGCCGCGGTACCGTCACCCTTTCGACCTACCCGGTGAGCGAACGCAAGATGTCCGCCGTCTTGGCAGAGTTGCGCCGCCTCAAAACGGTACTCGAAGAACCCGTCATTCTCCGCATCTTCTCTCCTGAATCCTAAGGATGTCACTTATCGTCCAGAAATACGGCGGAACTTCCGTCGGCTCCGTTGACCGCATCCAGAACGTTGCGGCCAAAATCAAAGAGCAGTGGTCACAAGGACATAAATTAGTTGTCGTGGTCTCCGCCCGCAGTGGCGTCACGAACGACCTGATTGCCCGGGCCAAAGCCCTGTCAAAATTACCGGATGAACGCGAAATGGATGTGCTCATGTCCCTCGGCGAACAAGAAACCATCGCCCTGACGGTCATGGCCCTGCACGCCATCGGCGTACCGGCTATTTCCCGCACGGGCGCCCAAGCGGGCATCTTCACCGACGACATCCATACCCGCGCCCGCATCACCCGCATCAGCGGAGGCGACCTTCTGCAACGCCTGGAAGAAGGCAAAGTCGTGGTGGTCGCTGGCTTCCAAGGCGTCACCGAACAAGGCGAAGTCACGACCCTCGGCCGCGGCGGCTCTGACCTGACGGCTATCGCGGTGGCGGCATCGATCAAAGCCGACCTCTGCCAGATCTTCACCGACGTCGACGGCGTCTATACCGCCGACCCTCGGATTGTTCTGAATGCCAAGAAAATGCATGAGATCTCCTACGAAGAAATGCTCGAGCTCGCTTCCAGCGGTTCTAAAGTCATGCAATCACGCTCGGTAGAATTTGCCCAAAAATATAACGTTCCCTTCGAAGTAAGATCCTCCTTTAACGACCTACCCGGTACCCTTGTGAAAGCCATCGACAAAACCCTCGAAGACGCCGCGATCGCCGGTGTCGCCCTCGACCGTCTCCAGACTCGCGTCACCGTGAACGACCTGCCGGACAACCCTCAGGCAATCGCCGCGCTCTTTGACGACCTCGGCGAAGCGGGTCTGAGCGTTGACATGATTATTAAAAATCTTGGAAATGGCGGGAAATCCAACCTCACCTTCTCCGTCACGACCGATCAATATAGTCGCGTCGAAAAAGTGGTGGGGGACACGCTCAAGAAACTCGGTTCGGGATCGGTGCGTTCGGCCGGTGAAATCTCCAAGCTTTCCATCGTCGGCGTCGGGATGATTTCCCACCCCGGCGTGGCGGGCACACTTTTCAAAGCTTTGGCTTCGG
>JBAXRS010000114.1:0-3171 GCA_037131085.1 Verrucomicrobiota bacterium | reverse complement strand
GGCATCCGCGACTTGCTTATGAATATAAACCGGGTCCTGACCCGGCACGAGGCGACAGGTGATCTTAGCGAAGACCTTGGAAGGGATGACGGTCTTAGAGCCCTGCCCCTGATAACCACCGCCGATGCCGTTGAATTCTAGAGTCGGAGCGAAACGTACGGCTTCCAGGCCGTTCAAGCCCGGACCGGGATGTAATTCGTCGACGCCCAAGAAGCGGCGATAATCTTCTTCCGACATCGGGAGCTTGCGCAGCTCCTCGCGCTCCCAGCGCTGAGGCTGATCGACGTTCTCGTAAAATCCTTCGACGGTCACGGCGTTATCCGCGTCGTGCAAAGAGGCGCAGAGTTCGGCGAGGGCCTGAATAGGGTTGTAAACCGCCCCGCCATGGAGGCCCGAATGTAAATCGGAACGCGGCCCCGTCAGCCCTACTTCCAAGCCGATGATACCGCGCAAGCCGGTGGTGATCACAATTTGGTCCGACGACGGGCTGGCGGTATCCGAGAGCATGACGCAATCCGCCTTTGCTAGTTCGGCCTTATGAGCATGGAGAAATTCGGGGAAACTCGGTGAGCCAATCTCCTCTTCGCCCTCGATTAGGAAGGTGATGCGAAGCGGCAGATCGGGGCGACGCTTCAACAGACGGGTCAATGCCGCGACGGCGACCAAGTGCGGGCCCTTATTATCCGCCGTGCCCCGACCCCAGACCTTACCGTCACGCACGACCGGCGCAAACGCTGGCGTCGTCCAAAGATTAAGTGGATCGGCGGGTTGGACGTCATAATGTCCATATAAGACGATATGCGGCCATTCATCTGGCCCCCGACGACGTGCCAAGACGACTGGATGCAAGGGCGTCGGCACGACTTCGACCTCCAGGCCAGCTGATTTGAGCAAACCACAGATGTGTGCGCGCGCGCCATCCATCCCTGCCTTGAAGGCCGGATCGGTAGAAACACTGGCGTGGCTAACATACTCGATGAGTTCGCGAACGAGATCCATGCCTCCATTAGGCAAGGAAGAGGCGAGAGAGCAATCAATAGAGGGCATGAGGACCCGAGGGCCCGAGGACACGAGCGAGGCAAAGTTGACCCGTTGAACGGTTGGCCAGTTGGCCAGTTGGCCAGAGAGATTAACTAGCTGGCCAGTTGACAAGTTGACCTGCGGGCAAGGGATGCAAGAAGAGTGTGGAGTATCGGGGGAGTGCTTGCCTTGAGGTAGGGTCTGCACTGCGTGCCGACCTAGCTGTCCTCGGCCGCCGCAGGGTGGCCCCTCTAGGACGCGATAGTGATCACGTCCCTACCTTAAGGGCCGCGGTTGAGCGAGGGCACTCAACCCTACCCAATACAACCGGATGCGATGTCATCACATCCCTACCCTGCCACCTGGAACCCGGGGCCGCCACCCGCCACCTGGAACGAAACTCCCTACCTCACCCCTCCCCCGATACCTCCCTTGCCAACATGTCAACTTGTCAACCGATCAACTAACGCTGCCTCTCTCCGGCCCTCCTGCCCTCCTCTCTTTTTCCTTTCCCCTCCCCTCCCCCTTGGGGAGAGTGATGGTATGTCCCCCGCGGAACAGTTGAAGGTCATGAAATCTCGCACCGAGAAATTCATCGGTGAAGGTGAAATCCTCAAGCGCCTTGAGGCCGGGAAAACCCTGCGCGTGAAGCTCGGCGTCGACCCCACCCGCCCCGACCTGACTTTCGGACACATGGTGGTCTTCCAGAAACTACGTCAGTTCCAGGAACTCGGCCACCAGGCCGTGCTGATCATCGGCGACTATACCACGCGCATCGGTGACCCGACCGGCAAATCCGAGACTCGCCCAGTACTGTCAGAGCAAGAAATCGAAACGAACGCCAAGACCTACCTCGTACAGGCCTACCAGATTCTTGATCCCAAGAAAACCGAGGTCCGTCGCAATAGCGAGTGGTTCGGAAAAATGTCGTTCCTCGACGCCCTCCAGCTCAGCCGCCGTATGACCGTCGCGCAGATGCTCGCCCGCGATGACTTCGCCAAACGCCACGCTTCCAATACGCCGATCTCCATCGTCGAATTCCTTTACCCGCTCCTGCAAGGTTACGACTCGGTGATGCTGAAGTGCGACATTGAGATCGGCGGCAGCGACCAGCTCTTCAACATGCTCGTCGGCCGCGACCTGCAGGAACAGGACGATCAGCCCCCGCAAGCCGTGCTCGGCATGCCGCTCTTGGTCGGCCTCGATGGCACGCACAAGATGTCGAAGAGCCTCGGCAACTATATCGCCTTTAATCACGGCGCAAAGGATATGTTCGGACGCATCATGTCGGTGCCCGATGCAACCATGTGGATCTATTACGACCTCCTCCTACTCTCCACGGCGGAAGAACTCGCCGCGCTCAAGGCGATGCACCCGATGGAGGCCAAGAAGCAGCTCGCGACCCGCCTGACGGATAAGTTCCACGGTGCGGGCGCCGGCGCCAAGGAGCGTGCCGAATTCGAGAACGTCTTTTCCAAAGGCGGCGTGCGCACCGATATGCCGGAATTCGCTTGGGAGGCCGTCTCGGGCGGTGCCGCCGAGGTCGGCATCGTCGACTTGCTCGCCGCCACCAACCTCTTCCCCTCCAAGAAGGAGATCCGCCGCCTCATCGAGGGTGGCGCCGTCAAGGTCGGCGACGATAAGGTCTCGGACCCGGCCTTCAAGGTCACCAAACCTGCCGACGAACTGGTAATCCAAGCCGGCAAGCGGACTTTCGTAAAAGTCAAATAAGTCAGGCTCAGACAGCCGGCTCGGCGCGGGCTTTGATGATCCGCAGGATGTAAGACTGCAGGTCGTTCATCAACCACTCCGTCCACCAATGGGAGTAGAAGTTGAAGCCGGTCGAAAGACGCTGGTCGCTCGCCAGATGCAGCACGACCCGATCCGCACCGCGCTCCTCAATCCAATAAGAGCCGTGCAGGACGTCGAAATAGGGGCCGCCGATGGTCACATGCTCATCAAAAGTCGTAGGCGGAATATTTTTCGTATCGGCCACGATGGAAAACGACAGGCGCTTGTTCTCCTCCCACTCGGTCACTTTCTCAACGAAGAGCACATTGCCCTCAAAACGCGCGTAGCGCACCGACCCGACGCCCGTGCCTTCAAGGATCGCCTCGGTCGGTCGCGGGAAGCCAAGCTTATGGCTCAGCG
>JBAXRS010000113.1:0-3225 GCA_037131085.1 Verrucomicrobiota bacterium | reverse complement strand
TCTGCCTTCTTCTTGCCTTTGCCTTTTTTAACTACCTTGGCGGCACCATCGTCGCCTTCCTCTCCTCCACCACTCTTGTGCGGAAGATCCGCGGCATCGGACTTAGGAAGGTATTTCGCCATCTCTGCTTTCTTCTCCGCCATCTCCGGTTTGCCGGCAAGATTGACGTATTCGAACGGGTCAGACGAATCCTGATAAAGCTCTTCGCTGCCATCCGCATAACGGATGTAACGCCAGTCCTCCGAGCGCACGGCATGGTTTCCTTTCATCCAAGTGGTCACGGCGGGTAACTTCCAAGCCGCCGCAGGATCTCGCAGTAATGGGGTGATATCAGCGCCTTCTAGGTGCGAAGGCAGCGGAATCCCAGCCAAGGTGCAAACGGTAGGATAGATGCACGCGTAATCGACCGGACGCTGACACAAGGTACCCGCCGTGGTGACGCCAGGCGCCCTCCAGATAAAGACCGTGCGCGTCGGCTCCTCCCAGAGCGCGAATTTACGCCAATGTTCCTTTTCGCCTAAGCTCCAACCGTGGTCGCTCCACAGGCAAATAATCGTGTTATCCCGTTCCGGTGATTTCTCCCAAGCGTCGATGAGGCGGCCGACTTCGTAATCACAATACGCAATCGTCGCCAGATAAGCCTGCACGGCCTCTTTCCACCGGCCGGATTTTAGAATCGCCGCATGGTCACCTTGTGGTTTGGCGATTTTGACCCCCGCCGCCGGGACGTCGGCTAAGTCGCCTTCGATGTGCGGTGGCAATTGAATTTGATCCAACGGAAACAGGTCGAACCATTTCTTGGGCACATTCCAAGGCATGTGTGGCTTCACTAAACCCGCCGCGATGAACCAAGGCTTCTCCTGTTTCTGTGACATTTTTTCGATGCACCAGGTGACGACGGAATGGTCCGGCATGTCCTCATCCTTACAAGCCAACGGCGCGAACTTGATACCGCCGACCCCGTCGTCCTTGGCCTCGGGATGGAGTTTCAGCGGGCCGCCCTTCCCTCCCGCAAAGTAGTCATCGAAGTATCCTCCGCGATCGCCGGCGCCGTGGTAGATTTTTCCCGCACCATAGACAGCATAACCGTTCTTCGCCAAATGGCTGTTAAGTAATTTATCTTCACTGATACCGGGGCGCCAATTTTGGGCGTTATCATAACATCCGGTGCTGCTCGGCCGTAATCCCGACATCAGCGAGGCTCGGGACGGATTACAGGAAGGCGCGGTGCAATAGGCCTTAGTGAAACCCACGCCCAGCTTGGCGAGGCGATCGATATTCGGCGTCTTGGTCTGCGTATTTCTCCCCAAAAAACCAACCCAATGATTCAAGTCATCGATAGGGACAAAAAGGATATTCGGCTTCTTGGGCGCATCGGCGCCCAACAAGACCATCTGGCAGAGGCATAACCAAAACAACAGGGGGCGCATCAGGCCAATCTGTCTTTGTATTCAGGGCTATCAAGTGCGATTTCCTTGGAGCTTTGATGCAATCTGTCATCTCGCTCAGGTGTGTTTAAGAATGATTATCCTGCGGCTGAGGCTATGACTAAAGGTTGTGCCGTCCTGATATCAGGCTTAACTGCCATCATGCTACCCCGCATCTTTGGTCTAGTTGCTTTCTTAGGCGCTCTGGTCACTGGCTTCGCCGCCGAACCTGCCCGGCCCAATGTGCTGGTGATCCTGCTCGACGACGTCGGCTTCTCCGACATCGGCTGTTATGGCAGTGAAATCCCAACGCCCAACCTTGACGCCTTGGCCGCTCACGGGGTTCGCTTTACGCAGTTCTACAATACCGCGCGCTGTAGCACGAGCCGTGCCTCCCTCCTCACCGGCCTCTACTCCCATCAAGCCGGCATGGGCTGGCTCGATGGCATGGTTAAACCCGAATCCCTCGGCACCCACGGCAGGCTGCATGACCGATGCGTAACCATGGCCGAAGTGCTGGGTTCGACCGGCTATCACACTTCCATGGTCGGCAAGTGGCACCTTGGCCAACAAAACGGGACGACGCCTTGGAACCGAGGCTTTCAACGCACGGCGACCACGCAGTTCGGTGAACTTTATTTCCCCGTCGAACGCAGTGCGGAACCTTGCAAATACGTTTACCTCGACGGACGCAAAGTCCCTTCCAATTCGCCTGAAGTCGGCACTGGTAATTGGTATGCGACTTCGATGTTTACTGATTGGGCTTTGAAATTCGTCGATGATGCCAAGGAGAAACAAAAGCCTTTCTTCCTCTACTTCGCCCACGGAGCCGCGCACTTCCCGCTGAAAGCTCCCGCCGACCTCATCGCTAAATATCGCGGCAAATATAAAGCGGGCTGGGATAAGCTGCGCGAAGTACGGCATGCTAAACAAATCGAACTTGGCATGGTCGACCCTAAATGGCCGATGTCACCCCGCCCCGAAGAGGTCAAAGCCTGGGATAGCCTTACGGCGGAAGAACAAGACCGCTTCGACAACGTGATGGCCGTCTACGCTGCGATGATCGACGGGATCGACCAAAGCGTCGGGCGCATGGTAGCCGGACTAAAAGAGCGCGGCATGCTGGATAACACCTTGATTCTCTTCATGTGCGACAACGGCGGCAACGCCGAAGGCGGCCCTAATGGCGTCACGCAAGGAGAAGTCATCGGCAGCCCAGACTCCCATGTGCTCCTTGGAATGAGCTGGGCTACCTTAAATAATACGCCGCTGCGCCGCTATAAGCACTTTACCCACGAAGGGGGCGTAAGTTCTCCCTTCATCGCCCATTGGCCCGCCGGCATCCCGGCCGCCCGCATGGGACAGATTGAAAATCAGCCGGGTCACTTAATCGATATCATGACGACCGTGATGGACGTCACCGGGAGCACTTACCCTTCGGAATTCAACCACCATCGCATCCTTCCCGCCGAAGGTGTCAGCCTTCGCCCTGCTTTCCTTGGCCAGCCACTCCATCGCGTTAAACCAATCTTCTGGGAGCACGAAGGCAATCGCGCCGTCCGCAGCGGCCCCTGGAAAGCCGTGATGAAATTCAAAGGCGAATGGGAACTCTATAACATCGAAGAAGACCGAACCGAACAACACAACCTCGCCGGCATTAATAAAGCGATCACCGGCCTGCTGGCCAAACAGTGGGAAGACTGGGCGGCCAGTTCTTTCGTCGACCCTTGGACTCTTCCGCCCACCAATAACTGGGGCGCGGAACCCATCAGGTTCAGCGGCGGGAAAAAGAAATAAG
>JBAXRS010000112.1:0-3231 GCA_037131085.1 Verrucomicrobiota bacterium | reverse complement strand
CCCCTATGCGCTCTTCGTCGCTCTTTGCCCTTTTGGCTTCACTTGTCCTAGTAACGGCGGCCGAAGACGGCGCCCAAGTCTACAATACTCTCTGCGTCGCTTGCCACGGCCCGGACGGCAAAGGGCTCAACGGCTTGCCGCCCCTCGTCGGCAGCGATTGGCCCAAGGGCCCGGCCGCGCGCTCGATCAAGATCGTGCTCAACGGCCTCGAAGGTCCGGTCGACGTCGCCGGCAAGACCTACAACATCGTCATGCCGCCGCAGGGCGCCGTGCTCAGCGACGAGAAGATCGCCGCCGCGCTGACTTATGTCCGCAAGACCTTTGCGGGCGGCGCTGGTGCCGTCACGCTCGACGAGGTCAAGGCCGTGCGTGCCGCTACGGCGAAACGCGTTACGCCCTGGACCGCCGAAGAGTTGCTCAAGGCCCATCCGTTCCCGCCGGCGAAGACCGCGCTCAAGAATCTTGTCGGCACGATGTATAAGGGCGAATGGAAGGTCATGCCTGACTTCTCCACGCTTAAGCCCGCGATGATGGAGGATTTTAACGTGGGTGTAATCGATCCGGCCCAGTCCGGCCTGAAGGAATATTACGCGATGGTCTGGACGGCGCAGTTTGACGCCCCGGAAGACGGCAAGTATACCTTCCTCTTCGACTGCGACGATTTCGGCGCCCTCTACGTCGGCGGCGAACGTATCGCCGAAGTGAAGGGCATCGGACCCGTCGGCAAGCGCGCCAAGGAAGTACCCGTCATTCTCAAGAAGGGCCTGACGCCGTTGCGCGTCGAATACGTCCAGTTCGGGACCAACTCGGCGATCGTTCTCGCTTACAAGGGCCCGAAGGACAAGGATACCCAGTGGCTCTCCAAGACCAAGGGCGGTAAGGCCGGTAAGCCCGCCAAGGAGAAGGTCTTCATCCCGATTCAGCCCAAGGACGGTGTCGCCGCGATTTACCGCAACTTCATCGACAAGATTACCCCGCGGGCCATCGGCATCGGTTTCCCGAACGGACTGAACATCGCCTACAGCGCCGATAACCTCGCCGCCGAGCTCTTCTGGAATGGAAAATTCATGGATGGTGGCCACCACTGGACCGACCGTGGCGCCGGCAACGAGCCGCCTGCTGGCACGAATGTCATCAAGCTTTCCGACGGCCAGGGCGTCTTGCTCGAAGGCGCCGCCGGCGAAATCGTCCGCTACGTCCGCGAGAAGGAGAAGGATGACAAGGAATGGAAGTTCTCTGCGGTCAACGTCGCGGCCGAGTTCAAGGGCTACGACCTCGACAAGGCTGGCAACCCAACCTTCCGCGCCGCGGGCGAAGGCTTTGCACTCAGCGACGCTTGGCTGCCGGAAGAACATTCTGGAAAGGCCACGCTCACGCGCACGCTCAAGGTAACTGGCGCCAAGTCCATCGTCGTGGTACTCGCTCGCGACCTCGCTGTCAGCGGCCCGACCGACGGTGTCGCCGAAATCGCCGGCGGCCTGCTGGTGCGCGCCGTTAGCGGCCCAGCCCCGAAGACCAACGCCAACGACAAGAGCCTCACGCTCACCCTCAAGCCCGGCGAGACCGCCGTGCTGGGCTACTCCTTTCGCTAACCCTATAATCGGAAATTAATTATATGAAGAAACTCTCCCTCATCCTCGCCCTCGCCGGATTTGCCCTCGCGGCTTCCGCCGTTCCAGCCAAAGCACCCAAAGCCGGGAAACTGGCGGCGACGGTCGACGTCAAACTCTCCGAAGCACGGCAGGATGAATTCTACGAACGTGTCGAAATCCCCACGCCCGCGGGCGAGGTGACCGAAGTTTCATCGATCGCACTGCTCCCCGGCAAGAAGGTCGCCATCGGCACCCGCCGCGGCGATATCTGGGTCGCCGAAGGCGCCTATGCCGCCGACCTCTCCAAGATTAAGTGGACCAAGTTCGCTTCCAATCAGCACGAGCCGCTCGGCATGTTCTGGAAGGAAGGCTCGATGTATGCGATGCAGCGTCCGGAGTTCACGCGCCTGACCGACCGCGACGGCGATGGCCGCGCGGACAGTTTCGATACCGTGAGCTCCAAGTGGGGCGTCAGCGGCGACTATCATGAATATGCTTTTGGCTCCGAGCCGGATAAAAACGGCGACGTCTGGATGGTCCTCTGCCTGACCGGTTCGTTCCACGCCCACGCCCCGTGGCGCGGCTGGTGCGCGCGCATCACGCCCGACGGTAAGTTTGTCCCGACCACCTCAGGTATCCGTTCGCCGGGTGGCATCGGCGCCAACGCCCAAGGCGATATGTTCTACACTGACAATCAGGGTGTCTGGAACGGCTCGTCTTCCCTCAAGTGGCTGCGTCCTGGATCTTTCCAGGGCAACCCCACTGGTAACAAGTCGGCCGCCCTCGCTAACTTCCCTGCGCCGCCCGAGCCGACCAGCGGTTCGCGCATCCTCACCGAACGCCTGAAGTATCCGGAGTTCGTGCCACCGTCGGTGATCCTGCCGCACGGCAAGGTCGGCAACTCGCCGTCCGGTATCGCGTGCGATATGTCTAAGGGTAAGTTCGGCCCGTGGGAAAGCCAGATGATGATCGGCGAGCAGACCGCTTCGCAGGTCCAGCGCGTCAACCTTGAGTTCGTCAACGGACTCTATCAAGGCGCCGTGTTCCATTTCCTCGGTGGTTTCGAAGCGGGCTTGATCCCGGTCCGTATGGATCAGGAAGACGGCACGCTCTTCGTCGGTGGTTCCAATCGTGGTTGGGGTTCGCGCGGCTCGAAGCCGTTTACCTTTGAGCGCGTGCGCTTCAAGGGCAAGGTGCCGTTCGAGATGCATGATATCTCGGCCAAGAATGACGGCTTTGAAGTCACCTTCACGCAACCCGTGGACGCCGCCGCGGCCGCCGACGTCGCGAGCTACACCATGGATACCTTCACTTATATTTACCAATCCAGCTATGGTAGCCCCGAAGTTGACCAGACCGAGCCCAAGATTAAATCAGCGACTGTTTCGGCTGATGGTTTGAAAGTAAAACTCGTCGTCGAAGGCTTGGTTCGTGGACATATCCATCACCTCGTTGCTGAAGGCGTGAAAAGTAAATCCGGTGATGAACTGTGGCATAACGAAGGATGGTATACCTTGAACGAGATTCCGGCCAAGTAAGGGTAGGACTGGAGAGTAGGAGGTAGGGGCAGGCCCGGGTAATTTAAGAGGGGCGCCGATTGGCGCCCTTTTTGTTTGGGTAGGGGCAGCACTGCGTGCTG
>JBAXRS010000111.1:0-3246 GCA_037131085.1 Verrucomicrobiota bacterium | reverse complement strand
TCCGGCAGTCCTGGCAGCGGCAGGGATCGCCGCCGCGATTGCTTTAGGATTATTCGTAACTTGGACGACGCACCCAGCCGACGAGCCTTTAGCTACCATCGCGCATCAGGTGGATGCCCGATGGGCGGGTGAAAAGCTGTTCGTTGTCGGAGAAGAGGTCAGGAATGGCCACCTGAGACTCGAATCCGGCATGGTCCGAATTGATTTCGCCAAAGGCGTACGCCTGACCTTAGAAGGCCCCGCTGACCTGGAAATCCTCGGCCCCGGGGAAACCCGTCTGCACAAAGGAAAGCTGACCGCCAACGTCCCCACCGATGGCGTTGGATTCCAGGTCCACACTGAGCGAGCCAAGGTCGTCGATCTCGGTACGACCTTCGGTGTTTTCGTCGGGCTCAACGGCGCAACGGATGTGGCGGTCTTCGAAGGAAAGGTCGCCGTAACCTCGCTCGCCAGCCAAGAAGAGAAAGTCATCGACGAAGGCGATGAAGTGTCTCTTGACGCAAACTCACCCAACTTGATTCCGCGGAAAATTCGGACGCACTCATTCCGCGGCTGGCCGGTCCTATTCGGAATCGTGAACACCGGCGGGCGGATTCGCTTCGGCTACCCGCAACCCAACCTCAATCCGGCCGATGTGACCGACAGCGAAAACATCGTGATCTTTCCGGAACGTTTCGCGACCAAGCTAAGGACGGATTACGCCGTGAGCGTCACCGAGCCCGGCGATTACGGTCCCGAAGCAATCCTTGGTCAAAAAGCTGTCATGCAGCCGGAAAAACGCCGCGTGAACACCTATCTTCTCCAATACCATCCGCCGCAGACGAAAGCAGCGGGCCAGGAAGGACCGAAGCGATTCGTCGGCGAAGTGAGCTTTGACCGGCCGATTGTCGCGATTATCGCCGACGGAGAGCAACTCGCGGCCAGCGATCAGGCACTCGGCAAAAAACGTTTCGCTTACCCCCCCGGAGCGGAGCGCGCCCTGAGGAGCGGCGACCATCTCTCGCTGAGCCTAGACCGTCGCACCCTTAAACTTGACTGGCAAGTGACACCGGGGAGCCAGAATGACCTGGGGCAAATCCGCGTCATCGTGGACGTGTCCGATCCACAGTCGATAAGGTGATCGCCTGGTTCACTTCGTTTTTCTCCCGCAGCTGTGACATTTCCCGCGCTGACCCCTACTACTAAGACATCCCTTTAATCCAAAATAATGAAAAAACTATTCACACTCACGCTGATCCTTCTCTTGCCTTTGTCCTACATGGCGAAGGCGGAGGATGAGAAAGCCTCCAAAAGACAGGCCGGACGCAAGGCAGCGGAAGCCACGCCAAAAGGCAAAGCCACTCCCGTTGCCTCTGTGCCGGTCAAGACGGGCCTTCGCCTGCCGAGCCTATTTGGCGACCACATGATTTTGCAGCAGAACATGAAGAACACGATCTGGGGATGGGCCGACCCGAAAGAACAGATCACCGTCACGGCGAGTTGGGGTGCCTCGGCCTCGGCGCAAGCCAATGCGGACGGCGGGTGGAAGGTCCTCTTGGATACACCTGCGTTCGGGACTGGGCATTCACTGAAAATCACCGGCTCGAAGACCATTGAGATCAAGGACGTCGCAATTGGCGAAGTGTGGCTCTGCGCCGGGCAGTCCAACATGGGCTGGTCCACGGGCAATTCCGCCGAGGCGGAGCTGGAGGCGAATGTCAACCTGCCGAACTACCGTATCTTCAAATCCGGCCGCGAACACTGGCATGAACCGTTGAAAGAGAAGCGAGATCTTATGGGGCAATGGAAGACCTGCAATCCAGAGTCCGCCGCTGAGACTTCCGTCGTGGCGTATAACTTTGGCAAGAAACTCCACCTCGCCCTCAACGTGCCCGTCGGGATTATTCAGGAGGCTTACGCGGGCACGCCGATTGAAGGATGGATGCCGTGGGAGGTGCAGCAGGACATCGCACAATCGAAGGAGCAGAAAGCCGACATGGACAAAAGCGCAAAGCGGCAATTGGATGGCAAGGGCGAAAGCCGGGAAAAATCTCTCGCGGCTTTCAACCAAGAGATGACGGATTACAATAAGCAAGTGGCGGCGGGGGAGACGATGAAAAGCAAAAACAGGGAGCTTAAGCCCCCCTACATCAAGAAGCCCGCCGACATGGGAAATCAGTATCCGGCCAACATCTTCAACGCCATGATCTATCCCATCCGGCCTTATGGGATCAAAGGTGCCATCTGGTATCAGGGCGAGCGCAATTCTAAGACCGTGCCGCAAGCCGTTGCTTATGGCGAGCAACTGAAGCGACTCATCAGCTACTATCGCTCGTCATGGCACGAACTCTCCGGCGGCAACGTGGCAAAAGACTTCCCCTTCTTCTTCACGCAGTTGCCCAGTTGGGAGCCGCCGCAGACGCAACCCGTCGAGGGCGTCGAGGCCACCTGGTCGGTCAACCGCGAAGCAATGCGACTCGTCAGCATTGAGATGCCTCACACCGGCATGGCAGTCGGCATTGATTGCGGCGACCCGGTCGCCCTGCACCCCCAGAACAAGAAGCCCATCGGCATCCGCCACGCCTATCTCGCGCTCAAGGAAGTCTATGGCAAAGACATCGTCGCCAGCGGCCCGCGTTACCTGAACCAAAAAATCGAAGGCAATAAGATTGTCTTAAACTTTGACAGCACCGGGAGCGGCATGATGCCCGCCAAGCCCGGCAAACTCAGTTCCTTCGCCATCGCCGGTGCCGACAAGAAATGGTATTGGGCCGAAACCGCAATCGTCGGCAACACGATCATCGCCTCATCGAAGTCTGTAGCCGCTCCGCTCGCCGTCCGCTACGCCTGGGCCATGAACCCTTCGCAAGGCAACCTGCTCTACAACAAGGAAGGACTCCCCGCCTCGCCGTTCCGTACCGACAACTGGGCGCTGTTCGACCCCAAAGATACGGCCGTCCGTGTCGAGAAACCTGAAAAGACCAACGAAGCCCTGGACGCCAAGCGGAACTTCAAGGACTGGTATCGCCCACCGATGACACAGTAATCCTCAGGCCCCTACCGAACGCCCACCTTACGATGAAAATCGCATCCGCCCTCCTGGCCGCCTTGCTCCTGTCGTCGCTCGCGTCGCTTCGCGCCGCGGAACCTCCGCTCAACATCCTGCTCATCACCGCCGATGACCTCGGCAATGAGGTCATGGACTTTCTGGACGGCAAAGTAGCGAACGTCACTCCGAACCTGAGCAAGCTCGCAACCCAAAGCCTC
>JBAXRS010000110.1:0-3252 GCA_037131085.1 Verrucomicrobiota bacterium | reverse complement strand
GGCGAGATTATCGTGACGCTGGACGGCAAGGTCAGCCGCCTTGCCGTCGACCAAGGCTTTGTCCGTGTCGTCTCGAATAAGGTTTCCGTCGTCACCGAAGCGGCGATCGACGAAGCCAAGATCGATCTGAAATCCGTCGAAACCGCCGAAGCTCGCGCCCGTGAGGCCGTCGAAGCCGCCCGCGGTCAGAAGGATATCGACCCGGTCGAAATCGCGAAGATGGAGCAAATTCTGCGTTTTGCTCTCGTGCAGCGCTTGGTCAAGGGACGCAACACGCCTGGTCTGTCGGAATAATCACCCGATTTCATTAAAAGTCATTTAAGCCGAACTTGCCCCCACTTCACCGAGGGGACAGAGTTTGTTTGTGATTAAGTCTGCCATCACGGTTTCACTCGTCGCCCAAGCGAAGGGTGGGCCATTTGTTTATTGGCAAGGTCTGGAATCTGCCTGCGCCGATGCGGCCCGGTTGGGGTTTGATGCGGTGGAGATTTTTCCGCCCTCGGCCGCCGCCATCGATCGCGTCGCTCTTCGGGCCTTGCTCGCCAAGCACGGCCTCGCGGTCGCTGCTTTCGGCACCGGCGGCGGCTGGCTCATCCACCGCTGGCACTTAACCCACCCGGATGCCGTTATTCGCCAACAGGCGCGTGAGTTCATCCGGTCCATCATCGATTTAGCGGGAGAATTCAAAGCCCCTGCAATCATCGGCTCCATGCAAGGGAAGGCCGAAGGCGAAGTTTCGCGCGAGCAAGCCCTGGCCTGGCTCGCCGAAGCTCTCGAAGATTTGGGAGCCCATGCCAAGCAGTATGGCGTCCCGCTGCTTTATGAGGCGCTGAATCGCTATGAGACCAACTTGCTTAACCGGCAGATGGACGCCGCGCAGTTCCTCGAAAATCTCTCTACCGATAACGTCAAGCTGCTCTGCGATCTCTTCCACATGAATATCGAAGAGACCTCTAATGCGGAGACTCTCAAGGCCTGCGGGCAGAGCGTCGGGCATGTTCATTTCGCCGACAGTAATCGTCGGGCCATCGGGTTTGGCCACACGGATGCCGCCGCGGTCGTCACAGCCTTACAGGAGATAGGTTATAAGGGTTATCTTTCGGGCGAGATTCTGCCGTTACCCGATACGGAGGCCGCCGCCGCTCAGACCATTCGCGCCATCCGCCAACTTCTTCCCCGCTAAATCTATGCTCAAGCACCACCTTATCCACCCTAAGATTAACGAAATCCTTGGCCGGGCTGGTCATCACTCCACAATCCTCATCGCCGATGGCAATTACCCGGCCTGGAATAAAAAGGGTCCCCACGCCGAGGTGGTGAGCATGAATCTTTCTCCCGGCGTGATTACCGTCGCCCAAGCCTTGAAGGCGATTTTGAGCGCCGTACCCATCGACGTAATCAACACGATGGGTATTCCGGCAGACGATCCTTACGCTCAGCTCGGTGAGCCTCCGATCTGGAAAGAGTATCGCGAGGTCATTAGTCAGTCCGGCTCTCTCCTGCAGTTGCAGCCCATCCTTAAGTGGGATTTTTATAAAGCCGTCGAATCACCGGACCATGTGCTGACGATTCAAACCGGCGATCAAGCCCTCTGGGGTAACTTGCTGCTGACCATCGGCTGTCGCCAAGCCTAATTATTTTCCGATGAAAACCCGCCCCCTCGGTAAGACCGGGATCAATCTCCCCATCCTCAGCTTTGGCGCTTCGTCGCTCGGCCAGGAATTCCGCAGCGTCGCGCTCGACGAAGCCTTGAAGTCGGTCCAAGTCGCCCTCGATTGTGGCCTCAACTTCATCGACACGTCGCCTTTCTACGGTCGGGGTATGTCTGAAGTGCTTCTCGGAATCGCCTTACGGGGCGTACCTCGTGATAGCTACACGCTCTGCACCAAGGTCGGTCGCTATGACCTACCGCACTTCGACTTCTCCGCCAAGCGCGTCGCGGAGAGCATCGATGTCTCCCTCCACCGCCTCGGTACCGATCACCTGGATATCGCCCTTTGCCACGATATCGAATTCGTGCCGATGCAACAGATTGTCGATGAGACGATCCCCGCGCTCCGCCAAGCTAAACAGGCCGGCAAAATCCGGGCGTTCGGCTTCAGCGGCTACCCGCAGAAGATTTTTAAATTCATCTGCGACCAGACGGACGTCGATTGTGTGCTGAGCTATAATCAATACACGCTCCAGAATACCCGCTTCGCCGATGAGACGGTGCCGTATCTCAAGGCTAAAGGCATCGGTGTGATGAACGCCGGTCCGTTTAGCGCCCGTCTACTCACGAACGCACCGCTGCCGGCCTGGTTGAAAGAGCCCGAAGAGGTCAAGGCCGCCGCCCGCGCCGCCGCCGCCCTTTGCGCCGCCCGGGGGGTTGATATCGCCAAGCTGGCCCTGCAATTCTCGATCGATCATCCGGACATCGCCACGACCGTTTCCGGCAGCGCCAATCCCGTGAACATCCGGAACTGGGCGAAGTGGGCCGCCGAGCCGATTGATCGCGCCCTGATGGCCGAGGTTCTCGCAATCTTCGCTCCGGTCCATAACCGTGGACACCTCGAAGGGTTGAAGGAAAATAATTAAGAGATGAAAGCCATCCGTCTTGATCAGCCGCAGCAATTCGTGCTCTTGGATATTCCAGAGCCGCCCGCGCCCGCGGCCGGTGAAGCCGTGGTTCGCGTGCATCGCATTGGGATCTGTGGTACGGACTACGGTGGCTATCTCGGCAAGATGCCGTTCTATTCCTACCCCCGCATTCCTGGCCATGAGTTAGGAGTCGAAGTCCTGGCCGTCGGTCCGGGCGTTACGAACGTCAAGTCTGGCGACCATTGTTCAGTCGAGCCCTATATCAACTGTCAGACCTGTTACAGTTGCCGCCGTGGTTTCACGAATTGTTGCGAAAAACACCTGACACTGGGCGTGATGTGCGACGGCGGTATGGCGGAAAAATTCCTCCTGCCGGCCCGCAAGCTGCACGTTTCGACTAAGCTGAGCTATGATCAGCTCGCGCTCGTCGAGACGCTCGCCATCGGCTGTCATGCCGTCGACCGTGCCGCCCCCAAGGCTGGCGAGACGGTCCTCGTCATCGGCGCCGGTCCGATTGGCCTCTCGGCCGTCGAGTTCGTCAAGGTCTCCGGCGCGAAGTGCGTGGTGATGGACATGAATGCCGAACGGCTGAAATTCTGTACCGATGTTATGAAGGTGGACGGCGTCATCCAGGCCAAGGGCGACGGCTCCGAAGTCGCCGCGCTCGCGGCC
>JBAXRS010000109.1:0-3309 GCA_037131085.1 Verrucomicrobiota bacterium | reverse complement strand
TTGCCTCCCTAGTCAACTGGCCCACTGGTCAACGGATTAACTAACGGTGCAACGGTCTGGCCAACTATTCAACGGGTCAACTAATGTTGTATCGTTCTGAGCCTCCGAGCCTCTGGGCCTCTAGCTTCCCAGTGCTTCATCCAACTGCTCAGCGCTGAACCCCATCTTCTGCAAGACGAAGGCCCGCATGTCTGGCGCCAACGGAGCTTTAAAAATCCGCGTCAATTTCGGCGAACGAAAATCCAGCTGGGCCGCATGGAGAGCCTGGCGACCCATTTCCAATTTAGCGGCATGGCGCTCCGTCCAGCCAAACTCGGCGAATTCCAAGTAAAGCGATTCATCGCCGCCGTAAAGTTTATCGCCCACCACCGGGACGCCCAGCCATTGCGCATGCGCCCGAATCTGGTGCTTCCGTCCGGTGTGCGGCTGCACGCGCGCCAAAGTAAATCCGCTACCAGTCAGAATTGGTTCAAAGAAAGTCGCCGAGGGCGAAGTCCCTGGCCCTTCGCGGACGGCCGTTTTTACGACGACAGCGCTGGTCTCATCCGGACCTAAAGGCTGATCAACCAAGATGGGCGCCGGCAAGATGCCCTTTAATAAGGCATAATAAGTTTTGGAAACTAGTCGCTGTTCCATCGCCGTCTGCGCTGCCGAAGCGGCCTCCCGATGCTTGGCGATGAGGATGATGCCGCTCGTCTCCCGGTCCAGTCGACTGATGAGGTAAGACACTTCGGATTGCTTCCATTCTTTCACGGCGCCGACCAACGAGGACCAGGGTCCGTCCTTCGACGGGTGGCATACCAACCAGCCGGGTTTATCAAAAACCATGTAGTCGTCGTCTTCGGCGATGAGCCAGTTAGGCAACTCCGCTGGATTCACCTTAGGTACGTTCTTTTTGGCGGTTAGTAAGCGATCCTGCAGCTCCGCGTCGGGCAAAGCCCTTCCCTGCAACCGAGCCAAGACTTCGCCGACCAAGTAAAGCGAGCCCAAGACCACCAACGGATCACCGGGCGCAGCGCACTGCCCAGCCGTCGGAAATAAATCGGCGACCAAGGCCGTCCGCACCTCGCCTTTGAATGACGGGGGCACGAGTGTCTTGAGTTCAGCCACCGAACAAGCCCTTTCATTATCTGGCCGGACTAAAATAAGAAGAGCCGCATGACGAGCGGCCGCTTCGATCAAGGGCCGGGCCCGATGCGCGCCCAGCGCCCCGACGATAATCGTCGGCGCGCTTAACTGTGCCAGGAGCGGCTCCACGATCCGCACGCCCTCTTCATTGTGCGAACCGTCGATGATCATCTTGCGACCATCGCCCAGCACGAGCTCTTCCCAACGCCCCGCCCAGGTGACGTTAAGCAGCGCCGCCTGAGCCACGGCCTGATCGATCGGCAGTCGGGTCGCAAGTTCGCTGGCAAGTAAAGCAGCGCCCGCATTCCAGCGCTGGTGCTCTCCTTCAAGATTAGTCAGCGGTAATCCGTCCTGGAAACAATCGCGGACAAAATAAAGTGGAGCACCGATTTCTTGAGCGCGCGCGACGATTACCGCTTCGGCTTCGGGCGGCACCTTGCCGACTACGCACGGAACTCCGGCTTTAATGATTCCGGCCTTCTCGCCGGCGATCGCGGCTAACGTGGCTCCCAGATATTCTTGGTGGTCCAGGCCAATGGAAGTGATGACACAAACTTCGGGCTGGCAGATGTTCGTAGCATCCAATCGACCACCGAGACCGGTTTCCAGGATCATCACGTCGACGTGCTGCTCCCTGAATTCCAAGAGCGCAATCGCGGTGATCAGCTCGAAGAACGTCGGCGCCATGGCCTTGTCCTCTTGGGCAATCGCGTCGTAATGCGGCCGCAACTGCTCAGCCAGTTCGCCGATGCGCTCATTCGTCGCTGGCCGTCGGTCGACTTGAACGCGCTCGCCGATTTCCATCAGGTGCGGGCTCGTATAAAGTCCCGTCCGGCGTCCTTGTGCCCGCTGAATCGCTTCAATCATCGCGCACGTCGAGCCTTTGCCGTTCGTGCCGGCGACATGAAAAATAGGCGCGCAGGATTCGGGCTGCGCCAGGCGCACTGCCAACATCCGCATACGATCTACACCGAGGCGCGAACCCAGGTTACGTAGACTCGTCAACCAGTGGAGCGTGTCGGCGAGTTCCATCTCCGCAGCGCCTACTTAGGCCGCGCGGCGCTTGACGGATTTGACCTTCACCTTGCGGTGCGCCAAGGCGCGCAGGAGGCTTGCCAGTTTGGCTTTCATTTCCTTGCGGTGCACGATCATATCGATCAAGCCGCGCTTAAGGAGAAATTCGGAGGACTGGAAACCTTCGGGTAGGTCCTGATTGGTGGTCTCCTTAATCACGCGGGCACCGGCGAAACCGATGAGAGCGCCAGGCTCGGCCACGATTACGTCGCCCAATGTGGCGTAACTTGCCATGACACCGGCCATCGTCGGATTGGTCAGGACAGCGATATAAGGCAGGCCAGCGGTGCGTAATTTAGCGAGCGCCGCACTGGTCTTAGCCATCTGCATCAAAGAAAGAATGCCTTCCTGCATGCGAGCTCCGCCCGAGGCGCAGACCACGACGCAGGGGCACTTCATCTTAATTGCGCGTTCGATGGCGCGGGTGACTTTTTCGCCGGCCACTGAGCCCATCGAGGCGCCCATGAAAGAGAAGTCCATGATGGCGAGCGAGACCGGCAGGCCGTCCATCAGACCATGACCGCAGACCACGGAATCGCGCAGGCCGGATTTCTTCTGGTGCTGCACCAAGCGCTCGGGGTACGAGCCTCCAGCCGTAAATTTGAGCGGATCTTTTGAGGTCAGTTTGGAGTCGGTTTCCTTCCAACTGCCCTCATCGATCAACAAAGCGATGCGGCGTTTGGTGGAGAGGCGCTCGTGGTAGCCGCTGACCGGAAAGACATTCCAATTCGCCTCCAAGTCCTTGGTGTAGACCATCTCGCCATCGAGGGGACACTTGGTCCAGAGACCGGCCGGGATATCCTTTTTCTTCGGAGTCGGCGTGTGAGTACGTTTGCGGAAGACGGCCATGGTTAAGCCCTTAAGGTTTAGGACTTCTTCGGGTTTACGAAAGGGAAAAGCACGCACCAACCGACCAAAAAAGGCCTAATTTGCCCTTTTTAACGAAGAATTTCAGCGGCGAGACGTTCCCGCCAGCCGCTCGAGAATCATCTCGTAAGCGTTGGTGGCACGCTCGGCCATCTGGATTTCAAAATTCTCGTCCGGCGCATGTAGATTAGAGTCAGGCGTGAAGAGCCCAATCATCACCGAGTCGAGTCCGGTCTCGCG
>JBAXRS010000108.1:0-3412 GCA_037131085.1 Verrucomicrobiota bacterium | reverse complement strand
CGCTTCAAAGGACGTGACGTCACCGGCGGCAAGGGGTCCAGCCTCATCTGGGGTACCCACGTCCCGGGTATCGCCAATTGGCCTGGCCAGCTGGCCTCCGGCAAGGTCTGCGCCGACATGATTGAAGCCGTCGACATGCTCCCAACCATCTGCGAAGCCGCCCAGGTCGCTATCCCGGCTGACCTCAAGGTCGACGGGCGCAGCTTCCTCCCCCAGCTCCGCGGCGAAAAGGGTAACCCGAAGGACGCCCTCTACGTCTGGTATAACCCCAGCGGCGGCGCCTCGGCCAAATACGAGTTCGCGCACGACGCCCATTACAAGTTGTACGCCGATGGACGTTTCTTCGACACCGTCGCGGACGACCGCGAGAAGTCACCCCTCAAGGAAACCGACCTTTCCGCCGAAGCCAAAGTCGCTCATACTAAATTCAAAGCCCTCATCGCCGCCCATCAAGGCCCGCGCGACGAATACTTCGTGAAACAGACCCAACCTTTCGGCGGCGAAACCGGCGAGAACGCCGATGGCGTCAAGAAAGGTAAGGCCGCCAAGAAAGCGGCCTCGGCAGCGCCGAAGGTCGCCCCCGCGAAGCCTAACGATCCCGATCCAAAGGTCGCTCGCTTCAAGGAACGCGACGCCGATCATGACGGAAAAATCACCTACGAAGAATTCCAAGACAGCATGCCGGACAAAAAAGTCGCCAAGGAACGCTTCGAGGCCCGCGACGCCGATCAAGACGGCAGCCTGACCCTCGAGGAATTCGTCGGGAACACCGCGAAGGCCAAGTGAAGCTCACGCCCGCCCGAGAAATGCAAGGTAAACGGTAAGGATGACAAGACATAGAAATCGACAGCGAATCACTGCCATTTTCCGCGACTGTCCCGGGCTGACGCCGGGACCGTTTACTTCTTTTTCTTCTCCTTGGTCGGTTTATCCGCTTTGGGAGGCTTCGGCGCCTTATCAAACACCTTGAAATCGGTCGGCGGCAGTAATGCCGGCGACTCCAATTTGCCCCGATGAACCTCAATGAGGCTGAAGATATCGTCGGCGGCATCCGTGTTCACGAGGGCGAAATCCGACCCCTTGGCACCACCCTGACGCAGCACCGCGTCCGTTACCGTGACGGTCTCGTGGTGCCACTGTTTGTCGCCTTTGCCTGTGACCGTCAGAGCCGTCTTCATGGATGGCTTACCCGCATCGTAATCCAGCTTCCAAGTCGAGCCTGCCGTCGCATCATACCAGACGACGGTCATCGTCATGACCTTTGCTTCGGCGCCCTGAGAGAAGCCTTCGTGCAGCTTGAAATAAAGGGCGTCCTTGCCGGTGGCATGCTCGAAGCCACGAGCGAACCGGGAATAGATGGGAGACTTGTTGGTGATCGGGCCGCCTACGCGCCAGAGCGGAATCGAAGTTGCATCGGCGTCGATCTGATAAAGGAAGCGCCCGTAGTTGTCCGGCCAGATGTCCCAGCCTACGTCGTTGAATCCGGTCTGCGTGTCGCGTTGCCGCACCTGCCCAAGAGTCAGCCCGTTCTTATCATCTACGGCCGCGCCATACTTGGCATAGGGGGCGATGATCTTCTCCATGCGCTCGGTATTTTTGTGCGAGGCCTTTCCGAACTTCGCCTCCGGATAAGTCTTGGTATCGGCGGCATCCAACCCCTTGTGGAGGGCGCAAAAGGCGTCCGTGGCCGTCCGAGGATCAATCTGGCCGGCGTAGCGGTTGAAGAAATAAAAGGAGTAATCGAACCCCATCTCCTTGCTGGACTCGAGAGCCCCAGAGGTGATGTCCCAGACGCTCTGGCCGTTCTGTAGACCAGTCAGGGCGCCCCAGTAGAAGCTCATCGGTAGATTCTTGGCGAACATGGCGCGCTGCCAAGTCTGGTCCATTTCCGATCGGGCGAACAAAGGCGCGGCTTCCGAGGCGATCAAGCGATGTTGCCAAGCCTCGATCATAGTCCGCTCACCGCTCAGGTGATGCCCGCGCGCGCTACCGGCAAGTTTGATGGCGATACCCCCTGTGACGTTTTCCGTCACCCACTTCCACTCTTCGTCAAATCCCTTGCCGCCACTCTCATCATCGTCCGACGTCACGTTATTGAACATGAGGGCGATGCGAGGCTGATTAGGCACACCCTGAAAGGTCTTCGTAAATAAACCGAACTGCCATAACCGGAACTCCCGCCACGCGGAGGATTTCGTAGGCAAATCGTACTTCTTCTCGATGACGCTACCTTTGTAAGCACATTCGTCACCCGTACACCCGGTCTTGACCTGGATGAACGCGATCCGCGCCTGCTTCTCGACAGGATAGCTGCGGATGCGCTTGCCGAATGCGGCGACCAGCCTCTCCAAGAGAGCCTTATACTCCTTTGAAGGATAAAAAGGGTAAGCAGGCCAAGCATCGAACTTCTGGTCTTTACACTCTACGCGAGGAACTCCCTGACCATAGATCCAATCCGGAGAATCCGGACCCACATTCAAGGAAAGGTAGATGTACTGACCTCTCTTGGCCGCCGTGCCCATGGCGTCGTCTAAAGCACTCCAGTCAAAAACACCCGGCTGCTTTTCCAAATCCGCCCATCTTTGATTAAAAGCCAAACCTTTCAGGAAAGGATAATCCTTGGGGTCGAACGACGAACCACGATCCCACACCCCGAAGGCGCCGGGCGGCGGCGCGGCTTGAACCGAACCGAAGAAACTGACGCCGACCAGGGCAAGCAGGCAAAGGATTCGGGCATAACCCAAAGGCGAGAACGGCTTCATACGGTTTTGAGTATTTATGATTCTCACGGTGCAAAGTGCCGCTACTCAAGTTAAGATTTGGTCCAAACCTACAGAAATTAGTGCAACTTTCTTGAAAGCCCGGTGAGGCGCTCCCCAGATTTTGTCCATATCGTGACGCGATTCCGAGCCCACCCAAAACAGGAGGCACAGAGTCAGACCGTTCACCCATTAAGCTGAGGTAGATCTCAGCCGGGTTAATTGAAGTTCAGGCAATAAGGGGTGGAACTATCCCCTGGCTCGGCTTACCTAATTACTGTGTTCACCCCAAGCACATCGTTCAGCCAGTTTGCGAGCGTGGCTTGCCTAGCCTTGCTCGGCACAGCTGAACTTAGCGCCGCCGTCTCGTTTGAGTCGGAGGTGAAGCCAATCTTCGAGAAGCATTGCGTGGAATGCCACGGGCCGAAGAAGCAGAAGAGCGAGTTCCGACTGGATGACCGCGAGGTCGCCCTGCATGGAGGCGAAAGCCATGCCCCAAACATCCTCCCAGGCAAGGCCGCCGAGAGCCCGCTCCTGAAGTTCGTGACGACGGCTGACCGCGACACGCGCATGCCCCCAAAGGGCGAACGACTCAGTGCCGCCGAGGTCGATACGCTGAAGCGTTGGATTGCCGAAGGCGCGGTCTGGCCGGA
>JBAXRS010000107.1:0-3417 GCA_037131085.1 Verrucomicrobiota bacterium | reverse complement strand
CATCCTTGCTGCGTCAAGGCTGCGGCTGACGGCAAGGTCTGCGAAAAGTGCAACGCCCCAGCGAAGAAGTAATTACCCATACTTTTCCTTTTAAAGGGCTGAACTTTGTTCGGCCCTTTTTTGTGTCTAATTGAAGTGAATCCATCGGGAGTCTTGCCCCTTGTCGGTTTTGACGTAAATCTCTCCAGATGCTCCGCCGTCATCCACTGATTTCTTCGGTCATGTTGTTGAGCATGGCTTTCGGTCTCTATTTTTGGACTAGACCGGTTTCCGCCACGCCCGATTTGCCAGCTGCTAAGCTAGGCTACGAGGTCTGTCCGCCTTCTCCCGATGGCATCGGTAAGGTCTATCAAGGTCGCGAAATCGCCCAGGTGATGGGCCATCCGGGTATCGGCTGGCTCGAACGCTCCGATCGCGAGAAAGAAGAGGCCCCTTCCAAGGCAATTGCCGCCTTGGAGCTGGCGCCAGACGCCGTCATCGCGGACATCGGCGCCGGGTCGGGCTATTATTCTTTCCGAATCGCCCGGCAGCTTCCGCGCGGAAGGGTTGTCGCGGTCGATATCCAGCCCGAGATGATTGATTTTTTGACGAAGGAATCCCTCAAGCTGGGCATAAAGAATGTGCAGCCTCACCTGAGCACCATCGAAGACGTCAAACTGCCTGACGGCTCTCTTGACGCCGCCTTGATGGTCGATGCTTATCACGAATTCGACCACCCGATCGAAATGCTGGCCTCCTTGCGTCGCGCCCTGCGCTCGAAGGGGCGCATCTATCTCCTGGAATACCGGGCCGAAGATCCGCAAGTCCCCATTAAGCCCCATCACAAGATGACCGAGGCCCAAGCACGTAAGGAATTCGAAGCCGCCGGCTTCAAGTTCGTGGTGAACAAGCCCGACCTACCTTGGCAGCACTTACTCATCTTCGAGCGTCCGTGATCATTCAGGCTCCGACGTTTTTCTTGATCTCCTTGAGCTGCTGAAATTCGGGTTTGGCGGTATAAAATTTGTCTAACGGGTAACACCCGGAGATGAGGCCGTTACGCGGTGCGGTCGTGCAGTCGCTGAAGGTGCGGCAGATGAACTTGTTCTCCATCGCGCCGTTCTTCGCGGCGTCCGCCAGCATGGCAGGGTAGCTGAGTACGGCGCGACCAACGCCGATGGCATCGCTCCACTTGTTGCGTAGAATGAATTGGGCAAGGTGCGGTAAGTATTCTTGGATATAACTCAGGCCAGAGCTGACGATGATTAGGCTGCTGGGCGCCCGGGATCTCACCTGACGAACGGCATCCACTTGACGGGCCAAATCGATCAAAGGGTCGTGCGCGGCCTGATAACCGTCGCTCGGCGGGTAGGCCGCCGGGCGTTGAATGTGCGGATTATAATAGGGCGAGCCCGCGGAGGTGTTCAGGATCTTAACCCCAAGTTCGCCTAACATGTTCACGAATTGAAAGGTTTCGGACAGGTCGGGTTGCGTGGGTTTTTCCGGGTTCGCCCCAAAGGCGAAACGGTAGGGAAGGAGATGCGCATACTCTTCGGGGATGCCGGGGCCGAGTCGCCCAGAAACGGAAAGCGCCGGGTCCGGACGAAAAGGCACGAAATCGAAGAGGCTGAGGCGCACCCCGATATCAATGGGATTACCTTCGGCCCGGATGCCGGCGATGATGTCGCGCAGGATGCGAGTCCGGTTTTCGAAGGAGCCCCCGAACTTGCCAGGTCGGGTGTGGGCGCTGAGGAATTCATGCAGCAGATAGCCGTGACAGTGCTTGATGTCCACGAAGTCGGCACCGCATTCCCGGGCCACTCGGGCGGCCTTGACATAACAACGGATCAGTTCTTCGACATCGGCATCGGTAAGGACCTGATCGTCGGAAGTGACGTTAAACTTCTTGTCTAAGATCGGGTGACGGTAGGCGATGCGCGATTCCCAGCGTTTCTTATCATTCGGTCGACAGAAGCGTCCTGAGTGCGTGAGCTGAAAGCCGATGACCAGATCATCTGTCGAGCCCCAGCGGGCGAGGTGTTCGGCTTTGAGGATGCCGACGAGTTCGGTGATGCCGGCCTGGTTCTTCTCGTTGATGATGAGTTGGTTCATATTGGCACGACCGTCGGCGCGCACGGCCATGGCCTCCGCTCCGCAGATAAGTTTGGCCCCGCTGGCGCCGAAGCGCTGCCAGCGGCGTTTCATTTCTTCGGAGATGCCCCCGGTAGTCGTCCCATCCCAACCTTCCATGGGATGAATTGCGATGCGGTTACCGATGGTCTTCCCATTGATTTTATTCTGAGAGATAGGCTGAGAGAGGGGGTTGCCTGCTCCGGCTTCGATGGTATCTTCAATCGGCAGTTCGATCCCGATGGAAGCGCAATGGGCGCGGAAATCCGCGACGGTCTTAAGCGACGCGACGCGGGTGAGTTTGAAAGGTTCGGACATAGGTTTAGCTTAGAGCGGCGATGCGTTTGGCGATATCCGCCAGGATTTCGCGGTCAGAATCCGGGCGGTTGGCCGAAAGCGGATGGGTGTCATCGCATTCCAGCCATCCGCGGAGCTTCAGGAACATGGCGGCGGAATGTTTGTAGGCGGGAACGGGCGGGCGGAAGGCGAGGAAGCCGAGATACTGCAAAAGGTCATTGATTTCGTAAAACGATGCAGCGCCTTTTTCCCAGGCCTTATCCCGGAGAGCAAACGCCTCGGGGGCGAACGTGCTTAGTCCGAGTAAGTAATCGCTACCATACATGACCATGTCGATGGCGAGGTCGTTACCAGTGTATACTCGGAAATCCGGACGCGTCTGATCACGCAGCGCCAATCTCTCCCACTCCAGGTCACGTCGTAACGAGGAATGCTTCGCGCCGATGCATTGTTTTACGCCCATGAGTCCCCGATAGACGTCCAAGGAATAGATCTTTCCAAAGGGGGCGAACATCTGTCCGAGTTCGAAGCCGACAAAACGAGGGGCGTGACGTCCGATCGCGGCATAGGCTTCCACGATTTTATCATCTGTCTGAGAGGTCAGTCCGTAGCTTTGGAAGATGACTGGCGTGCCGCCGTGATGCTGAATCATCTCCATCTGACGAGCGTAAGCGCCGAGGTCAAAGGCATCCCCAGGCTTATCAAGCACGAAGGCGCCCGCGACATACCATTTACCGGCCGTTTCCGTTTGGGTGATTTGTAGGGCGCGCCGGCGGATCGAGTCATCGATGAGATTGCCATAACCGGTATCCATGTTGACGGCCGGAGCTAGCCCGGCGGCGACGGTACGGCGTACATGTGCAGTAAAGCCCGCCCAGTCGATATCGCCGTTCGCATGGAAGGGTAGGAGGATGGCAGAACTCCCTTCGATTTTACGCTGACGGCGTATCATCGAGGTGGGCTCGGGGTGCAAAGGGTTGCTCATAGTCTGATGTCATTTTGGATGTTTTA
>JBAXRS010000106.1:0-3449 GCA_037131085.1 Verrucomicrobiota bacterium | reverse complement strand
TCTGCGGCGAACACGGCGGCGAACCCGAGTCCGTCAAGTTCTGCCACCGCGTGGGTTTGAACTACGTCTCCTGCTCGCCTTACCGGGTGCCGGTCGCCCGCCTCGCCGCTGCTCAGGCCGCGATCGAGGAGAAGCGCGCCGCCAAGAATACTAAGTAAGCCGGAGTACGGCGAACGAACAAGGGCGTACCTTTACCGGTACGCCCTTTTTATTTTTAATAAAAACAGGGACAAAGCGGCTTCGGCGGCAGCGTAGCGAACGACCCGCCAACTATTTTATCCAACTGAGAAAACCAAGAATCAAGATGACGAAAACAAAGATGACCGTGGCGATTTTCCAACCCTTGGGCCCAGCCCTCTTGGCAGCCTTCCGAACTTTCAACTTATTATGGCGACCGCGCGAGGATACGCGCTGGACGCTCACTTCGGGATAATCTTGCCCGGGGATTTCCTTCACCGAACCGTAGACCAGGCCGAGCTTGATTAATTCTGCGTAAGCGTGGGCCTTGCGACTCGGCGGCAGACGATCAAATCCGTTGCACTCCCGACCCACAACGAGTCGCTCCAAGGCCAACGCGGCATCAGGTGAAAGGGAAACGAGTGGAGTCATGCGCCGCGCGGATTTCAAAGTTTTGAGTCATTCAAAAGCAACCTGTTAAGCACTTGCGAGCAAGGAATTAATGGAGATAATACGTAAAGTATTTCCGAGAACTCCCCCGACATGCCTGACTTAAAACCCATGCCAGACCTGCCCGTCGCCTTGACGATTGCCGGATCGGATAGCGGGGCCGGCGCGGGCATCCAGGCAGATCTGCTAACTTTTTCGGCGCACGGGGTTTTCGGGACGACCGCCATCACCTGCCTCACCGCTCAAAACCCTTCCGGCGTAGCTGGAGTGCAAGCCACCCCGGCGGCCTTCGTCACGGAGCAGTGCTTCCAAATTTATAAATATTTTAAGCCTAAGGCCTTAAAGACCGGGATGCTTTTGGACGTAGAAATTGTGGCCGCGGTCGCCGACTTTATCCGGGAAGCTAACATCCCGAGCGTCGTCGACCCAGTCATGGTCGCCACCAGTGGCGCCACGCTGCTCTCTCCCGACGCAATTTCTGCGATGACGTCGAGGCTGCTTCCCCTGGCCACCTTGGTGACCCCTAACTTGGACGAAGCCGCTATCTTATTGGGAGAAAAGGCTCTGGGCGGGCAACGTTGCGAAAGCGAAGCGTTAGCTTTGGCCGCCAAATATAAAGTGCCCTTTCTGCTTAAAGGCGGCCATGCCAGCGGCGATCAACTCATCGACGTCTTAGCTTGGCCCAACGGAGAGACCGTCGTTTTAACCGCTCAACGAGCCCAAGGCGTCGACACCCACGGAAGCGGGTGCACCCTTTCGGCCGCCATCACGGCGCAGCTTGCCCTTGGGCAGCCGCTCAAGGAGGCGGTCATCTTAGCCCACGCTTATTTACAGCAAGCCATCCATAACCCCCTCCGGGTGGCGGGTCTCCGCTGTATCCGGCACCTCTGATTAACCCATTAGAAAGAGGGTTTTAGGCCATTTGTTGCCAACCTAACCCCTTGTACCCGCCCCAGTCGCCCATTCGGCAGGTTATTCACACTTGCCCCCGTTGAGTGCAGTCCTTTTCTAACCCATTCCCTGCAGGCACACCCTGCCCCCTAAGACCATGCCTAAAAAGAACGCCGCTAAGCCATCCACCCCCAAGGCCAGCCCAGCCGTCTCCGCCTCGAGCGGCGTCAAGATGCGCGGCTGTGATGTCATGGTCCGCTGCCTCGAAAATCTCGGCGTCGACACGATTTTCGCCTACCCAGGTGGCGCCTCGATGGAGCTCCACCATGGCCTCGTCCGTTCCAAGAAAATCCGGACAATTCTACCGCGCCACGAACAGGGCGGCGCCTTCATGGCCCACGGCTATTCCCGTTCGACCGGCAAGCCGGGCGTCTGCATGGCGACCTCTGGCCCTGGTGCTACGAATCTCGTTACCGCGATTGCCGATGCGCACATGGACAGCATCCCGCTGATCTGCATCACCGGCCAAGTTTACCAACAATTTATCGGCCGCGCCGCTTTCCAAGAAACCGACTTCTACGGCATGACGCTGCCGATTGTGAAGCACTCCTTCCTCGTCCTCGATTACAATGAGTTGCCGAGCATCATGTACAAGGCCTTCAAAATCGCTACCACTGGCCGTCCTGGTCCCGTGGTGATCGACATCCCGAAGGACATCCAGCAGCACGAGTGGGTCCCGGTCTTCCCCAAGAATCCCGACGACGTTGTCATCCCCGGCCTGCCGACGCCTCCGAAGTGTGCCGACAGCGAACTCGAGCAAGTCCTGCGCCTCATCGAGAAGTCCAAGCAGCCTGCGCTCTACATCGGCGGCGGCATCCTTTCTGGCGAAGCCCATAAAGAGCTGCGCGCCTTCGCCGAAGCCACCGGTATCCCCGTCGCTTCGACGCTGATGGGTCTCGGCTCCTTCCCGTGCGACCACCCGCTGTCCCTTTACTGGTACGGCATGCACGGCACCGTCGCCGGCAATTGGGCCGTCTGCAAAAGCGACCTCCTCATCACCATGGGTGCGCGCTTCGACGACCGTATCACCGGAGCCATCGAGAAGTTCGCCCCCGACGCTACGATCGTCCACATCGACATCGACCGCTCAGAGCACCAGAAGAACAAGTTTGCGCATTACCCGATCCACTCGGACATCAAGCACGCGCTCGGCCGCATGGTCACGCTCGCCAAGAAGGGTTTCAAGAAGCCGGACCTGAAGAAGTGGTACGAGACCATTAACGGTTGGAAAAAAGAGCACCCGTATCCGTTTAGCTACGAGCGTAAGACGAAGCACATCCTCCCCCAGGAAGCCATCGAAGTTCTCTTCGAAGAGACCAAAGGCAAAGCCATCATCTCCACCGGCGTCGGCCAACACCAGATGTGGGCCCCGCAGTATTACCGCTTCAACGAGCCGCGTCGCTTCATCAGCTCGCTCGGCGCAGGCACGATGGGCTTCGGTCTCCCGGCCGCCATCGGCGCCAAGGTCGCCAACCCGGACGTCCAGGTCATCGACATCGACGGCGACGGCTCGTTCCTGATGAATATCCAGGAACTCGCGTGCATGAAGATCGAGAAGATCAACGCCAAGATTCTCATCCTCAACAACCAGCACCTCGGCATGGTCGTGCAGTGGGAAGACCGCTTCTACTCCGGCACCCGCGGCCACACCATCCTCGGCGATGCCAAGAATATCGGCAGCCCGGACAACCCTGGCGGCCTCTACCCTGACTTCGTTAAGATTGCCAACGGCTTCGGTATCAAAGCCCGCCAAGTCATGAAGCGTGAAGACCTCCGCGCCGCCATGCGCGAGATGCTTGATCACGACGGACCTTATCTCCTCGACGTCATCGTGCCGTACACCGAGCACGTGTTGCCCTTCATCCCGCAGA
>JBAXRS010000105.1:0-3453 GCA_037131085.1 Verrucomicrobiota bacterium | reverse complement strand
CCGGACATTTCTCGGCGCCGACTACCGCCCAGTCCAGGGTGGCAAAATCTGAGGCCGACGCACGCCGTACATAGGGACGGAGGAAGGTCGGAGTGCCCACCACCACGGTGACTTTTTCTTCCTTGATCGCCTTGACTGCCGCCGCCGAATCTAAAGGCGAAGGCAAGGTCACCAGACGGGGAGAACGCGAAAGGCAGTACCAAAGGCCGATAGTGAATCCGAAACTATGAAAGACCGGTAGACTGCTGAGGAAAACTCCGTTTTCAGGTAAGATTTCGGCATTTTCGATCTGGCGGAGATTCGCCAAAAGATTGCGGTGCGATAAACGGACTCCCTTAGGCTGACCGGAACTTCCACTGGTAAAGAGTAAGGCGGCTTCGGTTTCCCCTCCCCGCTTGGGCAAACCCATGCAGAGCGGAAGCCAAGATCCTGGAAGACAACGAATCAGACCGACGCGCCACCCGAGACTAAAGCGCGATGATTTCGTCATGAAATCGGCGACATCGAGCACCTGATCTCCCCAGGGAAAATCTGGCGAACGTTCGGCTAGTTTCTCCCGGAAAGCTCCTGCCGTGATCACGCTATCGACTTGGGCGCGACGAAGACACGATGCAGCCTGCTCACGGCCGAGCGTGAAATTCAGGTTCACGGGGACCTTATCGGCCAAAAGACATCCCAGATTGGCGACCGTGGCGCAGATACCCGGCGGTAGCACAATCGCCACGCGTTTTGCGGTCGTTCGGCGCTTAAGCTCGCCAGCGAAGGCCCAACTCAACGCCAGCAACGTGGAAGCGGCGAACTCCCGGCGGCCAGACGCCAGGTCGACCATGGCGATTTTGCCACCCTTCTGCGCCAGCCCTCGAACCATTTCACGACTGAGGTGACCCTCGAGCGAGGGCCGCATCGCAAAAGCCTCGGAGGCAAGTTCAAGGATGCGAAGGCGAGTCTGCGCATGTTCTTCGGCCAGAAAAGGCTTACCGATAACCACGCCAATCGGTCGAGGAAAGTGCTGAGGCAATTTCCAGAAAAACTTACCTTCGCTGAAACTCAGGAACGAACCCCACATGCCATCGATGGCAATCGGCAAGATCGGAGCACCCCCGCGTCGAGCGATCAGTTCAAATCCCTTGCGCAGCTGCATGAGACTGCCATTGCGCGTCAAACTGCCCTCGGGGAAGATACAGACAATCTCGCCACGCTTGAGCGCTTCGGCTGATTTATAAATAGCATCCTTGGCTTTAGATTCTGAAACCGGAATCGTGCCCATCAGACGGCACATGAAGCCCAGGAATTTCTGGCTCTCGAAACCTTCCCAAGAAAGAAACCGCACCGGACGAGGCGAAAGGACGCCGACGACCAACACGTCAGCGTACGCAACGTGATTCGAGAGCACCAAAGCCGGACCGGTTTCGGGGATATTCTCGAGGCCGCGTACCCGGATCTTGTAAAAGCACTTCAAGACCAGCCAACAGAAGGTCTGCATGGCGCAATAACCCATAGACATCGAGGCATGGCGACGCGGGGCTCGCCAGGCGAAGGCCAGCAAAAAGACGAGGAGGGCGAAGGCGGCCCCGGAGACCAGCGCAACGAGCACGAACTGTAATAAAGATATGATAAGACTCAGGAGGGGCACGGGCGGAGACTGTCAGTCGGAAATTAATTGTGCAAGGAGAGTCCACGCTCGCTTTCGGGGTTGACCCCTCCCGTCCCGTGCTTGCCCTATAGATACCCTGATGCGCGACTACGTCCTCAGACGGTTGTTGCTAGTCCCACTGACCTTCGTGGGCATCACGTTCGTCGCGTTTTGCTTCACCCGTTTCGTACCCGGCGGTCCGATTGAGCAAGCGCTCGCCGAGCGTCAGCAAGCCGACCGTAAACGCAGTGCGGCGGCCCGACCGAGCGGCCCCGCTTCGCCGGAGGAACTGGATAATCTCAAACGCCGTTACGGCTTTGATCGCCCGCTGACCGAAGCTTACGCCATCTGGCTGGGCATCATGCCCGGTCCGGCGGACTGGACCACGGTGCGCCTCGACAAGGAGGGCAAAGCGGAAGCTGAGGTCGCCGACGACCAGCGAGCCGACCCATCTTTTAAACTCGCAATCAAGCTGAACGGAAAAGCACTCGCGGTCACCACCCTCGACGGCAAACCCCGTGAGCCTTGGCGAGCTGAGCCTGCTCCCCTTCCCGATGACGCGGACACCGCCACCCGCGTCCTCGTCTATCGCAAAGCTTACTCGGGCTTACTTCAAGGCCAACTGGGTGACTCCACGGGCAGCGATAAACCCGTATGGAACGAAATCAAATCCCGCTTACCGATTTCGGCTTGGTTCGGTGGTTGGTCCCTCCTGCTTGCCTACGCCATCTCCATTCCTTTGGGCGTGGCCAAAGCCTTGCGCCGCGACGGGTGGTTCGATCGGATATCTTCCCAGGGCCTCTTCATCCTTTATTCCATCCCTGGCTTCATCCTTGCGGTCGTGTTACTGCAGTTGCTGTGTTTCAAACTGGGGTGGTTTCCGACCATGGGCTTTGATTGGTCGCGCCCATTTTATCACTCTTTGCTGCCGCTCTGTTGCGAAATGATTGGCGCCTTCACCGCCCTCACGCTTTTTACCCGCAACGGTTTGCTGGATAATCTGGCCGCCGACTATGTGCGCACCGCCAAAGCCAAAGGCCTCAGCAATGGTCGCATCGTGTTCGTTCACGCCTTGCGTAACTCCATCATCCCCTTGGCGGCGACCTTCGGAGGGAATCTTGGTTTCTTCCTCACGGGCTCATTCCTGATCGAATTCACTTTTAATATTCCTGGTTTGGGCCTGTTGGGCTATGATTCGCTGGTTCATCGCGACTTCCCGGTCTTCCTCGGCCTCCTCACCCTTTCGAGCCTGGCGATGCTTCTGGGCAACATCCTCTCCGATCTCTGTGTTGCCGCCGTCGACCCCCGAATCCGGTTCGATAAAAAAACATGAGCCTGTTCGACCCTATCACCGTTAAGCGTTTCCAGCGTTTTCGTTCCAATCGAATGGGGTGGTGGTCTCTGCTCACCCTAATATTACTCGCTGGTCTCGCCGCCTTAGGCCCCTTACTGGTGGGCAACCGGCCGCTGGTTTTGCGCCTCGATGACCAATGGCGCTTTCCGGTATTGGCCGGCTTTATCTCCGGCCAGGATCTCGGACTCGCGACGATTGCCGAACCTAACTATCGCCACCTCGAGCGCGAGCTCAGCGTCAATCATCGCGGCTGGATGATGATGCCACCCGTACCATTTGGCGCTGAAGAAGTCTGCGAAGTTATGCCTCCCGTCAGCCAAGACCGCGAAGGCCGCTGGTGCGACCCCAGAGGAGTGATTGCCGAAGGACGCATCTTTACGCTGAACAGCCTGGGAACGCGCGATCAAGTCTGGTCGGTCATCAATGGCAGGCTCAACGGGGATGCCCGCCGATTTGAAAACGGGAT
>JBAXRS010000104.1:0-3461 GCA_037131085.1 Verrucomicrobiota bacterium | reverse complement strand
GGCGCCCAGACGACGAGCGAGGAGCGGATGCCACCTTCGTAGAGTTGCGACTTATTGCCGCGGAACGGGCCAGCGCTTCCAGCGCCTGGTTCGGGTCCGTTGTCGGAGCAAATCAAGAAGATCGTGTTATCGCGCAGGGTAGCGTCGGCGCGGATTCGTTCGAAGAGGCGTCCGAGCTGTCGGTCCATTTCTTCCAAGACGGCGAGATAGATTTTATGCTTCTCGGGGGACCACTTCTCAAGCGGAGGGAAGTAGGGGCTGTGGACGTCGTCGGGCCAAAGGTCGACATAGAACGGCTGCTGTTTAGCCGCAGCCTGGTCGATGAACTTCAGTGCCGCGTCGGCGTAGCCCGTCGTGATCTCGGTGCGGTTCATCCAGGTCACCGGTCCGCCAAGGCGTTCAGCGTCGGCCCAGATCTTCTTCGGCTCCTTATCGCCGGGCTTGAGCGTGAGTGGAAGGAGCTTTGGACCCATACCTTCAAAATTGGTCAGTGAAGCGTCGTAACCGTAGGCCGTGATTGCGGGGGCATCATCGACGTCGCGTTGGCCGCCGAGGTGCCATTTGCCGAAATGGCCAGTCGCATACCCGACCTCCTTGAGCGTACGTGCCAGAGTCGGGGCCTTCAGGTCGAGCCACTGGGCGTTGCCGCGGCGATTATTTTCAGCGCGATTATCGAGGTAAGAATTGATGCGCCAACGTTGCGGGTATTGGCCCGTCACGAAGGCGCAGCGGGAGGGAGAACAGATGGGCGAGTTGACGTAGAACTGGGAGAAGCGGAGGCCTTCTCTCGCCATTCGGTCGATGTTCGGCGTCTTCGCTTCCGTGTTGCCGAAGCACGAGAAGTCTCCCCAGCCCATGTCATCGATGAGTAGGAAGACGATGTTGGGCCGCGGCTGGTCGGACCACAGCGGCGCGGCCAACCCGAGTAGTAAAAACCCGAGCAGGGAAGGACGTAGTCTGAACTGTGGCACTTTAATTAGCGACTGCGGCCCTGGGACTCAATATCGGCCAATTGCTTGGCCATCTTGGCGACGACTTCGGGGTTTTGATCGGCGACATTGGTCGTCTCGCTGAGGTCCTTGCTCAGGTCATAGAGTTCCGGTTTTTTGGTGCCCTTTGCCTTCGCCTTTTCTTGGTTCTTCTTGCCTGCGCCTGGGCCAATCACGAGGTATTTCCAGTTGCCCGAGCGCAGTGCCAAGACGTTGCCGTGTTCGACTAATATTTCGCGACCAGGTTTGGCTTCGAGTAGCGCGGGTAGGATATTCTGGCTATCGGGCGCATCGGCGTCGGCCAACTTTTGGCCGGTAAGGGTCGCAAGCGTCGAGAGCATGTCGATGTGGGCGACGAGCGCGTTGGAAGTTCCAGGCTGAATATGTCCGGGCCAGCGGGCGATGAAGGGCACGCGGGTACCGCCTTCGTAGGCCGAGCCCTTGTTGCCGCGGAGGACGCCATTATGAAGGTGTCCGTTATTGGTCTTCTCGTCGCCGCTATTGACGTTGTCGGTGGGGCCGTTGGTGTCGAGCACGCCGCCGTTATCGCTGGTGACGATCACCAAGGTGTTATCCGAGAGCTTGAGACGTTCCAGGGCGTCGAGGACGCGGCCAAGCGTCCAGTCGAACGAGTGAACAGAGTCCCCACGGATACCGGCGTCGCTGGTGCCACGGAAGCGCGAATTCGGGACGCGGGGTACGTGGATGTCGTGCGTGGCGAGATACAGGAAGAACGGCTTGGATTTATTATCCTCGATGAACTTGATGCTCTTTTCGGCAAGCACGTCGGCGATCATGTCATCTTTCCAGAGCGCGGCTTTGCCTCCGAGCTGTTCGCCGATGCGGGGGATGCCACTGACGAAGGAGCGCGGCTCGCCGCGTTGGACTTTGTAATCGAGCTTGATGGGGTCGGCGGGGTCGAGATTCACGACGCGGTGGTTCTCGACCCAGACGCAGGGGGTGCGGTCGCCCGTGGCCGGGATGATCCAGGAGTAGTCGAAGCCGATTTCGAGCGGTCCGGGTTTGATCTCCGTATTATAGTCGGTCGGGGTCTTGCCCAGGCCGAGGTGCCATTTGCCGATGACGGCGGTCTCATAGCCGGCGCGTTTCATCAGGGAGGGAACGGTGGTGCGACCGGGCTCGATGATGAGGCCGGCGATACCGGGCAGGATGCCCGTGCCTTGTTTGCGCCAGGCGTATTCGCCGGTCATGAAAGCGTAGCGCGTCGGCGTGCAGACCGCCGACGGCGCGTGGGCGTCGGTGAAGCGGAGGCCTTGCGAAGCGAGCTTGTCGGCGTTGGGGGTGCGAATCTTGGTCGCTCCGTAACAGCCGAAGTCGCCGTAGCCGATGTCATCGGCGAGGATGAAGATCACGTTGGGCTTGGTTTCGGCGAAAGAGAGCGACGCGAGGCAAGCGAGGATGAGGGTGAGGGAGGATTTCATATTTTTACTTTTTGGAAATATCAGCGCCGGAGGGCACGGCGTCCTTGAGCAATTGCGTGAGGCGGGCGCGCATGACTTTGACCCGTTCAGGTTGGGCGACGGCGAGGTTCTTGCTCTCGGAAGGATCTTCGATGAGGTTGTAGAGGGCGACCGGCTCGTATTTCCCGGCGACCTTCTTGCCTTTTTTCTTCGCGTTCGCGGCGCCGTCGTCTTCGCCTCCGTCGGCATCGGCGTTCCCGCTCACCATCAGCTTCCAGTCGCCCATGCGAACGGCGGCGCGGGAAGGGCCTACGGTAGAAACGGAAAGGATAGCGTCATGGGGGGAGGGGGCGGACTTCGTGAGTAGCGGCCAGATATCTAGGCCGTCGATCGGTAGTTTCTGTTCGAGGGAGCCGCCGGCGAGCTTGATCAAGGTCGGGTACCAATCGATCATGTGCATCGGTTCGCGGACGCGTTGACCGGCGGGGATGTGGCCAGGCCAAGTGGCAAAAGCTGCAGCGCGGGTGCCGCCCTCATAGATGGTGCCTTTGAAGTCACGGAGCGGAGTATTGTCGCCCGGAGGTGGGCCGCCGTTGTCGCTGGAGAAAACGATGAGCGTTTTCTCGAGCAGGCCAGTTTTGCGGAGAGAATCTTCGATCTGAGCGATGGCTTCATCGACCGCGGCGAGCATGCCGGCGAGCTTTTGGCGATTGCCTTTGAGCGCACCGTAGGGCTTCAGATAATTATCAGGTACTTGGAAGGGAGCGTGTACGCCGTTGAACGGCACATAAAGGAAGAGGGGCTTCGACTTATCGGTGGATTCGATGATTTTGCAGGCTTCCTTGGTGATCAGATGTGTCGTGTAGCCTTCTTCCTTGAGAGGCTCGCCGTTGCGATACCAGTCGAGTTTGCCCATGCGGTCGTGGGTGTAGTAGTCGAGCATCCCGAAGAAGTGTCCGTATTGGTGATCAAAACCACGAGCGTTTGGTTGGTAGGCTTTTTCGAATTCGCCGAGGTGCCACTTGCCCGTGAGCGCGGTACGGTAGCCGGC
>JBAXRS010000103.1:0-3473 GCA_037131085.1 Verrucomicrobiota bacterium | reverse complement strand
ATAGAAAGACCCGGTCGCGGTCGCTGGCAAAGTCAAAAGCTGGGGTTATTGCCAACCGTGGGGGAACGCTTGAACCCCAGCAGGCTTCGGGCATAGTCCCTGCTTAATAACCCCTCGGGGTTACCCCACCACTATGGATAAGGACAAAAACAACAACTTTACTCCCCGCGCCCGTAAGGTCGTGGAACTCGCCCGTGCCGAAGCTCGCCGCTTCAATCACGGTTACGTAGGCACCGAGCACATCCTGCTCGGTCTCATCAAACTGGGTGAAGGCGTCGCCGTGAATGTGCTCGGCCGCATGGGGCTCGACCTCAAGACGGTCCGGGCAGCCGTTGAAAAGCAAGTCGGGCCAGGTCCCGAAGAAGCCAAAGCGTCGGAAACGATTCCGCTGACGCCACGCGTCCAAAAGGTGATGTCGCACGCGGTGACCGAGGCTCGCAGTCTGGGTCATGCCTACGTCGGTACGGAGCATATTTTGCTCGGTCTTTTGAAAGAAGGGGAGGGCGTGGCGGCTCGCGTATTACAGTCACTCGATGTTGATTTAGAACGCTGTCGCAAAGAAATCCTCGCCGATATCGATCCGGCTGCTTCCGCCTCGGAAGCTTCAGAAAAAGGAGATGAACCGCCAGCCGGAGAAGAGTCGCAAGGCGACGAGCCTCCTTCCTCGCGCAAATCTTCGGAAGAAAGTGGTCGTCCTGGTCGTGGCGAGCGTTTGTCTTTGCTCAAGACTTTTGGGCGTGATCTCACCGAGCTCGCGCGGGCCGGTGAATTGGATCCCGTCATCGGGCGCAAAGAAGAGATTCGTCGCGTCGTCCAGATTCTATGCCGCCGGACAAAGAACAACCCCGTGTTGATTGGTGAAGCTGGCGTTGGTAAGACCGCGATTGTCGAAGGCTTAGCGCAAGAGATCGCCGCTGGTATCGTGCCGGAAATCCTGCTCGACCGAAAGGTTATCACGCTCGATCTAGCCTTGATGGTCGCGGGAACTAAGTATCGCGGCCAGTTCGAAGAGCGCATCAAAGGCATCATGGACGAAATCAAGCGGGCCAAGAACATCATCCTCTTCATCGATGAGATGCATACGATCGTAGGAGCTGGCGCCGCCGAAGGGGCCATGGATGCTTCCAATATCCTGAAACCCGCTTTGTCGCGCGGCGAAATCCAGTGCGTGGGCGCCACGACGCTTTCCGAATATCGCAAGCATATCGAAAAGGATGCGGCCCTCGAACGCCGCTTTCAGTCCGTCAAAATTGACGATCCGTCACCCGAAGATGCGGTGCTTATCCTGCGCGGAATTCGTCATAAGTACGAAGAGCACCACAAGTGCGAGTATACGGATGCGGCCATCGAAGCCGCCGTCCGACTTTCCCATCGCTACATCACCGCGCGGCACCTGCCTGACAAGGCGATTGACGTGATGGATGAGGCCGGAGCTCGCGCGCGTATCCGTTCGCTGAACGTCCCGCCCGAGATCGATGCCGTCCAGGTCGAAATCGACCGCGTGGTCAAAGAAAAGGAAGACGCGTCCCGTCACCAGAAGTTTGAAGAAGCCGCGAACTTGCGTGATCAAGAGAAGAAGTTCCGCGCGAAACGCGAGAAGATGCTCGAAGAGTGGCGCAAGAAGCGTGACGAAAAGCGCATTACGGTGGGTGAGGATGAGATGATGCACATCGTCGCGGATTGGACCGGCGTTCCGCTGAATCGCCTGGAGAAGAAAGAAACTCAAAAGCTGCTCGACCTCGAAAAAGACCTGCAGCTTGCGGTCATCGGACAAGAGCGCGCCTGTGAGGTTGTATCTCGTGCCCTCCGTCGTTCGCGTGCCGACCTGAAAGACCCTCGCCGTCCCATCGGCTCCTTCCTCTTCCTGGGCCCGACCGGCGTGGGTAAGACGCTTCTGGCTCGTTCGTTGGCGGAGCGCATGTTCGGCGAAAGCGAAGCTGTCATCCAGATCGATATGTCTGAGTACATGGAGAAATTCACCGTCTCGCGTCTCATCGGCTCGCCTCCTGGTTACGTCGGTCACGACGAAGGCGGGCAGCTCACGGAAGCCGTGCGCCGGAAGCCTTATTCCGTGGTGCTTTTCGACGAAATCGAAAAAGCCCACCCTGATGTCATCCAGCTTCTGCTGCAGGCCTTGGAAGACGGTCGTTTGACCGACTCCTTGGGCCGGGTGGTGGATTTCCGGAATACGATCATCATCATGACTTCGAACGTTGGAGCCGATGTCCTACAGCGTAATAACTCCGTCGGCTTCGATGTCGGCGTCAGTTCGACGCGCGACTACGAGAAGCTCAAGGAACGCATCATGGATGAGACTAAGCGTGCCTTTAAGCCCGAGTTCCTTAACCGCCTCACGGACATCGTCATTTTCCAGCAGCTCGCAAAGGAGCACATGACCAAGATCGTCGATATCGAGGTCGCGAAAGTGGCCAAGCGTCTGCTCGATCTCGGCGTCAAGCTTGTGGTCAACGAGGCCGCCCGCGGCTACTTGGTCGAGAACGGCTGGGACGAAAAGTATGGTGCCCGTCCGTTGCGTCGTGCCGTCGAGCGTTTGCTGGAAGATCCGCTGGCTGAATCCATCCTGCGTTCTGAATTTAACAAGGAAGAGCCCGTCATCGTGTCGGTGGGCGATAAGGGGCTCGTCTTTACGCAGAAGAAGAGCGGTGCCGACGCGGGTACCTAAGCCGTGCGCTTACGTCAGGTGAGCGCCGGAGTCCTGGGTGCGACCGCCGTCGCCCTTGGGGCCTTCGGTGCCCATGGTCTC
Source organism: Verrucomicrobiota bacterium (assembly GCA_037131085.1). Taxonomy (GTDB): domain Bacteria; phylum Verrucomicrobiota; class Verrucomicrobiia; order Opitutales; family UBA953; genus UBA953. The sequence goes on along the minus strand of JBAXRS010000103.1, from coordinate 709 downwards.
AAAGATCGGTTGGCCCTTAACCCGGAGGCCGCTGGATGGTGGCAAACGGCCACCTTCTATCTTTTGATTCACGCCGTCGCCTTAGGTGCCATCGAATTGCCGGAGCGCGATCGATCGACTTCTTGGCCAGCTCATTACTGGGGTTGGGGCTCGATTATCTTTAGCGGGACGCTGTATGCCATGGCCCTGGGTGCTCCGCGTTGGTTGGGCGCGATTACTCCGGTGGGCGGGCTATTATTGATTACCGGTTGGCTGCTTTTGGCTTGGGCTGGCCGCAAGGAATCCTGACTTGCGGGGAGGCCGTAACCGTTAAACGGTGGGGCATGGTTGAGCCATGCACCTATCACGACGACGGCGGCGATGAGCTGGAGCCGGAATCCAAGCAATTAGTCTGCCAATATTATCTGGAGGCCGGCATCGAGAATACGGAATTCACTTCGCAGTATATCGGTCCGAGCGTTTGTGGAGGCTTCGATGTGCTTTGGGAGGAGTCTGACTTGACCGAAGAAATCCCCGTGGCGGTCGCTTGGTTGCCACGCGGGCAGATGGACGGTTTTGAACTATGGCAGTCACTCGCTTTGGCTTATTGGAACGTCAAGAAAGTGGGAGAGATGTGGGATAACTATGAATGTATCGAAATCGTCGATAACCCTGCGGCCGTGATCGAGGTCGAGGCTTTTCGGGCCGTGTTGGCCGCTGTCTGGCCCGC
>JBAXRS010000102.1:0-3666 GCA_037131085.1 Verrucomicrobiota bacterium | reverse complement strand
TCAACTGGGAGATCACCGCCGAGTGGGCACCCGAGGGCAAGGATGACAGCAATAACCTCATGTCGGCTGCTTTCGGTGCCGGGAAATTCGTCGTGGTCGGTGGAGCTCAGGTAGGACATATCCTCAACTCAACTGATGGGGTAAAATGGGACGAGGTGAAGAAACTACCCTTTCGCGTTAATCCCGTGATCAGATCAGGCCAACGCTTCATTGCAGGTGGACCAAATCACACACTCTGGTTCTCCGACGATGGTGTCAGCTGGACCCAAGGCGCACAGGCGCAGACGACCGGATTCCCCAGCTGGGCTCTCTGGTTCCGTCATGCCGCTTGCGGTAACGGCGTCAGTATTTTCATGGGCGAGGCGGGATCGAAGAAAGAGTTCTACTGGTGCATGACTACGGCCGATGGCACTCAGGTTGATTTTCGCTCCGACCTACCTCAGCTGCGTGCCATCGCCTTCGGTGCGAACACCTTCGTCGCCATCGGTAACGGCGTCATCTTGACCTCGGCGGACGGCAAGAATTGGCAGAAGCAGGAACGCCCGGCCGATGAGAAACTCGATTGGCTCCAGTGGACCGGCATAGCGTTCATCGCTGGCGGTGGTAAGACAGTGATCACATCGACCGACGGTAAGAACTGGCTGCCCTCGACGCTGCGCCCGCCCGGACGCATTCTTTGGACCGACGGTACTCGCTTCATCACCAGTTCCTGGCCCGGCAAGATGTCCTTCTCCGCAGACGGTAAAACCTGGAAGGCGTCCCCGGCGATGCCGCCCAACGGTATCAACGCCGTCGTAAAGGCCCCTTAAACAAAAGGGCCGGAGTCTCACGACCCCGGCCCTTATCCCGTGCGACGATTAGCGCTTATTTCTTCTCTTCGTCGACGACTTCGAAATCACCATCGACGACCTTGCCGTCTTTGGACTTCTTTTTACCATCCGTTTGGCCAGCGGCGGCATCGGCTCCAGCGGCTTGCTGGGCTTGTTCGCCCTGCTTGGCGGCATCGGCATAGATGGCCTGAGCAGCTTCCGTGAGTGGAGCGAAGATAGCTTCCCGGGCTTTTTCGAATTCTTCGGCGGTGGCGCCCTCTTTCTTGAGAAGCTCTTGGCCTTCCTTGATGGCGGCTTCGGTGCGGGCCTTGGTATCGCCAGGGAATTTCTCACCGTTATCCTTCAGCTGCTTTTCACCTTGGAAGATGACAGCATCGAGTTGATTGCGGGCTTCGGCTAATTCGCGGGCCTTCTTGTCGTCTTCCGCGTAGAGTTCGGCTTCCTTGCGGAGCTTTTCCACTTCTTCCTTGGACAGACCGGAGGAACCCGTGATCGAAATCTTCTGCTCCTTGCCGGTGCCCTTGTCGGTCGCTGAGACGTGTAAGATACCGTTCGCATCGATATCGAAGGTCACCTCAATCTGAGGCGTACCGCGGGGCGCAGGCATGATACCATCGAGCTTAAAGGTCCCGAGTTTCTTATTATCCTTAGCCATGGGGCGTTCGCCTTGGAGGATCATGATATCGACCGCGGGCTGATTGTCAGCCGCCGTGGAATAAGTCTGGGACTTCTTCGTAGGGATGGTCGTATTACGATCGATCATCGCGGTCGAAACGCCGCCCATGGTTTCGATCGAGAGCGTGAGCGGAGTCACGTCGAGCAGCAGGACGTCCTTCACATCGCCCTTGAGCACGCCAGCTTGAATGGCGGCGCCGATGGCGACGACTTCATCAGGATTGACGCCTTTGTGGGGCTCTTTACCGGCCAAGCTGCGGGCGATTTCGATGATCTTAGGCATACGCGTCATACCACCGACGAGCACGAGTTCATCGACCTGGCTCATCTTGAGTTCGGCATCCTTTAAGCAGGACTCAAAAGGCTTACGCGTGCGCTCGGAAAGATCATCGCAGACCTTTTCCATCTGAGCGCGTGAAAGCGTGACGTTCAGGTGCTTCGGCCCGGAAGCATCGGCCGTGATGAACGGCAGATTGATGTCGACGGAATTGGAAGAAGAAAGGGCGATCTTGGCCTTTTCAGCTTCTTCTTTCAGACGTTGTTTCGCCATCGGATCTTTCGAGAGATCGATGCCAGACTCGGCGCGGAAACCATCGATGAGCCACTGGATAAGACGCTCGTCCCAGTTATCGCCACCCAATTCGGTATCTCCGTTAGTCGCCTTGACTTCAAAGACGCCGCCGCCGATTTCGAGAATGGAGACGTCGAAAGTACCGCCGCCTAAATCGTAGACGGCGATTTTTTCGTCGCCCTTCTTGTCGAGGCCGTAAGCCAAGGAGGCCGCGGTGGGCTCATTGACGATGCGTAAGACCTCGAGTCCGGCGATTGTACCAGCATCCTTGGTAGCTTGGCGCTGCGAGTCGTTGAAGTAAGCGGGGACCGTGATCACGGCCTGCGTGACCTTCTCGCCGAGGTAGGCTTCGGCATCGGCCTTAAGCTTAGCCAAAACCTTGGCGGCGATTTCTTCGGGAGCAAAGACGCGAGGCTTACCGTCGACTTCGCATTCGATGGCGGCATCGCCGTTCTTACCCTCGACTACCTTATAAGGAAGTTTGGAGGCGATGTTCTTTACCTCGGCGAACTTACGTCCGATGAGGCGCTTGGCCGAAAAAATCGTATTCTTGGGATTGGTGACCGCTTGGCGCTTGGCGGCCTGACCGACGAGGATATCGCCGGTCTTGGTGAACGCTACGACGGAGGGCGTGGTGCGCGCGCCTTCCGAATTCGCGATGACTACTGATTCGCCTGCTTCCAGGACGGCCATACAGGAGTTGGTGGTGCCGAGGTCGATGCCGATGATTTTACTCATATGATAGATAGTTGGTGTGCATCCTTATGGCAGGGCATGTGCCAATAAGAAAAAGCCTGATAATCGCAGATTTACGGATTAAAGCCTATAAAATACCCAGTCGATACTGTGGCGTTATGACAAACTGTCTCACCCGGGTTGACCGATTGACGCTCGAGGCTTCACCGTTGCCCTTGGGAAGAGGTTTAGGTAATTAAACCCTCCCATGTCGGACCGTCTCGACCAATCCATCCGCCTTCGTCGGCTTCGTGCTTCGGCCGGAATCCGGGCGATGCTCGCCGAGAATACCGTCGAACCGCGCCACCTCATCCAGCCGATCTTCGTGACCGAAGGTAGCGAGCCAGAGCCTATCGCCTCCTTGCCTGGAATCAGCCGCACCCCCCTTTCACAGCTTGCCGCCAAGTGCGCCGAATTGCAGCTCCTCGGCATCCATGGCGTCGCCCTCTTTCCCAAGGTAGATTCTACCCGCAAAACCGCCGAAGGAGCGGAAGCCCTCAACCCTTCGAATCTCGCCTTGCGAGCGATCCGCGAAGTGAAGGTAAAGTCTCCGGGCACCGTGATCTTCGCGGACATCGCCCTCGACCCTTACACCACGCACGGCCACGACGGTATCCTAAACGCTGCCGGCACCGACGTAGACAACGACCGCACCGTCGAAGCGCTTGTGAAGATGGCCCTCTTTACCGCCCAAGCTGGCGCCGATTTCGTCGCGCCATCCGACATGATGGACGGACGCGTGAAGGCGATCCGCAAGGCCCTCGATGCTTCCGGCCACACCGGCACCGGCATCCTCGCCTACTCAGCCAAGTTCGCCTCCGCTTTCTACGGCCCGTTCCGCGACGCCGTCGGCAG
>JBAXRS010000101.1:0-3720 GCA_037131085.1 Verrucomicrobiota bacterium | reverse complement strand
GGGCTCATATGGGGTCAGGCCGTACCTTCGTGGCGGTGAACCCAAACCTGCATGAAATGTTTAGTTTTCGGTTCAGGCATAGACTGGGTACGGCCTGACCCCGTGGAACGCGCCCGGTTGGGCTACTTTCGGCGAGGTATTTTCCGCCGCCGCAGCCTTTAGCAGCAGGAGCGTGCCTTGCCGCCGAGCTTTGGTGTCGCGAGGTCGACGATCTGCGCGAGGGCAGGGGCCAGCTTCGTCCGGCGGTAGTGGCACCATCGTCCTTCCTTTCTGTATTCAACCAGGCCGCACTTGCGGAGCATCGCCAAATGGCGCGAGACAGTTGGCTGGTTGCGTCGCACGAAGTTCTGCAGGTCGCAGACACACACTTCTTCTTTACCGATACGGGCCAGTAATTGGAGTCGGGTCGAATCGGAAAGTCCGAGGCAGACCAGTTCGGTGGAGGGCGCCTGAGCTGCCTGCTTGACTTTGGGCATGCGACACTAAACATATATGCTAAAGCATATGCAACTTCTTAAACCTGCCGTCATGACTCTCGCAGATTTCCGCAAGGCTCTCGCCTCGAGCCCGAATCTGGGGCTACGTTTCCGTCTCCCGACCGGCGGACTGACTCCGATTCACCTGCACCTGACCGAGGTCGCCCGCGTCGAAAAGCGCTTCATTGATTGCGGCGGGACTATCCGGACAGACGTCTCCGCACGTCTGCAGCTCTGGGCGGCCGATGACACTGACCATCGTGTCGACTGCGCCAAGGCCTTGCAGGTGCTCAATCGCGGCGCCGACCTAGTCGGCTCGACGAACCTTCCGATCGAGGTTGAGCACGATTTTCCTTTGCTGACGCTTTTTCCGGTCGTCGGCTCCGTCGTCGAGGGTAACGAACGCATCTTCCTCCTTACCGCACTCAAGGCCGATTGTCTGGCTCCCGATGTCTGCCTACCCCAGGCTTGTCAGCCCGGCAGCGGATGCTGCTGATTTTCCTCCCGCATCCCATGAGCAAGCCCCTCGTTCTCGTTCTCTGCACCGGCAACTCCTGCCGTAGTCACCTTGCGGAGGCTATCCTCCGACGCGCCGTCGGCGACCTCGTCGACGTCGCTAGCGCCGGCTCCAAACCAGCGGGCTACGTCCATCCGATGGCCCTCGAAGTCTTGAAGGAGATCGGCCTCGACGCCTCCGCCCATCGTTCGAAGCACCTTTCCGAATTCCTCGAGGTTCCGGTCACGATCGTTATCACGGTGTGCGGCAACGCCGACCAGGTCTGCCCGATATTCCCTGGCCAGGTGAACCGCCATCACTGGGGTTTTCAGGATCCCGCGCACGCCACCGGTACGCCCGAAGAGATCCGCAATGAGTTCCGTCGCGTGCGTGATGAAATCAAGCTCGTCTTCGAGGCTTATGCCGCGGGTCTCAAGGAAGGGTCGGTCTGAGCTTAATAACTATGATCGAGCCACTGTCATCCTGTTTATTGGGGAGATCTTCGCTTGGGGCGCGGCACGGGCGATTCATCCAACTCAGCCAGTCGCGCCTTCACGAGGTCGATGAGGAGCGGGGCATCGGCTTGCCAGTCGACGGGCACCAAGAAGCAATTCTTACGCACCACGAAAGGGCTCAGGCGTGGACGGAAAGCTTCGATCACGTGTGGACTCCAGGGGGCTAAGGTCAGGTGATTTTTATAGGCACATAGGCCGAAGACATAGTGTCGACCGAGCCGGATTTGCGGAACGTTCCAGGCGATTACCCCTTCCAGTTTATCTGATGTGCTTAGGATGGATTGGATGATGGAACGTATGGTCCGAGCTTTCACAGGATCGACCGAACCGAGGTAGGCTTCTATCGTTAGGTGCTTTGCGGCCCCACTCATCGTCCCGTTGCATCGTAGCCCGGCAAGGTTACCCGATAGACAAGGATGCGGTTCAGGTTTTCCACAATCTCGGCGCCGGCCTCGACGGAAAGCGCATCGTAAGTCTGGCCAAACATGATGCCATTCTGGGTGATGAAATCGTTATCGTTGCCCACGAGCAGGAAATAGTCGTCGGGAGATGCCGGATCACAGCAGGAGACGATGGTCATCGCTTCCCACTTGGCCGACAGCGAGTGCGAAGAAAGCGGACCGACTTGATGGCCCGCTTTCGCCGCCAGAGCGACGCCGGAGGCGCCGATGACATTCAGATCCAAACCGAAGCGTGCGAGTTGTTTTGGGTTTAATAAACTGATGAAATCTACCGGCTTTGCTGCAATCAGCCCGTGGGCCGGGGCCAAGGTGGCACCAGAGCCCTGAACGGCGGAGTCATATCCGGATTCAAATTTCGTTCCCGCTAAATTGGTCGCACCTTTCGTGCTAACAAGGAGGATGCTTTTATAAACCACGGGATGTTCGGCGTAACCGACGGCGGCTGCCTTGGACTCATAACCAGATTTGCCGGAGCCGTTGCCGTTGCCGTCACGCGCGAGTACCAGAAAAGTCGTGCGGCTTAAGGCGATGATTTCCGATTGGGCGGCGGTCTTGTTTGCGGGCTTGCCTGAGCCGGAGCTACTCACGGTCGGAAGCTCGACGAGGTAGTGTTCCGCGGGCTTGGCGGGTGTCGCCTCTTTCGTTAAATCATAGATGAGCAAACGGGTATAGACTCGGTTGACGTCTTTGTCGCCCGGGCAATCCTGTCGGGGTGCGCTCTGCAGCATCGTAGCCAAATAGCGGCCATCCGGTGTGAGATCGAGGCCCTCCAGCCCGTGATTATCGCGTCGCCCGCCGGTTTGGGATTTCACCGCCTGATCGGAAGTCGTAAAGCCTTTGAAAGTGGGAACGGAAAACTGAGGGAGAAAGGCGGTGGGTGGCGTAATCAAGCCCAGCATGCGGCCAGTCGAGTCTACGTGATAGATCGTCGCACCATATTCTTCGGAAACATAGAAACTGCCATCCTTGCAGAGCCCTAAGCCTTCGGCGTCGACGGTAAGTTTACCGTCTTTAACTGGTACAGGGGAAAATCCGTGCAGCGTATCCCCGTCGGGATCCAATCCCGTCGTCAGATTACCTTTGAAGTCCAGGAGCGTGTGCGTCGAATTAAAGGCCAGCTTCAGATTAGGCTGGGCGACATTGGTGCGGCCGTAGTCTGGACGAAATATCACCTCGTAGCGTTGGATGCGCGCAGGATAATCGGCGAGGCCTTTCGCATTATACCCGCGATCGGGTAACGTATAGAGAACGCCGGCATAACTCCCGTCGGGGTTGCGGTGCCAAGTCTTGGGATCGATTTTAAAAGATGAGAACGAGCCCTGGCTATCGCCACGCCCATCGAGGGCGCCGATGGCGAGCTCTCCCATGCCAACCAAGCCCTTGTTGATGAACGACGCCCCGTTAAAATTTACCGACTTCGACTCTCCTGGGGGCGTCGTGTCGAGATTGGGTTTCGTATAGGTAGCAGGGCCGGCCCAAACGGCGTGGGCGGCGAACAGAGCGAGGGCACTTAAAGGGGTAGATTGCTTCATCTCGCCAACGCTGGTGCCGTAGCGTGACGGTTTACAGCCAGCACTCTGTCAATTTACCGTGACAATTGTGTCAGTAATGGGTCAATCATCCAAGGGAATCATCCAAGGGGGTCAGGCCGTACCTAACGTAGGCGTAACTAGATTCGAGTATTTTAGGCGTTTTTAGTTACACCCTAAACCAGGGTACGGCCTGACCCCATGTGACGGTCCGCTGCTTATGGTTAGGCGGTAGTCTCAAGA
>JBAXRS010000100.1:0-3743 GCA_037131085.1 Verrucomicrobiota bacterium | reverse complement strand
TTCCAGCTCGACCTCAAGATCCACGGTCTCCCGATGAGCATCGCCAAGGAAGCCATCGCGCAGAACAAGGTCTCGCGCGATGCGATCTTGGACATCATGGCCAAGACCATGCCGGCCACCCGCGCCGAACTGAAGCCCTGCGCTCCGCGTACCCACCGTCTCAAGATTCCTTCCGACAAGATCGGCGCCCTCATCGGCCCGGGCGGCAAGAATATCAAGCGCATCACCGAGTACACCGGTTGCCAGCTCGACATCGACCAAGACGACTCCGGTTGGGTCACAATCTTTGCCACCGACGGCGAATCTCTCGCTCGCGCGGTCAACGAAGTGAACCTCATCTCGGCCCAGATTGAGATCAACAAGACCTATAAAGGCATCGTCCGCTCCGTCAAGGAGTTTGGCGCCTTCGTCGAATGCTTGCCTGGTCAAGAAGGCCTCGTCCACGTTTCCGAACTCGCTGACTTCCGCGTGAATAACGTCGAAGACGTCGTTAAACTCGGTGACGAAATCATCGTCAAGTGCGTTGGCATCGATGACAAAGGTCGCGTCCGTCTCTCCCGTCGTGCGGCCATCGCCGAGAAGGAAGGCCGTGAATACGCGCCGGCTCCTAAGCCCATGGATCGCCCACGTGGCGATCGTCCTGAGCGTCGCTAAGCGCGTTCAGTTTGTTCAAAAAGCCCCAGGAAACTGGGGCTTTTTTATGCCTAGGAGGAACGTCTCCGTAGGCCTCCGGCGGTCGACTTACTTCGCGGGCTTATCCGTCGTCGTCACGCGTTCAAACCAAGTACGTACCACACTCGCCGCCGCGCAATCTCGCAGTGGCCAGCGGTCATTGTGCGGATGCTTTACGGCGTCGTTCGGGAATTTTCCGTAAAGCGCGCCCATGTCGACCGTGAGGTAGTCCACGTTCTTCGAGGAGATGGGCTCGACGAACCGACGGGTTTCGTCGCCCGCATTCGCTTGGGTTACCAGTACCGGGCGTCCCTGCAGGCGACGCAGGCGGATAGCGGCTTCCTCGCGGTAGCGGGTGAGCGGCGCTCCCCAGGGGGCCGTCCAGGCCTTGACGCCGTCGAAGTGGTCGTGGGCCCAGAGGCCGCACCAGAGTTTGGCGATTTCGTCGTCGTGCAGGCCGAGGAAGGAGATCCCGATGGCGCCGCGCGAGAAGCCGCAGAGCACGACCCGCTTAGAGTCGCCGCCGAACTCGGCGCAGATGCGTGGGATGTTCATTTTGGCGTAGCTGACGGTGGCATCGATGTCGCCCCACCAGGTGACCTCATTCTTCTGATGGTCCTTGGCGACGTAGGGTAGGACGATCCAGATGGCCTTCCCGCGTGAGGCACCGAAGCCAAGGGCGGCGCCTTCGATTTCACCCGTCGAACCAGACGTCGGGAAGTAATTGCCGGTGTATTCCGCGATGACCGGCCAGCTCTTACCGCGGGCTTTCCAGTCCGATGTCCAGTCGTCAGGCAGCGCGATCAGGTGATGGACTTTCGTGCCGGCATATTCGGTTGTGGTGACCGAGGTACGCTTGCCGGGCTCCGGGCCCTGTTCGGTCAGTGGAGGCAGGGTGAGGTCAGTGGCCGCTGACTTTGTCGCCATGATCAAGCAGAGCAGGGCGAATCTCATCGGCTCAGCTTTTACGCGATTCGACGACCTGAGAACGCGTCCAAAGATCGTGCCAGGCGCGACGGTCGCGACGAAAAAGCGGGACGTGAAAGTTGAGGATCCCAATGACCATGAAGATGGGGTTGGGCAGGGCGAAGAACGAGGCCTTCCAGGCTGAGCGTAGCAAGCAGCCAAAAAAAACGGGAGGCTGGCGGGTGCCGATATCAATTGTGCGCAGGTTGAAGATCATTTTGCCGATCGTCTGGCCCTTCATCTGCCACTCTTGGAAGGTTAAGGTCAGCATGAGCGTGAAAAAAGTCACCATGCCTTGGAAGTTCACCCACACGGACATGGCTTCGAGCGCCTTGGGGTCGGGTTTAAGAAGCATATCCATCAGCGCTTGGTTTTCGCGTGAGGAGCCGCCGGCACTGAAGAGCTTTACGTATTGATTGATAAAGCGGTGCATCCAGGCATCGGTTTCTTGACGGGCGGCGAGTTCGTCCGGGCCTGCCATTAAGCCAGCTAGGGCCCAGCCTAAGAATAAGAGGGGAATAATATCCGCCAGGCAGGCCAGCGTCCTCCACCAATACCCCGCAGGCGTAAACGGGATGGGGGGAGGGCTCGACGGCGGGATGGGGGGAGCGTTAAGCACGAGCTTGAGCCCGCTCGCAGGCGTCGAGCGTGTTCTTCATCAACATGGCGACCGTCATCGGACCCACACCGCCCGGCACGGTGCTGATGGCTTCGCATTTCGGATAGACGGCGTCGAAGTCGACGTCGCCGACGATTCGATAGCCGGTCTTCTTGGTGGCGTCCGGGATGCGATTGATACCGACGTCGATGACGACCGCTCCAGGTTTGACCATGTCGGCGGTGATGAAACGAGGTTTGCCAATCGCAGCGATGATGATGTCAGCCTGGCGGACAATGCTAGGAAGGTCTCGGGTGCGCGAATGAGCGATGGTCACGGTACAATCGCAACCTTTGGCCAGGAGGAGGGCGGCAGCGGGCTTGCCGACGATGAGCGAGCGGCCGACGACGACGGCGTGTTTACCGGCGGTTTCGATGCCGGAGCGACGGAGAAGTTCGATGACGCCCGCGGGCGTGCAGGCGGCAAAGGCGCCGGGGATTTCTTGAACAAGGCGGCCGATGCTTTGAGTGCCGAAGCCATCGACGTCCTTATCAGGGGATACGCGGTTGAATACTTCCGTCTCGGGCAGGTGCTTGGGTAGAGGTGCCTGAATAAGAATACCGTGAATCAATGGATCGGCATTGAGGGCGTCAAGATGCCCGAAAAGTTCGGCCTTACTGACGTTTTCGGGAAACAGTTTAATACTGGCGTGCATGCCGACTTCCGCCGCGGTCTTCTGCTTTTTGGTTACATAGGACACGGAGGCCGGATCGTCGCCGACACGAACGAAGGCCACGTGCGGAATGACCGGGGCGAGCTTGGCCACGCGTTCTTTGACTTCGGCGAGCACTTGTTGGGCGATGGCGTTACCGTCGATGAGGCGCATGGGGACTATGTAGGGCAAGGGAGGGAAGGAGGGCGAGAAAAGTCCTCACTTGAGGCCTGAATTGATTGTCTCGCCCTGTGTCGCTAAATGCCTCAATGGGTAGGGCGTGTCAGAAGGACCTATGCGCATCCATAAATTTCTCGCTACTTCCGGGGTCTGTTCCCGTCGGGAGGCGGAACGTCTGGTCGCGGAGGGGGTCGTGACGATCAATGGTACCGTCGCCAAGACTGGACAGCCCGTCAATGGCGAGACCGACCAGGTCCGCTGCCGGGGTCAATTGGTCAAACCGTTGTCCCGGACGGTGGTACTGATGATGAATAAACCCCGCGGTTTTCTTTGCACCAATGATGATACGCATGGCGGGCATACGGTCTTCGAAATGGTCCCTCCTGAGTACAAGGAACTAAGGTTGTTCTGCGTCGGGCGTTTGGACAAGGATTCGGAAGGCTTGCTGTTGCTGACCAATGATGGCGATCTGGCCAACAAGGTGATGCACCCGTCAGGTGGCGTCATCAAGCGTTACGAGATTCTCTTGAATCGGGATTATGACCCCACGCTCACGCCGCGTTTGATCAAGGGCGCTTTTGAAGAAGGCGAGCACCTGCGTTTCAAGAAAGTGAT
>JBAXRS010000099.1:0-3812 GCA_037131085.1 Verrucomicrobiota bacterium | reverse complement strand
GGGCATGTCGGCCGGATGTCCGGTATAACGCACGCGCTGCAAACAGCCGTTGTGCGTAGCGGTAGTCTGCCAACCGCGGAGGCCGGTGACATAAAGCTGGCCGTCTTGCGGATTAAAACGCGCTCGCATGATACCGCTGTCAAAGTTGACGTTAAAACGCGTCACCCCACCCTGCATAATCGTTTCTCTCTTCAGGGTGACAGGTTGCGCCATGACGCCATAGAGCGAACAGGTGCCGTAACTCAGATGCAGGAGGCGATCCTTCCACGGGCCGAACTTATCGGAGGTCACCCAGACCTGGCCGCCGCTTGAATTATCGACGTCCTTTGGGAACCAGCACAACGGGCGATCATAATCCGCGGGCGGGGTCGCACGATGCGCCAAATCAACGACGCCATAGAAGCCGCCCTGTTTCACCCAATTGAGACGGCACACGGGCGTCCAGGTGCCTTCGTTATCTCCAGTGGTGATCTGGCCGGTCGGGCTGATGCCGATGCCATTAGGGGCGCGGAAACCGGTGGCGATGACTTCAAACTTCTTGCCGTCAGGTGAGACTTTAAAGAGCGAGCCGTGGTGATCGCAGATATCATCGAAACCACGACCGCCCTTGCGAACGGGACCGGCTTTAATGAAGTAAAAGTTGCCTTCAGCATCGGTCTGCAAGTCGAAGACGAATTCGTGGAAACTCATCGTCACCATGACGTCGAAATTAAAAGCCTCATAGGTGTCGCACTCGCCGTCGCCATCGCTGTCATGCAACCGCCAGATGCCATCCCGGCAGGTGACATAAATCTCGCCTTTCACGACCTTAAGGCCGAGCGGATGATAGAGACCGCTGGCGAAGCGACGCCAGGTGATCTTCTCAAGTTTATCGTCGATACCGGAAGCAATGAAGACATCGCCATGGAAGGTGGAGACTACGGCGCGGCCATCCGGCAAGAAATCCAAGGCCGAGGTGAACAAAGGGGCTTTCCAAGGATTGGTCTCGGGCAGGTTGATCTTATCGACGACGTAGGCCTCGTCCTTTTTGGTCGAAAGTTCACCCTTGGTCTCGACCGTCTGCGGCCAGAGGCGATCGGTCTTCGCGAGCAACACGGACGGGATCTCGGTCGATGGGGTGCCAGCGATCTGCGCCACCGAACCTTCAGGCACATAAGCGATTCTTACAAGAGTAGGAGTCGAGGCGGGAGCCACGCGCAAGACGTCGCGGTCGCCGAGTTTAGACGGCTGATTGCTACCCGCCGAAGAAGTCACGACGGCCGTGATGTGCGACTGGGCATACGGCAGCGGAGCCAAAATCGTGACGCCAGATTTACTGGGACTCACCTCGATGGTGCGCACAATAAATTCATGCTGAGAAACCTTCACGACTTCGGACGACTCGTAGACCAGCACGCCGCCGACATCCCACGTCAGCACGACTTTGTTACCGGCGTTATGGAAACCTTTGAAGCGCACCTTGCCCTGTGCGAGCGGTCCATAGCCCTTGCGCACCGTCAGTTCCTTCGCATCGACTCCAGGTTCAAAGCCCGCGACATCGCCGGTGATGGCAAAAATCGTCTCGCCCATCGCCGTGGGGTAATCCCCACGCGACATCAGATTCATCTCGGTAGTGAACTTACCGGACCAACCGCCGAGCGGACGGCAAAGCTCCAAGTCATAGGCGATGGCGAATTTGCCTTCGGTACCGAGCTTGATGGCGAGCCCCTTGTAGCCCGTCGACTCAATGGTGCCATCCGGACGCTTACCGACACCAACGGTGCCCAAGATCCATGGCCCAGGCGCTTCGGCGGCAACGGTCGGCGTCGACGCTTTCTTGGCCGGCTTCTTAGCCTGACCAAAAAGCAGACCGACAGAGAGGAATAGGGCGACAAGGGGCAAGCGCATGGATAGATTCATAGGGGCACGGACAGGGGCAGGAACAGGCAAAAATAAGGGCCGAAGTCCGCTGACCCCGACCCTTTCACATCCTGGTCAACCGGCCAGCGGGCCAGCATGTCCCCTTCTTTGCCCTCAGAGACTCCGCAGGTAGGCGGCGAGGTCGGCGACGGATTGTTCCGTAAGGCCCATCTGGGCCGGCGTGAACATGAGCGAGCGGTCGAGGTTTTTCTCTTCCTTCACCCGGGCCCGGGGAATCGACTGCACGAGGCCGCCCATAGATTTGATCATGAGCGGATCGCCTGACGAGAGCACCATCCCGGTGATGACCATGCCATCATCGAGCACCACACGCGTGCCTTCGAAGCCGTGCGAGATATTCGCCGAAGGCTGCGAGATATTAAGCACCAGAGTCTCCAGCGACTGTTGCTTGGCGTAGGTGGTGAGATCCGGGCCGAAATCGATTCCGGTACCGTCGAACTTATGGCAAGCTTGGCAGACCGCCGAGGCGGCTTTGCCATGGGCGATATCACCCTTCAACGCGGCGATGACCTCAACCGCCGCGAGAGCCTTGGAGCCCGGCATCTCGGGAGGCAACTCGCTGGCCACCAATTTAGCCGCGGAGGCATCTCCGCCGTGAGCCTTGACGATCGCATCGACATCAAAAGCCTTCCAGAGGCTGGCCTTGCGATTACCAACCCACCACTTGGCCAAATCCGCTTGGGCAAAGGTTTTATTAAGCGAGAGTTCGACCATCGTGCCCGCAGCTTCAGCGCTACGCGTAAAAGCCAGCGTGGTGAGGTCGCGCTTGAGCTCGATCTCAGTCAGTTCACCGGACAAGAGACGCGCCCGGACGGCGCGCACCGCTGAAGCGGGATGCAAGCGCCAGGTCAGCCAATCGTAAGCGGCAGACCACTTAAGGGCCGGAGCAGACATTTCTTTGGCGATCGCGGCATGCACCTCGGCTTCGCGATCCGTCGAACCGAGACCGATGGCCTCGAGGTAAGCACGATCTTTGCCGTCGAACTGCTGAGCGATCTTCACCAGTAACGGAATGGCTTCGGGGCCCTTGAAATCCCGGAGTGTCAGCGCGACTTCGCGACGAATGGCGGCAGAGGAATCTTCCGCATGAGCCTGAGCTAAGGCGAAAACATCACGGTCAGCGGCACGAAGCGCGCGATAGGCGACCAAGCGACGCGTATCGTCTTTCGATTTCAATTGCTCGCGGACCAGCGCTTCACCCTTCGCGCCAAGCTGCGCCAATAACCATACAGCACGGTAGGAGAGGTACGGGTTGGCATCGTTCAGCAATTCAGCCACGGCAGGAACGGCGGCCGCACCTTGGGCCTTAAGTCGAGCAAAGCCGGCCCCGCGGACGTTAGGGGCCGGACTCTTCAAAGCGGCGATCTGCCCTTCGGTCGTAGCGAGGTCGATCTTGGGCACTACGGATTTGAAACCCTTGGGAGCGATCCGATAAATCGTACCAGACATGCTGTTATCGCGCGTCGCGTGTCCACCCACGCCGGGGTCGAACCAATCAGCGACGTAAATGGCGCCATCAGGACCGACCGTCACATCGCTGGGACGGAACTTGGTCTTCAATATTCCGGTGGGTTTGCCGCCCAGGAAGTCGGAGCCCGCCCATTCTTTATCTTTGTTCGAGGTAAAGAAATCAAACCGTTCGAGTTTCACGCCCGCGCCATCGGGTTTGGGGAAATAACCAAACACCACGTTCTTGCCGGCTTCGCAGGCGAGAAGCAGGCCGTTCCATTTTGGATCAAGCGCACCATTCTCATAAAAGGCCACGCCGGTCGGCGAGCCGCCGCCGTAGACATCGCCGGCGGGCATGGTGCCCGGGTCATCCTGACGCCATTCAGCGACCGGAGTCTCTTGGCCCGGGCGCTTATCCGCGCCCCACGAACGTTGCCCGTCCG
>JBAXRS010000098.1:0-3931 GCA_037131085.1 Verrucomicrobiota bacterium | reverse complement strand
ACTGGCCAACCGGTCAACGAATCAACTAACGCTGCATCTCCCCGGCCAACTGGCCCACTGATCAACAGGTCAACTTACCTCAGTATCTTCAGGTCCCGGGTCTCGGGTTACCGTTCGCCCCTGTCCATCTTCGCGCTCTGCGCGAAGTACAGGGTGCTCGGGGCGGGAGTCGAACCCGCATACCTTACGGCGCCAGAACCTAAATCTGGTGTGTCTGCCATTCCACCACCCGAGCAAACCTGTGCCGTTCAGATTTGCGGCGCCGACCCGATTGGCAAGCGCTTTGCGGAGGGGGCTTAAGCCAAGCGCCCAAGGGCCGACCCGACGCGCGCGTAAAGCTCGATGCCGCTCTCGCCCGCTTGGGCTAAGTCAGCTTCCAGGCGTATCCGCCCCGGCTCAAATAATGTGGCGACGTACGATCCGCCGAAACGGAAGTAACCTTTCTCGTCGCCCTTGGCCATCGGCTGTCCAGGCACGTAGGTTTCGATGATCGTGCCAACGTTGGTCGCGCCAACTGCGACGATGGTCACGAGGCCGAAAGCACCGGCGTCAATCGTGACGCGCTGTCTTTTATTTTTCCAAAGGTAGGCGGCGCAGCGGCGGAGCGCGATGGGGTTCACTGAATAGAGCAGGCCGCTAATGGGGACGGCGGCGTGCGGCGTGCCGGCCACCGGAAAGTGAAAGCGATGATAATCGACCGGGCAAAGCCGAGAGCAGACGACGGTGCCGCCCGCATAGCGCGCGCCGAGGGCGCGATCGCCGACGAGCTCGGGGATGTCGAAAGTCTGCCCCTTAGCGTAGATGCCTTTTATTTTTGATACGTCTTGGAAGCCGAGATGCCGGCCATCGGCGGGAAGCACGGCCATCTCGGCGTGCGGGTCGATCGGGCGGGCGGAAGTTTTTAATTTCCGATAAAAAAACTCATTGAAGGTCCGGTAAGCCTGCGGGTCCGCTTCGAGGAATTCGGCGGGGTTGAGACCAAAGTCGCGAATGAAGGGCGCGACGCGCCGAGCGCTCCCTGGCCGGTCCATGGCCCAGCCGTAAATCTTGGAAAAGAGGGCGCGTTTGACGACGGTATGTAAGGTCACCTTGCCGAGCGGGTTGCCGTAGATGCGACGCAGCCACGCCTCGCCGTAAACCTGTTCGATTTCGGTGCCTCCCGTATGGCGATTATGCAGGGTAATGGGTGAATCGACGTCCATGGCGGAAGATTTGCGAAAAAATGACTTCAAGGGAACCATTTATCTGTCAAAACAGTGAATACCCTGATGTCTAACCTGGTTCTTGCTTTTTTCACTTTCGCCGCGGTGCTTTCGGCCCAGCAAGTTCCCACGCCTAAGGCTCCCGAAACCGTAAAAGCGGAAGTAGCGGCCGAAGTCATCCGCGCCCGCTTGGATCTGGCGGCCGCTAAACGTCGGCAGGATGGTTTACCGCTCACCTTGGAAATGCGGAAGCTCGACGCCGAAGCTACCTTGCGTGCTGCCCGGTCAGAAGCGCTGGCGGCTCCGGACGAAGCCGAGCGCGGTCGGCTTAACTTAGAAGCTTGGGTTTCTTCGGCCAAAGCGGCAGCCGCCTCGGCGGATAAGGATCGGGCCCGGGCTGACCTCGAGGCGGAAGCCCGTCTGGCTTCGGCGCAAGTGTCGGTTGAATACGCCAAGATTTCTTCTTTGGCGCAGATCGCCAAACTGCAGCAGAAGGTCGCCGACATCGCGACCCACGCCAAAGTTTCTTATCCGAAAGACCCCCTGGTCGACGGCGTCCTGCATATTTCCGATCGTCGCATTCCGTTTAACGGGCGCGTCACCGATGAATTGGCTCAGTTCGTCTGCGGTCGCATCGCCTTCTATAATGCGGTTGATGCCGACGCCCCGATCTTCCTCGTGATCGACCGCAACCCCGGCGGATCGGTGATGGCCGGCTACATGATTTTGCAGGCCATGGAGACGTCCAAGGCCCCGGTTTACGTGGTCGTGAAAGGGTATGCGGCCTCAATGGCGGCGATCATCACCACACTCGCGCAGCGCTCCTTTGTCTACCCCGAGACCATTGTCTTGCACCATCAAGCCGCGACGGGCCTCAGCGGTAATGTCACGCAGTTGAATGAACAGCTCAAATGGAGCAAGATCTGGTGCGAACGTATCTTCATTAAAGTCTCCACCAAAATCGGCCTCCCCCTCGACGAGTTCGTGGCCAAGATGTACCAGAACGTCTCCACGGGAGATTGGAAAGTCCATGGCGATGCGGCGGTGCGGATGAAGTGGGCGACGGATTTGGTGGAGCGCATGAACGAAGACGGCGTCAACACCTCCACGCCGGCCCCGGCCCCCGCGCCTTTAGAACCTGATGTTTTCGGCAATGGCGCGCACCGCGCCCCCGACGGCCGGGTCAAACAATTACTGCCACCGCTCGGCCCTTGCGACCTCTGGTGGTTATACGATCCCACCGTCGATTTCGTCCTGCTCTAATTTAACAAAATAAAATATGAAAACACCTTCTTCTTATCCTGCCTGGCTCTTCGCCTGCCTCGCGTGCGCTTCCTTGAGCGCACAGAACGCGCCGTCCAAGCCGCCCGCAAACCCAGCGGTTTTACCTTCAGCCCCAGCCCAAGCCACGACGGTCGCTCCGGCCGCCCCCATCGCGAAGGAGGAGCTTACGCCTGAGCAGAAGGCGGCCATGAAGGAAGTGGAGCGGATGCGCGCTGAAAAGAGCCGCATCGACGCCGAGCTCGCCCTGGCGGAAGCCAAGCGCACCGAAGAATTGGCGCCCTTGAATTCGGAGACCGCCAAGTTGCAGGCGGAACGCGCTTTGCGATTGGCGAAGGCGGCGGCCGAAGCAGCGGCCTTGGAAGATGAGCGCGCCAAGCTCGAACGCCAGGCGGCGTTGGAGGCGGCCCGCTCCGGCGCTCGTCTGTCCGAACGTAATAATAAAATTCGCGAACTCGAAGCCGAGGCCAAGCAGCTCCAGCTCGAGTCGGCGAACACCGTCTCGCGCCTGAGCAACGAGATTTCCCGTTTCCAGAAAGAGGAAGAAGCCCGGAAGATCGCCACCAAGGCCAAGCCGATTTACCTGAAGGAGCCGCTCGTCAACGGCACGCTGATCATCAGCGATCGCCGGATTGCCTTGAACGGCGCCGTCACCGAACAGCTCGCCGATTACGTCTGCCAGCGGATTAATTTTTATAATAACCAATCGGCCGAGTTCCCGATTTTCATCGTCGTGGACAATAGCCCCGGCGGTTCGGTGGCCTCGGGTTACCTGATTCAGAAAGCCATGGCGGCTTCGAAAGCGCCGGTGTATGTCGTCGTCAAGGGCTTCGCCGCTTCCATGACGGCGGTCATCGCGACCTTGGCGGAGCGTTCGTTCTGCTACCCGAACACCATGATCCTGCATCACCAGGCTTCGAATAACTTGCGGGGCAATATGACGATGCTCAAGGAGCAGGTCGAATTCACCACCAAGTGGTTTGAACGTCTCGCGACGCCCGTGGCCAAGAAGATGGGCCTGACCTTGGATGATTTCGTGAAGCAGATGTATGCCAATGACTCGACCGGAGATTGGCAGGCCTTCGGCGATAAAGCCAAAGAGCTGAAATGGATCGACCAAGTAGTTGAGCGAATCGAAGAGACCGCGATTCTCGATTTATTACCAGTCGCTCAGGTGCCGCCTCCGGCGATGCCGGTGCCAGTCAAGCCACCTCAGACCGAAGTATCGGGCGTGGTCGCTAAAGTAGACGACAAGGGCCGTCCGTATTTCGAATTACCGTCGCTCTCTAATCCCTTCGACGCTTGGTGGGTTTATGATCCGCAGGGACTTTACCGCGTGCGTTGAGTATTCTAAGGTAGGGCTGACCACCCTTGGTCAGCCGCGGTTGAGGGAGAGCGCTCATCCCTACCTTATTAAAGACAAGGGACAGCGGCAGGGGCAGGGACAG
>JBAXRS010000097.1:0-3975 GCA_037131085.1 Verrucomicrobiota bacterium | reverse complement strand
TCCCTATCCTTCAATTCTTCTTCGCGACTTCGCGCTTGGGCAGCATCGCAAGATACTGGTCCTGCGCGGACTTTACTTTGACCTTCATCGGTTCAACCTGCGGGGTGAGTTCGGCGTAAGACTTGGCGATCTCTTCGAGATTCTTGTCGCGTTGCGGAATGTCTTTCTGTGCGGCGAGGAGAGCTTTTTCAGCGTTGGTCTTTTCGCTCTTGGTCAATTCAAGATTCTTGGTCGCCGCTTCCACTGCCAGTCGCTTGATCTCGACCGGCTTAGCCGCTTCCGCAATCTGGGCATGGACGGCTGCAAGTGCTTTTTCCAAGGGTGCCATGCCCTCTTTCGCTTTTTGTAAAGCCGCCTGCAGGGCAGGTAATTTCGTGGCGTGCTCTTTTTCCGCCAAGACCGCGCCGGCGGCGATTTTCTCCCTTTCGGCCAAACGCATCGAGCGCTCTTTCGTCACTGCCGCCAATTCAGTATACGTAGGTGCGGCAACCTTCTCCGCCTGTTCGAAGGCCACGAGGGACGCCGCGGCGTTGACTCTTTGAGATTGGTCAATGACCTTGGCCTCAGCCAGGGCCTTGTCCGTTGTCACCTGCTGAGCCTGGGCGATACCCAAGGCTTGCTGCGCTGCGGCTAAAGCTTTTTGGTTCAGTTGTAATTGCAGGGTCGTCGCCTGCTTCTTTGCGAAATAGTGGAATGAGAAGAGCGCCTTGAATTGCCGCGCCGCCGCGTAGGATTGAGCGGCATTGGCTTCTTGCGTCATAGAGGATGCTTGCACCTCTTTCGCAGCGCTCGCAGCTTTCGCGGCCAGCGCGACCGCCTGTCGGGCGGCCTCAGATTTCGCCAAAGCATCTGCCGCCGCGGCTTTAGCCTTGATCATAGTTTCATGCAAAGCTGCCGATTGTTTCTTCAAGCCGTCGCTCTTCAGCGTCAGCTCGGTAAGACGGGCCTTGAGCGGCGTCGTATATTTGTCGCGATAAGCTTCAACGGCGGCCTTGATCACCATCACCGCCGCATCGCGATCCTGGCCGAGCCGGACGATGGCCTCGCTTTCGACTTCGATCATCTTGCTCTGGCCTTCGATTTTTCCCAGTGCTTCGGATTCTACCAGGCGCAGGGGCGATAAAGTCTTGTCCAAGCTTACGAATTCGGCCTTCAACTTCAGCAGGTCATCCTCGAGCTTGGGCAATAAATCTTGGTTCTGCGCGATGGTCTTGCGGGATGACTCAATGCGGGACGTATCCGTGATCTTGGCGGCCTCATTATCCGCCTTGGCGGTAATTAAATCAGCGATGTCGGTCTCGAGTTTGGCGAGCTTATCGGACTCCGAGAGCACCCCGACATTGAATTGGGCCGCTTTTAGAGTGACGATACGTTCGCGATGCGCGGTAATCTCGGCGGTGATATCGCGCGCCTTGGCCTGGGCGGTGGCGAGTTCGGTCCGGGCCCTGGCGAGCTCGGCTTCGGCAGCGCGGAAAGCGGTGGCGGCTGGTTTAACCTTGGTTATTTCCTGCCCCAGGTATGTCAGGCCCCCTCGGCAATCGGAGATACCCTTCGTGGCCGTGGCCTTGTCCGCGGCGTTGGCCGCCTTCTTTAACATGCCCTGCCAATAGGTGAGGCCCTTGACGACCTCGGCGTTCTTGGCCTCATGTTCAGCGAGTTTCTTCGAGGCAGGTTCGCCGTCGACCTTCACCTTAGCCAGCGCGGCCTCGGCGGCGGGGATGCGGCTTTCAACGGCCTTTGCGGCGGCCTCGGCTGGCGCGAGCGAAGGCTCAAGCTCGGTCAGGCGCTTCTCGGCGATGATCACGCGGTCGACAATCTTCGGAGGATTGCTGGAGACTTGGGTGATCTCGCGACCAGTCGCGGTCTCGAAGAAACGGACCTCTCCCAGCCAATTGCTCGAGACGAAAGCCTTCGAGTCGTAGAGCCCGACGACGCGGGCGACCTGATCGTTTTGCTTGATGCCCTGAAGATGCTCAAGCCGTTTACCCTCGATGCTCCACATCGCGGTGGTGCCGTCGCCGCCGCCGGAAAGGAGTCGTCCGTCCGGCGTAAATGACACCGATTGCACGTTGCCTCCGTGGGCAGACCAATTCGCAACTAATTTCCCCGTCTTCATTTCCCATGTAGAAATCGTCCCATCAGCGGCGCAACTCGCCAGGATATTGGAATCCGCCCGCCACGAGAGGTCGGTGACGCTGCCCTTATGTTGGCCCAGATTATAAAATTCGCCGCCATTATCGGCCTCCCAGACGAAAACATTTCCATTGCGGTCGGAAGTGGCGAGCAAGATGCCGTCCGGGCTGAAATCGGCGCCCGTCACCCACTCCGTATGCTTACTGATCAGGTAAAGCTGTTCGCCGGTGGCGACATCGAAGCATTTCACTTTCTTAGTGTTCGTCGCTAGCACGACCTTGCTGTGATCCGGCGAAATATCCGCCGACATGATTTGGTCGAACTCCTTACCGATTTCCGTCACGCGCTTCCCCGTCTTGACATCCCAAACCACGGCATGACCGAACTTACCGGTTCGCCCGCCACCCAAGACGAGCAGCGACCCGTTCGAACTGAATTTAAGCGAGCGAGCGTAGCCCTCGGGGTAAGGCAGGATGCCGGCGAGCTCTTTGGTATCGGTATCGTAAAGCAGGATTTGTTTCTGTCCTGCAACGGCGAGCAGAGATGTCCACGGGCTGGCGGCCATCGCGGTCACGGCGGTCGTGCGAGGCGTGACGATGACGGGCTCGAGCAGGACATTTTCCGGACGGGCCACTGGGCCGGTTGGCTTGCCGAGGCCGCCAGCGAAGGAAAGGTCGACCTTAGGCTTATTGGAGGCCTTCGCCACACTCCCTTTGGCTTGCAGCACCCCGCCGGCAATCCACTTTGACAACAGCGAGAGATCCTTCGCTTCAAGGGGGGCCCCTTCCGGCGGCATGTAAGGTTCTTCTTTGTGCGCACTCATGGTCCACAGGCGGCTCGCCTGCGGATTGCCGGCATCGACGACGCTGCCCCCGCTGCCGCCGTTCAGGAGGCCAGCGTAACTCGTCAGCTCGAGTCCGCCCTTCTTCTTATCCGGATTATGACAGGAGAAGCATTTATTCTCCAGCAAAGGCCGGATGTGGTCGTCGTACGTCAGCTTTTCCGCTTCTTGAGCCCAGAGTGCGGTCGTGGAGAGCGTGGTCGCCGCCAAGATTAAACAACGGCGACTCAACCAACGAAAGGGCGGCAAAGCGGACGACATGCGAAAAAGGCTTAGTGATTAAAGTAAAACTCTTTGGCATTCATCAGCGCCCAAAAGGCGTCTTCGAGCACCACTTGGCGGCTCGCCGGTTCGGTGGCGATCGCATCGGTCACCGACTTCATCTCGACGGCTGAAGGCAAGCGGCCGAACACTCGGAGGAAAAGCTCGCGAATGATATCCGCATCCTTCCTTCCTGCCGTCATCATTTTTTCGACGACCTGGCCGCGGCGGATTCGATCGTTCACGGCATCGCCGTTCATGAGGTGCAGAGCCTGGGACAAGTTCGGATCGGTCTTCACCTCGCTCGAGGCGACGGATTCGCGCTTGGAGCGGCCAAAGGTCGTCAGGAAGTAGTTCGAGACGGCGCCGTCGGCAATCTGGACTGCACGGGCTCCGACCGGCAGGCCCTGGAACTTGTTCGGGGTCTCGGTAATCTGGGAGATGGCATCGAGGAGCACCTCGGCGCGGACGCGGCGGACTTGGGCACGGGCGAAGTTCAGCTTATCATTGGCGTTCGTCTCGTTGGTCTTCGAACTGCGCTGGTAGGCGGCCGAGGCGGTGATGTCGCGGACGAGCTTGCGGACGTCATATTTATAATCTGTGAGGTGCTTCGCCAATTCGTCGAGCAATTCGAGATTGGAGGGCGGGTTCGATACGCGGACATCATCGACTGGATCCACCACGCCGACGCCGAGGAAGTGGGCCCAGACGATGTTGGCGATATTGCGGGCGAAGTAGGG
>JBAXRS010000096.1:0-4052 GCA_037131085.1 Verrucomicrobiota bacterium | reverse complement strand
CAAGGGAGGCGGTTCGGGAGCTGGCCGCAGAATCCTGATTGCTGATGGCCGAAATGCCGACGCCCGAGGGGCTGATTTCCTGGGGGCCGTCACCTGTCACCCATCTCGTTTTCATGCGGCCAGACGGTAGGGCGCTCTACCCTACCCGAGGCAACTAGGGCAGCACGCGGTGCTGCCCCGACCAAAGGATAGCGGATGCGATGTCATCGCATCCCTACCTCGCGACGGGAAATTAGTAAGCCTTTGCCATCACCACGCGACGAGCGCTGGGCTCGCCGGTGACGACGCAGTTGCCGGGCTCTTCCTTGGCGTCGAGCGGGATGCAACGGATCGTGACCTTAAGCTCATCCTTGAGGCGTTTTTCAACTTCTTTGGAGCCATTCCAGTGGCACATCGCGAAACCGCCGTGCATTTCGGCTTTCTCGGTATTCTTGGGCGTAAAGTAAGCTTTCAATTCCTCCCAAGAATTAATTTCACGGGTATGTTCGGCGCGATGGGCTTTCGCCCGGGCCAGCAAGTTATCTTGGATCGACTGCAGACGATCGATGATCGTCGCCACGAAGTCGACGCGAGGGACGCCGGCCTTTTCACCCGTATCACGACGAGCAGCAAAGACCGCGTTGGAAGCGAGGTCGCGCGGACCGACTTCGACGCGGATAGGCACGCCTTTTTTGATCCAGCCCCAGACCTTATCTCCGCCGCGCATATCACGATTATCAATCGTGACGACCAGCTTGCGGTCGTGGAAACGCTGGGCGGTGAGTTCCTTTTGTAATGACTGACAATAGGCGAGGATGTCGGCCTTGGTGGCGTCGTCCTTATAGATCGGGATGATCACCACATGCTGCGGAGCCAGGCGAGGCGGCGCAATGAAACCATCGTCATCCGAATGCGTCATAATCATGCCGCCGATGAGGCGCGTGGAAACACCCCAAGAAGTCGTGTGTGCAAGCTGCATTACTCCGGTCTCATCCTGGAAGCGGATATTGCAGGACTTCGCGAAATTCTGGCCGAGGTAATGCGAGGTGCCGGCCTGCAGCGCCTTGCGGTCTTGCATCATCGACTCGATGCAGAGCGTATCGACGGCGCCGGGGAAGCGTTCGCCCTCGGTCTTACGGCCCATGATCACGGGCATCGCCATATAGTTCTCGGCGAAATCCGCGTAGACGCGGAGCATCTTATGCGTCTCTTCGACGGCTTCAGCCTCGGTGGCGTGGACCGTGTGGCCCTCTTGCCAGAGGAACTCGGCGGTGCGGAGGAAGAGGCGTGTGCGCATCTCCCAGCGGACGACGTTGGCCCACTGGTTGATGAGGATCGGGAGGTCGCGGTAGGACTGCACCCACTTCGAATAAGTTTCGCCGATGATAGTTTCGGAAGTCGGACGGACAATGAGCGGCTCTTCGAGTTCGCCCGCGGGGACGAGTTTGCCATCGGGACCCATCTCGAGACGCGAATGCGTGACCACTGCGCACTCCTTGGCAAAACCTTCGACGTGAGCAGCTTCCTTCTGGATATAGCTGACCGGTATAAAAAGCGGGAAATAGGCGTTCACGTGGCCCGTCTCCTTGAACATCGTATCGAGCTCGCGCTGGATGTTTTCCCAAAGCGCATAGCCCCAAGGCTTAATCACCATGCAGCCGCGGACGGGGCTATTTTCGGCGAGGTCGGCCGCTTTGATCACCTGCAAATACCACTCTGGGTAATCCTCTTGGCGAGTCGGAGAGATGGCGGTCTTCGGTTTGGCGGCGGGCTGCTGGGACATAAGGTCAGTAAAGAGGCAAAGGACGCGGAAGGGCAAGACGGGTTCTTGGTTCGAGCTAGGTCAGCACGCAGTGCCGACCCTGCCCAAGACAAAGTCGAACGAAACGCTCCGCCGTACCTATGCTTTCTTTGCCTTCCAAAAGCGCGCCCGGCCGCTCAGGTCAGGTAGGCCAGCGGACTCGGCGTAACCGAGTTTCGCCGACAGTTCAGCCAAAGCCGGATGCTGATCGATCCCGGTCTCGCATAGCAACCAGCCCCCTGGTCGCAAATACTTCGCGGCACCCTCCAAGATTTTTCGCAAATCAGCGAGCCCGTCCTCGGCGGCGATCAAGGCTGACTTCGGATCAAACTCGCGCACCTCAGGCTCGGCGGCTGCCACTTCAGCTTCGGTCAGGTAAGGCGGATTAGCAACGATGAGATCGTAGGCATCCGTGACAGCGGCAAACCAATCGGACTCGGCAAAATTGACGCGTTCAACTAAACTGCAGCGGGTCGCATTTTCGCGCGCGAGGGCCAAGGCTTCGGTCGAACGATCGACGGCGTCGACCTTCCAAAGCGGACGCTCTGATGCTAGCGCCAAAGCAATCGCGCCGGAACCCGTACCTAGGTCGAGCACACGCACGGCCTGCTCGGCGGGAAATAATTCCAAGGCATGATCGACCAGCTCTTCCGTCTCTGGACGCGGAATCAGGGCGCGCTTATCCGACTTCAGGACCAAGTCGCGGAATTCCACCTGACCGACGATGTGCTGCAGAGGTTCGCGATTGCCGCGGCGCACGATGAGAGTACGAAGCTTTTCGACTTCGACCTCCGTCAGCAACCTTTCGAACTGCAGGTAAAGATCGAGTCGCTTGAGCCCGAGTCCGGAGGCGAAAACATGTTCGGCCTCGACGCGCGATTTTTCCAACCCCTTACGGGCCAGAAATTCCGAGGCCTTCTTGAGCGTATCGAGTAAGTTTTGCATCAGCGGGCGGCGGCACGGGTCAACCGGTCGTTATAAGCCAACCCCAAGCCGACGGCCTCGGCGAGCTCGACGTGAATCGACGTGTAGTGACGTTGGTCCAATTGACGGAGAAGCGCGAAGAGGTGATGCGCGGCTTCGGCGACTGAACCGGTTTCGGAAAAATTAAAAACCTCCGCGCCGAGAGGCGAAGTCGAGCGCCGCTTGATAAAGACCACGGCGGCATCGTCCTCGACTTCGGGCGTAGTACCTGGGGCAAAGAGCACGACCCTCGTGGCGGGGCTGTAATGCCGCTCCAGCATACCCGGAGCGTCTTGGGCGACCTGAGGCGAGGCCGCCCGCGTCACCACCTCGACATCGCCTAGCAAGGCGCGCAAGACCTCGATTGCAATCGGGCCTGGGCGTAGCAAGCGGGCGCAACCGGGCGTGGAAAGGTCAAGGATCGTGGATTCGAGACCGTGCTCGCAATCGCCGCCATCGACAATCCAAGGGCAG
Source organism: Verrucomicrobiota bacterium (assembly GCA_037131085.1). Classification (GTDB taxonomy): domain Bacteria; phylum Verrucomicrobiota; class Verrucomicrobiia; order Opitutales; family UBA953; genus UBA953. The sequence continues at coordinate 835 of JBAXRS010000096.1, read as the reverse complement.
CGTTCCGCCAGCGAGTCGCGGACATGTGAGGCTTGGGTCGGGCTGACATAGCCGAAAGGATTCGCGCTCGGGGCGGCCAAGGGGCGGCCTGTCAGGCGCAAGACCTCGCGAAAAAGCGGGTGCGCGGGCAAGCGAATGGCCACGGTAGCTTTGCCCGCCGTCACGAGGTCAGGAATGCACGGCTTACGACGCAGCACGACCGTTAAAGGGCCGGGCCAGAGATGCGAGAGCTGGGCCAGACGCACATCCGGCTCGGCGACTTCGGCGAGGGCAGCGAGGTCGAGGACATGGACGATGAGCGGATCCAGTAGCGGGCGGCCTTTGATGGTAAAAATCTGGGCGAGCGCTTTTTCGTTCAGCGCATCGGCGGCCAGCCCGTAAACTGTCTCAGTGGGCAGCGCGACGCATTCTCCCTCTCGCAACAAAGCCGCCGCGCGCGCGAGATCGGCGAGGGCGGAAGTCAAGAAACTGGGGAGAGCTGAGTCCAAAGCGGGGGAGACGGGAATAGACGTCGGGGAGAAAGTTGTCTCGCTTGATTTACTTTGAAGAACCCTCAGGGGCAACCTCCTAGGCGGACAACAAAAAGGCCGCCTGAAAAGGCGGCCCGGAAAGTCGGATACCGACTGCTTACTTCATCGTGATCATATTGCGGGCGCGCTTAACGGCCTTGGCAATATGACGCTGCTGGCGGGCGGTGAGGCCGTTGAGCTTGCGGGACAGGATCTTACCCGTTTCGGTGACGTAACGGGACAAAGCCTCGGGTTCGGTGAAATCGAAATCGAGGGGGTTGCGGGAGCGCTTGAGCTTACCTTCGGTGGTCATGGGAGGATTGGAA
>JBAXRS010000095.1:0-4260 GCA_037131085.1 Verrucomicrobiota bacterium | reverse complement strand
ACCTTGACCGAATTCCGCCAAAAACTTGCGGCGGGGATCGCCGCACCCCAAGTTTGAACGGAGCTGGGAAGGCTTATTTTACTGAATGAAAGGCGGCGGCACTGGCTCCGCCGCAGGTGCACCTGGTGCGGCTGGGGGTGCGGGTGAGGCCGCAGGCGGAGCGATGATGACGACGCCTGCGGCATTTTCGCCAGGGGCAGGGGTGTCGACTTTATTCATTTCGGCTTTGAGCATACCAAAGCCTTTTTCGCGGATGGCGCTCAGTTCGGACATGATACCTTCCTTCTCATTGTCGCCCGCTTCTTTCCACTTGGCTTCCAGTTCATGGGAGCGGCTGAATAGATCTTTGAATGCTTGGTTTTGAAGGGCGCCGCGGAAAGCTGCACCGATTTTTTCGCGATCACCGCCAAACATTTCCTCGATACGTTTTTTGCCGTCGTTCCGCCAGTTTTGGAACTTTGATTCTAGGGCCTGCTGCGGACTGAGGTCTTTGACGAGGTCGGATTCGCTCAACTCAGGTTTGATATTTTCTTTGGGATTGAGGTGAAGTCCGGAAGTGCTGCGCACGGTGGGTAGCCGGTCGGTTGCGTGGTTGGTGGCTGTCGGACCCACCTTAGGGCTGCGCGCCTTGGGGGCGATGGGTTCGGGGCTGACGAGCCGGGCCACAACGAAACCGGCACCGACCAAGAGGGCGAAACAAAGGAGGATGAAGGTCCGGTTGGAATGCATGGCGATAAGATTAATATAACTGATTAAACTCCGCTGCACAGGGGGAAGTTCCGTAAAATTCGTTCATTTCCATGAGCCCCGTCCGCCTAGGCGGGTTACCCTTCCTGTCTATTGGTTAAACAGCATGCCCCACCAGGTCTTGGAATAGGGGAGGGCAAGGTGATCCATGCGGGCGGCGAGAAAGGCGGTATCGATTTCTTCCTTGGGGTGGCCGTCAAGCAGCTTGGCTTCCTCTAGTTCTTTGCGACCGCGCCGGGCGGCATCTTGGATGTGGGTATGCTTCAGGAGGTGCGCGACGGTCAGGCTGCCCGCGAGCAGGCTGAAGCCGGCGATGGCGAAAAGGAATCGGCCGCGGGCGGCCAAGGTCATCACGAATAAGATCGGCCAGGCGTTGCCCCAGAGAATCATGAAAGAATCCCAAGCGGCGAGATTGCCCAACTTGCGATCGCGGTGTTGCAGGGCGTGGCCGGCGAGTCGGGCCGCGCGGGCTACATCAAAGAGTCGCCCTCCGTGATAGACGGCCGGAGAGAGTTTGATCGCCGGCTCGTAAGCCGAATAAAAATCGGTGAAGGTGAACGTGGTCTCATCCACGCCGACTTCTTCGATCTGACCGCGTAGCAAAATGATTCGGGCTGCTTGGGCTCCCGTGATGCCGCGGACAAGGAGTTTGCTGCCGTGTTTTATTTCGAGTTTTTTCAGGCGAACCCAAGCCATCCAAGGCAAAGCCAACGCAAATCCGCCGAAGAGGCAGACGACGATCAAGGCCTTGTCGAGGGGATCCATGGCCTTACCGTGGGGGTTTCAGGGTTCCCTTCAAGGACTACCTAATTGAGTCCCCGCATAGGGGGGATTAGAAGCGGTGGATTCATCTGAAGGGCGGGGAGGCTTCATTGACCTTCGGTGAACGGTGCGATTAAATCTTAAAGATGAACCCAGACCTCGTCAGAAATTACCTGCTTGGGCTGCAAGATCGCATCAGCGCGCTCATGGAGCAAGTCGACGGGACGGCGAAATACCACACCGACGAGTGGAAGCGCGCCGAAGGCGGCGGGGGTCGTACCCGGGTCATTGCGGGCGGTACCGTGATTGAAAAGGGTGGGGTAGCGTTTTCGGACGTCCGTGGGCATGCGCTGCCTCCGTCTGCCACGCTCGCTCGCCCAGAGCTCGCTGGCAAAGGCTTCCGCGCGATGGGTGTTTCCGTCGTCCATCATCCGCTTAATCCTTATTGCCCGACGTCGCACATGAACGTCCGCTTCTTCTGTACCGACGGTCCTGATCCGGTCTGGTGGTTCGGCGGCGGTTTCGACCTCTCGCCCTATTACGGTTTCGACGAAGATGCGATTTCCTGGCATCAGGCCGCGAAAGCGGCGACGGGTTCGCATTACCTTAAGTTCAAGAAAGGGTGCGACGACTATTTCCAATTGAAGCATCGCGGTGAGGCGCGCGGCATCGGCGGTATTTTTTACGACGATTTCACGGAAGGCAGTTTTGAGAACGCCTTCGCGCTGATGCAGAAAGTAGGGGATGCCTATGGCCCAGCTTACGCTGAAATTCTGGGTCGTCGCAAGGATACCCCTTTTGGGGCGCGCGAAACCGAGTGGCATGAAATCCGCCGCGGCCGCTACGTGGAATTCAACCTCGTTTTCGACCGGGGAACAATCTTCGGCCTGCAATCAGGGGGGCGGACCGAGTCCATCCTGATGTCCCTCCCGCCACGGGTCCAATGGCGTTATTGCCATCAGCCCGCCGCTGGTACGCCGGAGGAACGACTAATCTCGCATTATTTGAAACCGCAGGATTGGCTGGCGGGGTCCTGATGAATTCCCGCGACCGCTTTCTCGCCGCCCTTCGACGCCAGCCACACGGCCGGGCTCCCGTCTGGATTATGCGGCAAGCGGGTCGCTACCTGCCGGAATACCGCGCCCTCAAGGCCAAGTCAGATTTCGTCACGATGGTCCGCACCCCTGAGTTGGCGGTCGAAGTCACCCTTCAGCCGCTCCGTCGCTTCCCGCAGCTCGATGCCGCGATTTTATTTTCGGATATCCTGGTGATTCCTGAAGCCCTCGGCGTTGGTTATCGTTTTCGTGAAGAAGGTGGCATCGCCATGGAGCGCGCCCTGGTCTCGTCGGCCGATGTCGCTACGCTAAAACTCGAAGGCTCCGCTGATCGGTTGCAGTATGTCTATGACGCCTTGGCGATTCTGCGCAAAGAGCTTGGCTTGAATAAGACCTTACTCGGTTTCGCCGGTTCGCCCTGGACGCTCGCCTGTTATCTCGTCGAAGGCGGGGGTTCCGAAACTTTCCCGAAGACCAAGGCTTTATTGAAAGCCGATCCGAAGATGATGCATCGCATCCTCGAGATTTTGACCGATGCCGTCGCCCAATACCTCACCCGCCAGTTCGCCGCCGGCGCCGATGCCATCCAGATTTTTGATAGTTGGGCGGGCGCGCTCACCGGCGCTGATTATGAAGAATTTTCGCTCCGTTATATTCGTGCGGTACTTGAGCGCCTCCCTGTCGGAGCCCCCGTCATCCTTTACGCTAAGGGCAAGTCACCCCAGGCCGCCGCGCTCGCGCAGACCGGCGTGCCGTGCCTCGGCGTCGACTGGACACTGCCGCTTTCACAGGTGCGCCAGCTCGCTGGCCGCCCGATCTGCCTGCAGGGTAACCTCGACCCCGAGTTCATGACAGGCGAACCCGACGCCGCCGCTGCCGCGACCAAGGCCGTCTTGGACGACAATGCCGGCGACCCTGGTCACATCTTTAATTTAGGGCATGGTATCACGCCGCAGGCCCGGATCGAGACCTTCCAAGCGGTGGTCGACGCCGTGGTTGCCTCCGGCGTTTGACAACACCCGCCGTCCCGCCTCTTTTGTTCCTATGTCCCGTAAAGGTATCCTGCTGTTAAATCTCGGTTCGCCGAAGAGCACTTCCGTGCCCGACGTGCGCAACTACCTACGTGAATTCTTAAACGATGACCGCGTCATCGATTATCCGGCTCCGCTGCGCTGGCTCTTGCTGGAGGGCATTATCCTCCGAACTCGTCCGAAGAAGAGCGCCGCCGCTTACGCCAGCGTCTGGACGCCCGAGGGTTCGCCCTTGGTGGTCACGACCGACAAGCTCCGCGCCAAGCTCGAGCAGGCGACCAACCTACCGGTGATTATGGGCATGCGTTATGGGACTCCGTCCTGCGCTGAAGCCGTGGAGAAGGTGCTCGCCGCCGGGATTGATGACTTGTTCGTGATGCCCCAGTACCCGCACTACGCGATGTCCTCTTATGAGACCGTCGTCGTCAAGGTGCAGGAAGAACTCAAGCGACTCGCCCCTGATGTGAAGTACCACGTCCTGCAGCCGTTCTATAACGACCCGGCTTACATCGACGCCTTGGTCGAGTCCGCCCAGCCTTGGCTGAGCAAGCCGTTCGACAAGCTGCTCTTCTCTTACCACGGACTGCCGGAACGCCACCTGCGCAAAGGCGACCCTTCGAAGGCCCATTGCATGAAGATGAAGGATTGCTGTTCCCATTACAGCC
>JBAXRS010000094.1:0-4348 GCA_037131085.1 Verrucomicrobiota bacterium | reverse complement strand
CCCTTTGAGCGGGGTCTCCTGGGTAGGGGCCGCCACTGCGTGGCGTCCGTTCGCGAAGTGGGCTGCGGCTTCCGGCTTGCTCTGGTATTCTCGATGGCTCCGGTCGACGGACGCGACGCAGTCGCGCCCCACCCTTTACCCCTGAGCGTCCTCGCTCAACCACGGCTGACCAAGGGTGGTCAGCCCTACCTGCAACCCTCTCTTTAACTCTGTCCCTTGCGTCGTTCCGGGCCGCGAGTCTTGCGTTGGCCGTCATCGGCGAGGCGGAAATCGACTTGGCGTTTGAAGCGATCGACGCGATCGACGGTCACCATGATTGTGCCACCGGCCATGAACTTTCGGCCGGTGCGGCTGCCGACGAGCATGTTGCCGCGGTCGTTCATTCGGTAATAGTCATCGGTCAAAGTCGACATGTGCACGAGCCCGAAGGCATTGGAAGCCGAGAGCTCGACCATGAGGCCATGAGGCTTGATGTCAGTGATGATCGCCTCGAACGGGCGTTTGTCTTTCCGTTCCACTTCACGTTCGAATAATTCCAAAATCTTGATTTTGACGGAATCGCGTTCGGCCTCGGCGCTATTCCGTTCGGTGATTGAGATGTGTTCGCAAGAGCGGACGAGTTCGCCGAGCCCGGGGGAGCGGGGCGGGTCCTTGGGGGCCGAGGCTACGCCATGCTTGGCGATATAAGCATCGAAGATGCGATGCTCCAGTAAGTCGGCGTAACGGCGAATCGGTGATGTGAAGTGAGAATAGTGGCGTTTCGCGAGGCCGAAGTGGCCGTCGGGCGAGGGGCGATAGCAGGCTTGTTTAAGCGAGCGGAGCAGCTGGATACGAATCGTGTAGCCGTCTTCGCGGGTCTTGAGGTCGCTTAGCAATTTCACCATTTCGGAGCGGTGCGTCAGGTCGCCGACCTTAAAGCCATCGCTGGCGAGTTCTTCGCGGAGGGCAGCCAGTTTTTCCGGATCGGGGTCGTCGTGGACGCGGCAGACGTGCGGGATGGAGGCTTTGTCGAGGCTCTTGGCCACGCACTCGTTAGCGAGGAGCATGAACTCCTCGATCAGTTGGTGAGATTCGTCATGGGTGACGATTTCGGTGCGGTCCGCCCAGCCGTCTTTGTCGCAGTAAATCTTGATCTCCTTCATGTCCAAGTCGAGCGAGCCGGCCCGGAAGCGTTCGGCGCGCAGGAGTTTCCCGATTTTCCAGAAATCTCCGACCATCTGGCGGATGAGTTCGAGCTCGTCGTCTTTTAACTCGGAAAGCGGGCGGCCAGGAGAGCCGGTCTGGTGCGGCGGAGGCGCCGGCATCGCGCGTAGTTGGGCGTTGTCGTCGCCTTTGAGGAAGGCGTAGGCCTGCTTATACGTCAGACGCTTGAGGCTGCAGATGACGGAATTCGCGAACTCGGTCTTGAGCAGTTGGGCGTCGGGCGAAAATTCGCAGATGACCGTCTTGACCAAACGGTCCTGGGCTTCCACGAGCGAGCAGAGACCGCTGGAAAGCGCGTGCGGCAGCATCGGAATGACCGTGCCGACGAGGTAGGTGGAATTGCCGCGCTCGCGGGCTTCGGTGTCGAGGCGTGAGCCGCCCTTGACGTAGTAGGAAACGTCGGCGATATGGATCGCGATGCGAAGGTTGCCGTTCGGCAGGCGTTGGACGGAAAGGGCGTCGTCGAAATCCTTCGCGTCATCGGGGTCGATGGTGAGCGTGGGGATCTGGCGAAAATCTTCGCGGCCGAGACAATCGGTGCGTTGGACTTTGGAAGCGAAGGAGTTAGCTTCATCGACGACACTCGCGGGAAATTCTGGATTGAGGTTATAGCGGCGGAGGATGGCCAGGTATTCCGCCATCGGCGTGTGCGTTTCGCCGAGTACTTCGGTCAGCGTGCCGGTCGGGCTCAGGTTGCGGCGTTCCCAGGCGTCGAGCTTGAGGACGACCTTGTCTTCGGGTTTCGGCGCGGGTTTGAGGTCGGACCGTGTGGGGTCGCGCACAATGATTTCGCGGGAGATACGTGGGTCGTCGGGTACGACGAACCATTGCAGACGGTTGCGGCGCAGGGTGCCGGTGAGTTGGGTGAGGGCGCGTTTGATGACGCGTACCACGGTGCCAGAGCCCCAGTCGTCGCCGTTACGATCGCGGCGGACTTGGTTGAGTTTGACGAGGACGCGGTCGCCGTGGAGGGCCACGTGCGTGTCGTTCGCCTCAATGTGCAAGGCCTCGCGGGGTTTGTCGCCCGGGGTGACGTCGAAGACCACGCGAGCGGAACCGCTGGCGCGAAAGAGAATGGTGCCTTCGAGGAGGGAGTCGTCGCGCGAGCCGGCGGGGTCTTTGGGAAGCCCGAGCAGCAGGCCCTTATGGGTGACGATGGCACCGGCTTTCAGTAAGCGCGGGATGGCTTTGCGTAGCTCATCGAGATTGTGCCGGTCGCCGCCGAGGGTCTTCACAATCGCTTCCAGACGCATCGGCTTGTAGCCGGGGCGTCGCATGAAGTTCAACAAAGTTTCTTCGGCGTTCATGCGTTATCGGCGGATGATCCCAGCAGGCTGGTGATATAAGGGAGCAATTGTTTCTTGCGGCTCACGATGCCAGGGAGGTCGAAGATATCCGGCGGACGTTTCTGGGGGTAGGTGATGGATTGGATTACATCAGCTTCGCCGCGCACGAGGAGTAGGGAGCTTTGCGTATCGATATCGGTTACGAGCAAGCAGGAGAAATTCAGGCCGTTCTCGAGGCGGTATTTCTCCAAGGCCTCGAGGAGCGCATCGCTGCATTTCCAGAAGTTATTGAAGCCTAGTTCCTCGACCTGAGAGACGGAGAAACGGCGCTCGCCTTCCTTATAAATCTTACAATCGCCGCGGACGGCGACGGCGGGCGTGACGGTCGCCAAGACCGAGCCCGCGTTGAAGATCATGTCGGCGAGGGAGCGAGGGTCGGCATCGGCCAGACGGGAGAGCCACTGGAGCAGGTCGGCGTCGAGGGGTGTCGTCGTGGGGCTTTGGAGCAGAAGCGTGTCGGAAATAATCCCGCACATCATCAGCCCGGCGATCTGCGGCGAAGGTTGGAGACTAGCGGTGCGGAACATGTCGGCCACGATTGAGCACGTCGAGCCGAGCGGGCGATTGAGGAATAAGATTGGTTGGGCCGTGTGGGGGTTGCCGAGGCGGTGGTGGTCGACGACTTCTGCAATCTCAACTTCGGCCGCACCGTCGACCGCTTGCGAAAGTTCGTTGTGGTCGACGAGAACTAGGCGCGTTTGCACGGGCTTAAGGATGTCAGATTTTGAGAAGACGCCGAGCAGATGGCCATCTTCATCGACGACGAGACAGATGAGGGCGCTGGATTGCACGATGCGACGGCGCACCACGGAAATCTTATCTTGCGGGCTGAAGCGAGGGGCGTCGTGTTGGATGAGTCCGCCCACGAGCGTGGAGGCGCGGACGGCCCAGGCCGTCGTCGCGCTATCGGTATCGGCGTAAGCTACGGAAACCTTCTGGCGTTTGGCCAGTTCGAGGACTTCGCTTTTCATCCGGTGGCCGCCGGTGACGATGATTAGACGCACGCCCATTTCGATGGCGCGGATGTGGACGTCGTTGCGATCGCCTACGACGATGATGCTCTTATTGGTGGGGATGCCTTCGACCGTGGCGGATTTGCCGAAGGACTCGAGTTCCATGGCGGCGACGCGCACGAAGAGTTCATCGACCGTCTCGGGGTCATGCGCGATGACTTCGGTACCACCGATGGAGCGGATGATGGCGTTGATTGAACTGGTGACCTTGCGCATCGAAGTGGCGCGCTTGGGCTTGGGGATGAAATAATCTCCGAGGCCGAAGATGGAGACGTAACCTTCGAGCCGGCCATCGCGACCGACGACGGGTAAGGCGCGGACGTCGTGGAGGTCGAGAAGCTCGAGGGCGCGAGCGCAGGTATCGTCGACGCCGACCTTGAACGGATCGGCGTGCATGATGTCTTTGACGCGCGGGGTGACGTCGCCGACGAATTCGGGGAGAGTTGCGCCGAAACGATTTAAGATGGAATCAATCCGGGCGTTGGAGTTACCGCAACGGGCCGGGACAAAGCCTTTTTGGCCGGATGCTTGTTTGAAGGCGGCGTAGGCGAGGGCGGAGCAAATCGCATCGGCGTCGGGATTCTTGTGGCCGATGATATAAACGGGCTGTTCAGAACGAAGCGAAGGCGAGGAAGGGGTGGCGGACATGGATGACAGACGGAAAAGGTGTCATGCACGAATAGCGGTGGCGGGGTGGGGAGGGAAGAATAATGGGGTAATGAGTGAGAACGGAGCGGGCGGACGAGAGAGGCCGCTTCGGGTGGCAGGTGGCAGGTGGCAGGTGGC
>JBAXRS010000093.1:0-4534 GCA_037131085.1 Verrucomicrobiota bacterium | reverse complement strand
CATATGACCAAGGAAACCATCAAACAGGTCGTTCTCGACATCATCTCCGACATCGCGCCGGACGAGGACCTATCCGTTGTTAAACCCGAGGTTCGCCTTCGCGACCAGCTTTCCCTGGATTCCATGGATTTCCTCGATATCGTAATGGAATTACGCAAAAAGCACGGGATTGAAGTGCCGGAAGCTGACTACGTCCAATTGGCCTCTCTTGATTCGTGTGCCGACTACTTGCTCCCCAAGTTTTTGGCTAAAGCCAGTAAATAAGCCTCAACACAGGCCCCCGAAGACCGCCCAACCGGGCGGTCTTTTGTTTTAACGCAAACCTTAAGAAATTGAGCGGTATTCTGGATTTACTCCCCCTTCATTCCGTTCAGATTAGCCCTAGCCCACCCCTGTGAGAAACCTCATCGCCCTGCTCTGCTTAAGCACTGTCATCGCCCAAGCGGAAACAGTCCAATTGCGACGTACAGGTAACCCCACCGTGATTACCTTTGAGTATATCACTCAGGACGAGCTTACAGTCATGGTAAAATTGGCGGACAAGGACAACGTGCTCACCTACCGCTGGGAAGACCTTGACCAAGATTGGATCAAGAAAAACAACCCCAAACTTTGGGCCGAACGGGAGCTGCTCCTGACGCCCGTCGAAGTCAGCGACAAGAAAATGGGTAAGAAAGAGGAAGAGCTCGACCCCTTTGCCGTGGTCATCGTTCCCACTGACGTAAAAAGCTTACTTAAAATCCTAAATACCGCCCTTTACGACGGGCTAAAGGGTCTGCCGATCGAAAAAAATATCGTCGCCGCCTGCAAAGAAGTAGAACTCGATGAGACTCTTTTTTGGAAAGGCTATGAAGAACTGAAACGGGCCAGCGCCAGCGACCCTTCCAAGATAGTCGAAGCTCCCGTGGTTGAAAAAGAACGTGAAGTGAAAGCCAAACCCACCGTTAAGACCAAAAACTCTGCCCCCGTCGCAGTTGCGAGCCGGAGCTTGGCTAATATCGAAAAAGAGACCAACGCCAAAAAAGACTTAGCCGACGACCTGAAACCTTTCACCGGCTTTGGCTACCTCAAGCAAGCAGCCGAAGGGAATGCTAAGATGAAGATTTCCTGGATGATTCTTCGTCGCGCGCCAGAAGACCGTAAGACCATCGTCGCCTGTCTTCGAAAGCATGAAGCGATGGCCAGCGAACTAGCCGATAAAACTGAATCCAAATCCATCAAGAGCGACGCCTTGGTCTTAAAGAAGATCATCTCGAACGTCGCCGAAGATATTGAGAAGATCAGCCGCGAAAACCTCACGATGGAGGTTAAGTTTCAGAACGACTGCCAGGCCCTCATCAGCCGGATGAGTCGGTAGGCCGCAAGGCTTCCCTAAAAGTGCAACAGGTCCAGCCGCCTCCCCGAAGGAAGACGGCTGGTTTTTTTAATGGTGGAGCCTATCGGGCTTGAACCGACGACCTCTTGCATGCCATGCAAGCGCTCTACCAGCTGAGCTAAGGCCCCTTAAAGGGAAAGTAGAACAAAGGTCTCGATAGGGGCACGGTCAACGCTTTTTTCCCTTATAAACCAAGTCTCGCGTTGCCAAAGGACAGCGGTACGGTTGCCCTTTCTGCGTGGAAGAACCTGAAGAACAGCCAACCGAGCCCAGCCGGGCCAATTCCTGGGGTATCCGCATCGAAAAGGAATTCATCGAGACCTTGCCCGTAGGCGAATGGACGGGTCCCATCGACCTCATCGAAAACGAAAAAGATGCCGAGCGCGCAGTCGCGGCGCTCCTTCGTGACCGCGTCCTGGGCTTCGACACGGAGACCAAACCCTCCCACACCCGGGGCGAATACAACCTGCCGTCCATCCTTCAGCTGGCCGGCGAGCACCATATTTTCATCTTCCGTCTCGACCATTGCGGCGGCATTCCACTGACCTTTCCGCTCCTCTGCAACGACCGCCAAGCGAAAGTCGGCGTGGCGGTCCGCGATGACGTCAAAAACCTCCGCGCCCGCGCCCCCTTCGACGACCGGAGCTTCATCGATATTTCCGATCACACCAAGAAAGCCGGAGTCGAAAATACCGGCCTCCGCGCCCTCGCCGCCCATTACCTGGGATTACAGATGAAGAAGTCCAAGAAAGTCCAGACTTCCAACTGGGCCAAGCCCCTTGATGAACGCCAGATTCAATACGCCGCCAATGATGCGTGGTTTGGTCGGGAGCTCTTCATCAAGCTCGAGAAAGATGGTCTGGTTCCAAGATTCGAATGAGCGCCGAAGCCTCCCGAGGCGCTAACGCGTTGAGCCTCGATTCCACTCAGCGGCACGTCTTCCTATGCGTAAAATCTTCCGAGCAGTCCTGCTGTGCCGGAGAACTAGCGCTCAAATCTTGGGAGCATTTAAAGGTACGGCTGAAGCAACTCGGGCTTGCCGAAAAAGGGGGCGTCCAACGCACCAAGGCGGACTGCCTTCGAATCTGCGTCGACGGGCCCATCGCCGTCATCTACCCGGAAGGGGTCTGGTACCGCAATTGCACGCCAGAAAATCTGGACCGTATCATCACCCAGCACCTCATCGGAGGGAAGACCGTCGAGGAACTCCGGTTCGCCGGTCCTACTTCGCCTTCGTCTCTTTCCTCTTAGGGATATCGACCTTCTGGGCGAGTGCGCGAAGTTTCGGATAAAGTTCGGCGTAAGGGACATCTTGGACGGCTGACCCTGACTTGACGGCCATCGTCGCCGCAACCCCGGCCGATTCACCAAGGATCATCCAGACGGGCTCCATCCGGATGGAAGTCATGGCGATATGGCTCGCCGAGACGCAGACCGGAACGAGCAGATTCGCGCACTGCGCCTTCTTCGGGACAATCGCTCGGTACGGAATCTTGTAAATACCGCGATGCTCTTCCTCAAGGTAGAGCATGGAGTAATAACCGCCCATCAGCGCGACCTTACCATCCAATGCGACCGTGGCATAGGGCCATTCGTCGACACCATAAGAGGCCAGGCCAACAGAATCAGCGGGATTAGTCCGGCCCTCCATGTCCTTCTGGGTGACGACGGTATCCGAGACCATGCGGCGGGCCTCGCGGACATAAAGCTGATGCGGATAGCCCTTGGTGTCGTCGAACGCGCCCTTCTCCAGGCCGGCGCTGAGGGCGATCTCCTTCTGCTTCGCGGGGACGCTGGGGTCGGTGCGCAGGAAGTGGGTCATGCCGCGGACGAAGTCCTGCTGCTCTTTCCAAATGCGCGCCCGGGTAGCGTAATCGCCATCAGCGTAGTTGGCATTATGGCCGTAATTGGTCGGAGCAAAAAGCGCCCGGGCGAGATTACCCGCGCCGCCGGAATAAATCCGCCCACCAGACTTTTCCCAACCATCAACTTTGCCCCGCATCACGCGGCCCGACAAGATATCGACACCCTGCTGGAACGCCCGGCGATAGAGCTCGAATTGCTTTGGGTCGTAATGGGCCGGCGGCTCGATTGGCAGACCCTCTCCCTTGAAGACAAAACGCCAGCGGAAACCGTAACCCATCGTGAGCTTGTCGGCATCCCCGACCGGAGCGACCGGGGTCGATTGTAGTCCCGGCAAGAGGCCGCTTTGCGGGTCGCCCGCCTTAACGTGGGGGTCAATGGCATAGACCGACATCGGCGGCTGCGCCCCGGCCAAGCTCTCGCCATAAGTTGACTGTGCTTCGCGACCGTAAGCGTAGTCGACGCCGGCACGTGCCATGAGATCGCCTTCATAAGAACAATCGATGTAGACCTTTGCACGCAAGACACGGGCGGCTGCTTGTGTCGTCAAAGCCGGCGGGCAGCCGTATTCATCGAACGGGGCAAAGTCTAAGGTGATAGCGCGGATGATACCGTCCGACTTCTCGACCGCGCTCACGCGGTGATCGCGTAACACCGGAACCGCCGCGGCCTTAAGCAGATTGCCAAACGCCGAGCGATATTGCGCATCGTTATAATCCTTCTTCAGAATCGGGCGGGTTGAACCACTGACCGCTTCTTCGCGACCCCAGTCGATATGCATCAGTCCGCCGCCGGTCATGCCACCCAGCCAGCGGCTCGGTTCGACCACGATAACCTTGGCTCCTTCCTTCGCGGCGGCGCAGGCGGCCATCACGCCGCTGGCGTTGCCGCCATAGATGCAGACGTCGTAAAGCTCGGGCTTTTCGGCGCGAAGGACCGTTAATCCAAGGAGAAAGGCGAAGGCGAGGCGCATCATAGTGATGACCCTTTGCTAGGCCGCCCCGACCAGAAGTCAAAGCGGGCTTACTTCAATGCCTTCTCGATGGCCTTGGCCAGCTCTGCGGAGTCGGGCTCGACGTCGGAACTGAAACGGGCGAGCAACTTACCGTCGGCGCCGATGAGGAATTTATTGAAGTTCCAGGTCACGGGTCCGGGATGCCCTTCCGCTTTGCTCGTCAGTTTTTCAAAAAGTGGGTGCGTGTCGCCCTTGATCGCAACCTTGGCGTACATCGGGAAGGTCACCTTGAACTCGGCCGTGCAGAACTTCTTGATCTGCGCTTCCGAGCCGGGCTCCTG
>JBAXRS010000092.1:0-4542 GCA_037131085.1 Verrucomicrobiota bacterium | reverse complement strand
TCCGCTTGGCGACGGCCGCTGGAAGTGTTGAGTTCGCTGATGAGCTCATCGGAGAGCTTGGCCTTGAGCCAATCGCCTTCGTCGGGCTTGGTGAGCGTGGGCGTCACGGAATCCCAGGGCAGAGGGCGATCGAGGTCAGATTCGGCCACCGGCATCACGGAGAAGACAGAAGGCACCACGATATCGGCCGGCACGCCCTTGAGTTGAATCGAAGAACCGCTGGGCGCATACCACTTCTGGATGGTCACCTTCACCGCGGATTTAAGATTCTTATCAAAGCGGCTCAACTCGATGATATTCTGAACGGAGCCCTTGCCGTGCGTCGTGACGTCGCCGACGATGATGGCGCGGCGGTGATCATGCATCGCCCCGGCGAAGATTTCGGAAGCCGATGCCGAGAGTTTGGAAGTCAGCACTACCAGCGGGCCGTTCCAAGCGACTTTTTCATCTTCGTCGCGATAGTCTTCGGAGCGGCCTTGGCTGTCGCGGACCTGGAGGACGGAGCCTTTGGGGATGAACAATCCGGAAATATCGACGGCCTCGGTGAGCAGGCCGCCGCCGTTTTTACGGAGGTCCATGATAAGGGCCTTCATGCCCATCTTCTTAAGTTTGCCGATCAGCTGCTCGATGTCCTTGGAAGGACTGGAGCCGGTGCCGTCGGGATTCTTACCGTAGAAAGCGGGAAGGTCGATGACGCCGAGTGTGATGGTGGAGGCGCCATTGGGGACGTCGAAACAACGGGCGGAAGCCATCTGCCCGACCAGCTTGATTTGATCGCGTTTGAGCACGACCGTCTTGCGGCCGCCGGCGGCCATATCGACAAGCAATCGGACGATGGTTCCTTGGGTACCGCGGATGCGGGAGATCGCCTTGTTCAGGCGCATGCCGACGATGTCGTCCATCTCGCCTTTTTCGCCTTGGCCAACGGCGATGATCTTGTCGCCGGGTTTAACTTGGCCGGAGATTTCCAGTGGCCCGCCGGGTAAGATGTCTTTAACGACGCAGACACCATCTTCGTCGGCGAGCGTGGCGCCGATGCCGCAGAGCGAATTACGCATCGCGATCTCGAATTCTTCTAAAGACTGCTGGGAGAAGAATGTCGAATGCGGGTCGTATTGGCTGGAATAGGCATTCAGGAAAATCTCTTCGACTTCGTATTGGTCGAAATTGAGGTAGGTACGGGTCTTGTCGTAGCGTTTCTTGAGACGGGCGACGGCCTCTTTGGTCTTTTCGGGGGTGATTTCAGGAATGCCCGTTTCTTTGGCGGCTTTGGGCTTGGTGCTGTCGGTACGCGGAGAATTCTGACGATCTTCGCCTAAGAGCTCGGAAAGCATGTCGAGGCGGAGCCGCTTCGACCACAAGGCGTCGGCGGCGGCCTGATCTTCCGGCCAATTGGCCTTCTTACGTTCGATGCCGAACGTACCGGGCTCATTGAGGTCGATGGGCTTATCGAGGGCGAGGAGGGCGGCCTGGGTGCGGTCGCCGACCTTCTTCTTGAAAAGGGCGTAGATCTCAAAAGCGGGGGTCAGGTTGCCTCGTTGAAGGTAGAGATCCAGCGTCTTGCCGTAGCGGTTGATGAATTCATCCACCTCTTCGGCGGTGAAATACATTTTCGCCGGGTCGAGGCTCTCGCAGTAAGTCTTGAGCACGCTGTTCATGTCCACCGCTGACATATCTTTCTTACTGATGTGCAATTTCTCGAGCAGTACCGTAGTAGCCCGGGTTTCCTTCTGCATGGCCTCGTTGGTCGTGAAGGCATCCGGGGCGGCGGCTAAGGCCGCGCCGCAGGCGAGAAATAGGGTGAAGAGTCTGCGCATAAATGGGGGGTCAGCGGAGGCGGGCGCTGAGGTCTTCGAGTTTGTGTTTCTCTTCCGGGGTGAGCGAGCCGAATCCCCCGGCGGAAATCTTGTCCAAAAGGCCGTCCAGTTGGGCGCGGGCTTGGGCCTTGCTGGGGGAAGAAAGCGATTCCAGCCTCGGTTTAGCTTCGAGGTCGGGGGACGGGGCGTTAGTTTCCATTTGAAGGTGAGCGTAGCTCGGGCCTTCATTTGTCCGATTTAATCGCCGCCAGGCGAACCAGCCAAAAATCAGCCCGCCGAGGTGGGCGGAGTGGGCGATGGTGTCTTGCCATGCCGGAGCCCAGCCGCTCCAGACGTGCCGGGAGGGCAGTTCGGAAAAGATCCAGCCGAGCGCGGTGAGTAGGGCCGTGACCCCCAAGACCCAGCGCACCTTGAGCGTCACGGGTAAGAAGAAAAATAAGAGGACCGTGATCTGGTGTTCGAGCTTATCGAGCAGGGCGACGAGCATCAGGGCGTAAACGCCGGCGGAGATGCCGATGAGACTGCTTCCGGCTCGGGCACCGCCGAGGCCCGTGAGCCACCAGATACTGGCGCCAGCAAACACGCCGGAGAGCAGGACGGTGAAGAACACTTTCCGGCCGTAAGTATTTTCCACCATCGCGCCGGTCCACCAGAGCACGAGCGCGTTGCCCAAAAGGTGCCAGAAGCCGTCATGGAGCAATGCGTGCGTGAGCCATTGCCAAATGCGGGGCTGCGCTTCGGCGAGTTCAAAACTCTTGAGGAAGTGAGCGCCGGCCGATTCTTGGATGAGTTCCGCGATGAAGAAGACGACCAGCACACCGAGTGTCCAGACCGTGGCGGACAAAGGTTCACGCGCCGCCGGCGGCGTTCGCATATAGGCTCGGTCGCCGATGCCCATGCGCGTGCGGTCGGATTAGAGCTCCGTCACGATCCCGTCGGCGAGGCCATATTCAATGGCTTCTTCGGCGGTCATGTAGAAGTCGCGGTCAGTATCCTTGATGACCTTTTCCAGCTTCTGCTTCGAAGCCTTGGCGAGGATTTCGTTCAGCTCCGAGCGGATACGTTCCATTTCCTGCGCTTGGATATGAATGTCCACGGCGGGGGCTTGGATGCGACCCATGATGAGCGGCTGGTGAATCATGACCCGCGCGTGCGGGAAGAGCAGGCGGTTGCCTTTCTTCTTGGGGGCTTGGAGCAAGATTGAGCCCATCGAGGCCGCCATGCCGGTGACGATCACTTTGACGGGAGAGGTGATGAGGCGGATGGTGTCGTAGACAGCCATGCCGGCAGTGATGGAGCCACCCGGGGTGCTGACGTAAAAAATGATTTCTTTGCCCGGGGCGTCGCTTTCGAGGAACAGGAGTTTTTCCACGATGTCTTTGGCGGAGGCATCATCGACGCCACCCCAGAGGAAGATTTTCCGTTGTTCGAGGAATTTTTTCTGGATGAGCATGGCGCTCGGCGAGGCCTCTTTCGGGGCGGCTGGAGTCTTCTCGTCCTCGTCTTCGTCGTCGTTACGCATGGGAGAGGAAACCTTGCCCCAAACTTTGCCCGTGGCAAGCGTGAGGAGGCGAAGGGGCGGGGAAATCATTCACCGGGGCCGGCCTGCTGACCGACCTTGCGCCAACGGCTGCCTTCCACCTAGGTTGGGGTGTGCCCGCCGTCAGTATCATCGCCCTCCGCCGCCAATTAGGAACCGCCGAGATCTTGGCTGGAGTCGATTTGTCTATCGAGGCTGGGTCGCTTTGTTGCCTCCTGGGGCCGTCGGGTAGCGGCAAAACGACCCTGCTTAAAGTGCTTGCTGGTCAGCTTGAACCCCAGGGCGGCAAGTTGACTTACGACGGCCGGGAGTGGAGTTTCTTTTCACCCGCCGAGCGGGCCATCGCTTTTGTGCATCAAAACTATGCGCTCTTTCCGCATCTGACGGTTTTGGAGAATGCTGCCTTCGCGTTGGAAGGGTCGAACCTAAAGCCGGCGGAAATCCAGCAGCGTGCCTTGGAGGCTTTACGGGCAGTGGGGGCGGAGGGTTGGGCTAAGTATCGGCCGCAAGAACTTTCGGGCGGACAGCAGCAGCGCGTCGCCTTGGCGCGGGCGCTCGCCTTGCGTCCCAAGCTGCTTTTGCTCGATGAGCCTTTGAGTAATTTGGATGCGGCTTCGCGCGTCGAAGTCCGGGAATCGATCCGCGAATTAGTCCGCACGACGGGGCTCACCGTCCTTTGTGTCTTACATGATCAGAAGGATGCTTTCGCGATGGCCGATCGGCTCGCGATCATGCGGCAGGGGCGAATCGTCCAGTCAGGCATACCTATCGATCTTTACCGTCGGCCGATTGATAGCTGGACGGCGACGTTCCTCGGTTCGGCCAATCTTATTGCGGGTAAAGTGAAGCACGTCGGCGCGGGCGAGTTCGTCGCCGATACCGTCATCGGCGAAGTGCGTGGCGCTTTGGCGACGCCGGATGACGCACCGGGTGAAGGCGATAAAATCACGATCTGTATCCGGCCCGAAAGCTTCAAAATCGATTTCATGGCACCGGACGAGAACGCCTTTGCTGGGGCCATCACCCGTTCGCTCTTTCAAGGCGATATCTCGCTGCATGATTTTCAGACACCGGGGGGAGTGGTGCTTAAGATTGCGGAAGCTAATCCTCGTCAGCGAGTGGGTTCCAAGGCCACCGTCTTCGCCTGGGCTGAGCCCGAAGACGTGGTGGGGTTGAACGCGTAGG
>JBAXRS010000091.1:0-4709 GCA_037131085.1 Verrucomicrobiota bacterium | reverse complement strand
GTTCCCGCCCCGTCAAGGATTGACGCGGGAGGCTTGCCCATGCCCGTGAAAAAGCCTTATTTTGAGGAATGAGACCCCCGCTTCGATTCGTCACGCCAGCCGAGGCCATCAAAGAAGAATATAAAGGGCGGACTAACTATTGGCTCTCCCGGCCTGGATTGACCGAAGCCAAGCAGCTCCAGATCTGCCAAGCGACCTTACCCCCGGGCGAAGGACATAACTTCCATACGCACCCCGAGCTGGAGGAGGTCATCTATGTGCTCTCGGGCGAAGTCGAACAATGGGTTGAAAAAGAATTCCGCCTCCTGAAGGCCGGAGAAGTCGCACACATTCCCGCCGGAGTCGTGCACGCCACTTTTAATAGCTCAAACGCGGATGCCGTCATCTTGGCGATTCTCTCACCCGGCGAGAGTACCGGACCCTTCATGGTCGACGTCAGCGGCGAAGCCCCCTGGGACCAGATCCGGAAGCGATAAGGTCGGTTACTTAAGTTCCTGAATCCGCACCTTGCGGTACCAGACGCGCTTGGCCTCATCCTGAAAACCGATGTGTCCATCGGCGGGCCGGTCTTTCATCGGAGAAGCATCGAGGTCGAGGACGATGGTACGCTCCCCGTTGAAGTCTACCGAGAGATGGCGCTGCTTCAAGGTGAGCGTATAGCGGTTCCACTCCCCGGGTGCCTTCACCATGTTTTTGGACGGCGCCATGGCACGGATGATTCCACCGCAATCATGATTGCCCGGCTTCGCGAGACCGAAGGTGTCAAGGATCTGCAGCTCGATACCTTTCGCCACCGGATCGAGCGGATCGGCGACGCAGAAAAAGACCCCGGAGTTCCCGGTGGGTTCAATCTTAAATTCCAGATCTAGGACATAGTCGCGATATTTCCGTTCGGTAAAAATATAGGCGTCGTAACGCTGCCAACCGGTTTCGCCCGCCCGAGGCTTAAGCGTGAGCGTACCGTCCGCATCGTAGACCCAATTACCCTTGGTCTTCCAGCCGCTGAGGTCTTTGCCATTAAAAAGAGCGGCGAAACCAACGGCCTCAGAAGCGGGGTGGGCGACGGCCGTGACCGCTGGACTGACGGGAAAATTATCCTTGGCGGCGGATCCGACCAACGGGAGGAGCAAGCAAGCGAGCAAGGCAAAGCGAGGCATACCTACTGGGTAGCCGCCCCGCCGGCGAAGGCGAGCCTGCATCTTTCATTGAACTCCGCCCGATCTAATAATAAAGATAGTGCCATGGGTCTCCCCGCCCGAACTTTCCTGTGCTTGCTGGCGGTGGCGAGCCTCTGCCCGGCCGCCCCGCCAGCCAACCTCGTCGTCGAAGGCGTCCCCGAGGCTCCCGCCACGCTTATCGCCGAACTGGCTCCGTACATGAACCTTGGTGGCGCGAGCTTCCGTGGCTGGCATTCGACGCGTCGAGAGATTATCGTGTCCACCCGCACCGGCGATGCCTCCCACCTCCACCTAGCGGCCGCGCCGTTAGCGAAGCGGTTACCCCTAACGCATGGAGTTGAGCCGGTGAAGAGCGGCTGGATGCAACCTGGCGGTAAACTTTTACTCTACAGCGTCGACGTGGGCGGAAGCGAAAATTTTCAGCTCTACCTTCAGGACACCGAAGACCTGAAAGCCAAGGCCATCCTGCTGACCGACGGCAAGTCGCGAAACACCGATCCCGTTTGGTCCAAAGATGGTCGCTCCATTGCTTACGCGTCCAATCGACGGAACGGCAAAGATAGAGACATCATCGTCGTGCAGGCCGATGCGACGCATACGGAAAAAATCCTGCTTTCGCCACCCTCAATCGGCTGGGCACCCGTGGAATGGTCCCAGCAAAACAATCAGCTCCTCCTCCGCCAGTCTTTTGGCCTGAATGAAACGCGTCTCTGGCTCGCGGATATCCAGACGCAGAAGCGCACGCCAGTCACCCCAGGAAGTGGGCATGATTATCTGACGCAAATCGCCTTCGGAGAAAACGATCAAGCCGTGTATGCTTTATCGAATCATGATTCGGACTTTCTGACGCCCACCCGCGTCGACGTCACCACGGGGGAAATGCGGCAAATAGACCCTGCCCAAAAATGGGACGGCGAAGAGTTGACCCTTTCCGCCGACGGAAAAATCTTAGCTATCACCGTCAACGTGGAAGGCTTCTCCGAAATCCACGGTTGGGAAATCCCCTCCTTCCGCCCCGTCGCGGTGCCTAAAATCAAAGCAGGTATCGTGAGTAACCTTCTCTTCCGGCCGCAGAGCCATGAGCTTGGTTTTACCTTAAAAAGCGAGGATTCGGCGAGCGACACCTGGTCCGTTGACCTGGACTCCGGACAGACCACGCGCTGGACAGATCGGACGACGAAACCGAAAAAAAACATCGAAGCGATTGAGCCCACGATTATCCGCGTCAAGAGCTTCGACGGCGTCAGCGTTCCCGCCTTGGTGTACTACCCTGACCCTAAAAAATTTCCCGGGCGCCGGCCAAGTCTCATGATGGTACATGGCGGACCCGAGGGACAATCACGACCCGGCTATCGGGGTAGCCTCCTCTATTACCTGAACGAGTGGGGCGTGGCCTTGGTCTATCCGAATATTCGCGGCTCCACTGGCTACGGAAGAAAATACCTCAACCTGGACAACGGTCTTCTGCGCGAAGGGGCGCTTCGCGACATTGAAGCCATTTTAGATTGGACCGCCCAGTCGCCTAGACTGGATTCGCAAAAAATCGCCGTCTCGGGCGGGAGTTATGGTGGCTACGTAAGTTTGGCGTGCCTGGTTAATTTCCCGACGCGCTTTCGCTGTGGCGTGGATGAAGTCGGTATCGCCAACTTTGTTACCTTCCTGCACGATACCTCTGATTACCGACGCGGGGCGCGCCGTTTAGAATACGGCGACGAGCGTAAACCCGAGATTCGAGCCTTCTTGGAAAAGATCTCCCCGGCCAATCATGCCGATAAGATACGTGCGCCGCTCCTGATTATCCAGGGGAAGAACGATCCGCGCGTGCCCGTTACCGAAGCCGAAAGGATGCGAGATGCCATCAGGGCCCAGGGCGGGACCGTCTGGTACCTCATGGCCAAAGATGAGGGTCACGGTTTCAGTAAAAAATCGAATATAGATTTTGGATTCCAGACGACGGCGCTTTTCTTGCAGGAATTCTTAATAAAATAAGGCAGGCCCAAGGGTGGCTTTATGATTTTAAATGAAGGCGCCCTGTTAATTTTGTAAGTATTTAGCCCTCGCAGGCCGGTAGGGCGCTGCGTTATTTTAACCCCGCGCCCAACCCCTTAGGCGCACCCCACATTCTATTATGAACTGCCTCAAACGCCTCACGGCGGCACTCTTGGTGTCGTCCCCTACTCTCGTTCGCGCCGGCGAAGCCGACATTAAGATTCCCGACCTAGGAACTGTGACGTTTCTCGGCGGGGCGTTAACTGGCCCGCAAGTCCTCTGGATCGGACTAGTCGTCTGCGCTCTCGGCGTGGCTTACGGCTGGTGGCAATACGTGCAGACGCGCGCGATGCCCGTGCACACATCGATGGCCGAAGTTTCCCAGATTATCTGGGAGACCTGTAAAACCTACCTACTCCAACAAGGTAAATTCTTGGCCGCGCTCTGGCTGCTCATCGCCGCTTGTATGATTTATTATTTCGGTGTCTTGGAACACAAATCGGTCAACCACGTCATCGTCATCCTCGGGGCCTCCGTCCTGGGCATCCTCGGGAGCTACGGCGTGGCTTGGTTCGGCATCCGTATTAACACCGTCGCGAATTCGCGCACGGCCTTCTCGGCCCTACGCGGCAACCCCCTGGCCACCCTTCTCATTCCCTTGAAGTCGGGTATGAGCGTCGGACTACTCCTCGTGGCGACCGAACTCTTCTTCATGATTTGTATCCTGGCGTTCTTGCCTAAAGAGCTGGCGGGTCCTTGCTTCATCGGCTTCGCTATCGGCGAATCGCTCGGCGCTTCGGCTCTTCGCATTTGCGGCGGCATCTTCACCAAGATTGCGGACATCGGCGCCGACCTGATGAAGATTGTCTTCCAACTTCCCGAAGATGATCCACGTAACCCGGGCGTCATCGCCGACTGTACGGGAGATAACGCAGGCGACTCCGTCGGTCCGACGGCAGACGGCTTCGAAACCTACGGCGTCACGGGCGTTGCCCTAATTGCATTCCTCGCCCTGGCCCTCGCCGCCGACCCCACCCTCTGCGCGACGCTGATCATCTGGCT
The DNA here is from genome assembly GCA_037131085.1 of Verrucomicrobiota bacterium. Lineage (GTDB taxonomy): Bacteria > Verrucomicrobiota > Verrucomicrobiia > Opitutales > UBA953 > UBA953. The sequence continues at coordinate 480 of JBAXRS010000091.1, read as the reverse complement.
CTTCGCGATGCGCATCCTAATGGTACTCACCTCGGTCGCCAGCTATTGGGTGAATGACCTGACGAGCCACGCCATCTGGAAATCCGCTAAAGATTTCAACTTAGAGCAACCTCTCACTAATCTGGTCTGGATTACGTCCATCATTTCCATCGCCGTCACCTATATCGCCAGCTACTTGCTCTTGGCCAATCTGCCTGGCCATACCGGACTCTGGTGGGTCCTCTCGACAATCATCTCGTTGGGCACGCTCGCCGGCGCCTTGATTCCGGAATTCACCAAAGTATTTACCTCGACCGAAAGCCGTCACGTCAAAGAGGTCGTAACCTCTTCCGACCAAGGCGGTGCTTCGCTTAACATCCTCTCGGGCTTGGTGGCAGGCAACTTCTCCGCCTTCTGGACCGGCCTTTGCATACTTGGCTTGATGCTGGGAGCTTACGTGCTCTCCACGCACGCGGCCGTGGCGGCCATCATGCCGGCGCA
>JBAXRS010000090.1:0-4781 GCA_037131085.1 Verrucomicrobiota bacterium | reverse complement strand
CCCCTCGCGCAAGCGCGTGTCCCCATACCCCCGTGTCACCGTGCCCGCGCACCTCCTCGCGGCGGTTACGCCGCGCGCCCCTGCGTGCGCTCAGCGCACGCCCCACCCCTCATCATAAAACCCAGCCGCCGTAACCTTCCCCGGCCATTGCGCCGTCGGCACTTCACGCACGTCGATGACCGCCCAGTCCGGCAATTTCGGCGTCTGCAATCCATTCGTGACCTCACTGCCCTGCCGGAAGGTATACCCACTGTTCAATACGACATATTTATTCGGCGCCAAAGGATTTGGGTAAATCATGATCGGCGCATGGTCCGCCGCCTCATAGCTGCTACCGCCGATTAAAACCTTTCCACCCGCCCACTTGACCGGGATTTTTCCAGCCAACTGGGCGATGACTTTATTGGATTCAGCATCACCCCAGAGGATGATATTCGATTTCTTCATCATCTCTTCGGTGACGGCAGTATCATCGACAACCACGGCCTCACCCCGGAAATTAATCTTCCATTTCTTGATTGCGAGTTCGAGCTCCGAACGCACCCAAGCCTCCACCTTCGGGCTCGATGACTTCCCGGTCGGCCTTACGAAGACAAAACTCCCCATGAAGGCATCATCGATCGGTCCCTGCAAATCGTGGCGCTTCTGCAGGCCACCAACCGTCCGATCCAATATCCTTGGATCAAACCACTTGCCGCCGATCTTCTCGAAACGAGTAACGCCGTTGAATGTCTGACCATCGACATTCACCTCCGGCGACCCTTCGCTGGGCCAGACCGCCAAGACGCTGAGACTAAACTCAGTCACGCCCTTGGTCTTCACCTCGAATTTGGCGGGCCCGACCTTGGACGCGGTAACTTCGGAAACGACCCAATGCTCCTGGAGCGCATCCACGGTCACCCAATCGACTTTGTTATATTTAAGGGTCGGAGTCGAAACTCGTACGCGTTCCGGCGCCTTCGGTCGCCCTTTGGCCACCGCGACATCCATCAACGTATCCAATTCTTTCTTGGTTTCGGGATGATACTTGTGGCCAGTCTTAGGCCCGATAAGCTGCGGAATCTCAAAGCCCGCCGCTTTCGCCGCGGCTAACATTTTTTCGCCCTGCCACTTGGCCGGGTCTTCTTCTCCGCAATACAGATACACTGGGCGATTCGACAGGTTGAGGACATAACCCGGCACATCGTAAAGGGCATAAAGCTTCCGCTCCCAATCCGGCGGCGGCACCTTACCAGCCGCATCAACCTTCGCATATTCTGCGGTTTCGACAAACCCCGCCCCAGGCGTCACGGCCGCCCAGAGGTCCGCATACTGCGCTCCCAAATGCCATGCGCCCGCGCCGCCCATCGAAAAGCCTCTCAGGGCGATATGGTCGCGGCTGAACTGATATTGCCGCACGGCATCTTCCATGGCCTCAAGCACGTCGACTTCGCCGGCAAATTTATATGCATTACAAAAACGTCCGTAAATATTAAGCACAACGACTTTACCGACCGGCGGGGTCTTCGGCTTCGTCATTTGCGGCCCGATGAATGCTAATTCCGTAAGGACGTCGCTCCGGCCATGCAGCCAGATGTCTAAACGACCGTCCTTCGCCGGACGCTCCTCGGGAATAGAAAGTCCATAGACCTGGACGGACCCATCAATCTTCGAACGATAACCGCGTACAACATTGCCCGTCGCGGTCGTCCAAGGCGCCTTGCCCGACTTCAGGTCTTTCAATCGCTCATTGCCAGCTTTGAGCAGATTACGCGCATCCGTCACTTGTTTGAGATTAAAAACTTCGTCGAGTTCGACCGCCCAGTGCACGGCTTTCGCAAAGATTTCCACGTCGACCAGATAAGCGTCCAGACCCTTGGCCAAAGCCCCCGGCTGCTTGAGCGCATCGATCTCGGCCTGCAAGGCCTTCGCCCCCGCCCATAATTCGGCCTTATCTTTGGCCGGTAGCGCGATGCCGGCGGGTGGACTCTTACCTTTCTGATCCTGCGCGGGCAGGATACGGGTCAGCAGGATCAAAAGATAGATATAACGCGTAAACATGAGGTAAGGGAGCAAGGTCCCAAGCCTGCCATCCTCCCGACCGCTGACAAGCCAGCAGGATTGCCCTCCCAAGATAGTCCGCACGGCCCGCCCCGCGCGCTTCCGTCGTTTCTTACCTTTCAACCTCGGCCCCATCGGTTCATACCTTAGCTCCGCCCCTACCCCGCCGATGCCACCCCTTCGTCTCCTCTCGTTCCGACACTGGGCGAGCGTTCTATGCTTCTCAGTTCTAAGCCTATCGGGTTTTGCCGCTGAAACCTCGGAGGACGTCCTTTCATCTTTATCCTGGAAAAACAAGGAAGGTGCGCCAGCCGTTTCGGCCTCCGGCGTTGGCCGCGAAAAAATCACCTCCTTCCTCTGCGATTTCTCTAATCACTCCACCGTTCGTTGCTACTGGGACCTTTCCACCTCGCTGGATCTTTCAAATTCCGAAGGAATCCAATTTCAGATTCGTGCCGATAAATTAGATTCCATCGGTTCTTTCACTTTTTATTTCAAGGCCGGCAAAGGCTGGTATTCGCAAACTTTCTCAATTTCGCGCCGTAAGGTCTGGGAGACGGTCACGATCCTCAAGACGGGTGCCAAGACCGAAGGCGAGCCGGGCGGCTGGGACAAGGTCGATGGTTTGCGGCTAGCCGCTTGGCGTGCCCAGGAAGCGGATGGCTCTTTCGAGCTCCGCCACCTCCACCCTCTGGGGGTGCTCGGCGAAGATACTTCAATCCTCGTGCTCCAAAACGGTGCCGCTAAAGAAGAATACGCCGCTAATATTTCCAAATATCTCAGCGCTTCCGGCCTTCGTCATGCGCTGCTGCCCGAAAGCTCCCTCAACGCCGCTACGCTCGCCCGGACGAAACTGCTGATTCTGCCCTATCATGCGAAGTTACCACCCGCGACGGTTTCAGCCATCGCTCATTACCTCCAAGACGGCGGCAAGCTCTTGGCCTTCTACTCCCTGCCCGCGGAACTTGCCGAGACGACCGGCATCAAACTCGGCAAGCATCTCCGTCCCACGACGTCTGGCGTCTTTTCTTCCCTGCACACTTCGGCGGAACTCAATGGCGCCCCGCCGCAGGTCGCCCAACATTCCTGGAACATCATTACGGCTTCCCCGGCTTCGGCTTCGACCAAAATCCTGGCCGAATGGTTCGACGCTGCCGGACATCCTTCCGGGCAACCCGCCATCTTAGGCTCCGCGAATACGATCTTCATGACGCATGTATTGCTCACGGATGATTCGGCCAATCAACAGAAGCTCCTCCTGGCCCTGGCCGGCCGACTGCTGCCCTCGCTTTGGTCCGACCTCCTCGCCCGCCGTCGCTCCGAGGTCGACCGCATGGGCATTTATGAAACTTATGAATCGGCGGTAGCCGCCCTCGGTCAAACCCCCGCCGACAGCGAAGCCCATCGCCGGCTCGACGCCTCGCTGACCCTTCGCACCCAAGCCGACGTCGACGAAAAAGCCGGGCGGTACACCGAAGCTATTGACGCCACCGATCGCGCCAATCGCCTCCTGCTGGAATCCTATTGTCTCGCCCAACCCCCGCAGGAAGGCGAATTCCGGGCCTTCTGGTGTCACAACGCTTCCGGCATCAAGGGTAAAACTTGGGATGAATCCATCCGCTCCCTCAAGGCCCACGGGTTCAATGCAATCTTCCCCAATATGCTCTGGGGCGGAGCGGCCTTCTATCCGTCCGACATCCTCCCTCTCGCGCAAAGCATGACTGGCAAGCCCGACCAGATCGCCGAATGCCTCGCAGCTTGTCGTAAATACGGCGTGCAGATACACGTCTGGAAAGTCGACTGGAACCTCGGTCACGATTTCCCAAAATCCTTTCTCGATAAGATGCGACACGAAGGACGGCTCCAAATGAGCGACACCGGCGAGGAAGAACCTTGGCTCTGTCCCTCGCATCCCCTCAACGCCGCCCTCGAACGCGACGCCCTCGTTGAAGTAGCCAAAAAATATGCCGTCGATGGGATTCACTTCGACTACATCCGCTACCCCGACACGAAACACTGCTTCTGTCCTCATTGCCGCGAACGTTTCGAACAAACCACTGGCAAGATTGTGGTTCAATGGCCCAAGGATGTCATGCCAAATGGGAAAAGACGCGAAGAATGGATTCCTTGGTGCCAAGAAAATATCACGAAGGTCGTCCGGACTACCAGCGAAGCCGCCCGTCTCGTCCGTCCGGGCATCAAGGTCAGCGCCGCCGTCTTCCGCAACTGGGACCTCGACAGTCGCGCCATCATGCAGGACTGGAAACTCTGGTGCGAAAAGGGCTACCTCGATTTCGTTTGCCCGATGGATTACTCGGAAAGCGATGTCATGTATGAAAGCTGGGTGAAGCAGCAAAAACTCTACGCGGGCAAAGCGGGCCTGATCCCGGGCATCGGCGTTTCGTCTTCGCATTCCACCCTCCGGGCCGACGCCGTGATCAACCAGATTCAGATCACCCGCAAGTACGGCACCCAAGGCTTCATCCTTTTCAACTACGGCGAAAAAGAAGAGCGCGAAACCCTCCCCCTCCTCGGCCTCGGCCCCACCAAACCTGTCTCCAAGTAGGATTGCGATGACATCGCATCCGCTTTAAGTAATTCATTCTCAGGTGGTAGGTGGCAGCCCCGGGCTGGCAGGTTGCAGGAAGGGTAGCACTCATAGGGAAACCCTAATTAATGCTGCTGCCTTTGGTAGGGATGACCGGCCCGGTCATCCGTGGGCGCGCGGGCCGCACGCCCCT
>JBAXRS010000089.1:0-4787 GCA_037131085.1 Verrucomicrobiota bacterium | reverse complement strand
CCGATCAAGGTCACCGTTGTCTCCGATGATCATGCTGCGGTTAAAACGCTCGTAGCGGAACTCACCGCCGCCGGCGCCATCGTGACTGAAGCCGCCCGCCCGAGCGAATTAGTCGACACGAAGCACGACAAGGACGAGGTCATCGTCCTTTATCGTAAGGACTATGTTCCGTATGAAGTCGGCGATCGGGCCGCCCTTGCGGATCTCTCTCTCCGCGGTATCAGCTTCGTCGCGCTGCGCGGCGCCATCGCCGGACCTTCGGCCAGCTGGGCGAAAGATACTTTCGGTGCGGGTTGGACGCCGGATAGCCGGCACTTCCGCACTCTGATGATGCTTAATGTTCGTACCGACGCCCATCCGTTGGCCAAGGATGCATCCACTTTTGACGTCACCGATCAGACCGTCTTCGAGCTCGACTTGAACGAGAAGATCCAGGTGCTCGCTTCGTCCTTTACTTCGAAGGTCGGCGCCAATCGCAAGAAGATCGCGGAAGTCGCCGACAAGGCCTCCGTCTACGACATCCAGCCACAAGTCTGGGTGTTCGAGAACGACCGCCTTCGTTCCGCGGTTTTTCTGCAGGGTGAAACGGAGACGCTCGCGCATGCCAGCTACCGCACCTTCATTAAGCGGGGCATCGCCTGGGCTGCCCGTCGCGCCAATGTCGATGAACTCTGCACCCCGAAGGATCTCGTGGACATGCGTTACCCAGTCGGCGGACCCAGCCGCGCCGCTCAGGCCATCGCCGCTTTCCAGATGCAACCGGGCTTCAAGGCCAGCGTTATTTCGTCCGAGCCTCTGATTAATAAGCCTATCGCCGTCCAGTGGGATGAACGCGGCCGCTTGTGGGTGGCTGAGACACCTGAGTATCCAAACGGACGTCGCCCGCTCACCGCTGAGTCGTGGCGCGAGGGCGGTGTGCTCGTGCCTGGCAGCTACGACCGTCCGGCGCAGGACAAGATCAGCATTCTGACTTCCAGCAAGAATGACGGCGTCTTCGATCAAAAGAAAATCTTCCATGAAGGCCTCGAGCTGATCACTGGTTTTTGCCATTATAAGGACGGCGTCATCGTCGTCTGCCAGCCTCACATCGTCTGGCTCCGCGATACCGATGGTGACGGCAAGGCTGACAAGGAAATGGTTCTCTATGGCGGCTTCACCCCGGGCGACACGCACTTCGTGGCCAATCACTTTGTCCTCGCTCCCGACGGCTGGGTTTACGCCAGTAACGGCGGCGGTGGCGAGGTCTTTCCCGCTTCCGATCCTGAACACAAGGTACGTATCTCCTCCGGTACCTTCCGTTTCAAGCCGGACGGATCAGCTATCGAGCAGATCGCCTCGCAGGGTGGCAACAGCTTCGGCAACGAAGTCACGAGCAAGATGGAGCTCTACCACGGGAAAGCGACCAATGGTAATCCCATCCAACATGTTGTGCTGCCCGAGTCCATTCTCGCCAAGGCCCCGGGCACGCCGGCCAAGGCCTTTAGCTCCGTCAATCCGCGTCGTCCGGTCTTGCGTACTGACCTGCCTGACCGCGCCCCGCTCCTGCAGATCGACCAGGTCGGTTATTACACCGCCGCCTGCTCGGTAGCCGTCCAGGAGCATGGCGCGTGGCCAGAAGAGTATCGCGATACCATCTTCACCTCCGAACCAATCCTCGACATCATCCACTTCGAAAAACTGGTACCAAGTGGTCCGACCTTCCTGGGCGAAGTCACGATTAAGGACCGCGAGTGGCTGCGTTCCATGGATCATTGGTTCTGTCCGATCGACGTTTCGTTCGGTCCGGATGGCGCGATGTATATCCTCGATTTTTATACCCCCGTCGTCGCGCATAACGACACCCGTGGTCCGCTGCATAGTAAATCTGGTGCTTCCGTCCGTCCAGATCGCGAGCACTACTTTGGTCGCATTTACCGGATTCAACATGAGTCCGTGAAGATGTTCGATATCCCCGATCTTTCGAAGGCCGATGTCGCTGGTCTCGTCGCTGCGTTCGACCATCCGAATAAGGTCGTCCGTTTCAACGCCCTCCGTGTCCTCATGGATAAGGACCCCGGCCTGCTCGCTTCCGCCGTCGGCCCTCTCGTGATTAAGGTCCGCAGCGACGCCAAAGCGGAAGCTCGGATCCAGGCACTCTGGGCCCTACAGCGCCTTGATCGCCTGGAGGAAGGCTTGCTCCGTGTTCTTTGTGCTGATGCCGACGCGGACGTGCGTAAGAACGCCTTTTTCGTCGCCGAGGCCAGCCATAGCAAACTGCCGACCGAAGTCTTCGCTAAAGCTTTGGAGGACGCTGAACCGCGTGTCCGCTTGGCCGCCCTGCGCGCCATGGGCGCCGCACCGCTCGAAGCCTCTGCCGGTGCACTCCTGCTGTCTGCTCAGGCCCGACTGACCGATGACTGGTCCAAGGCCGCTGCCACGGCCGCTGCGGCCGCTAATCCCGGTCCTGTCCTGGCTGGCATCCTCAGCGGTCCGGCCGATACCGCCGGAGCCGAGTTCGCCCGTACACTTGCCGCTTCCCTAAATGGTGATGACGCTTCGCTCGTGCTAACCGCCGCGGCCAAGTCCGCAAATAAGCCGGTCGCGGTCGCGGTCATTCGCGAGATCGCTTCCCGTCGCGTAGCCCCTCCGGCTTTGCTCGATGCTTCTCGTGCCGCCTTACGCACGTTGCTCGCCAGCCCGGATGAAGCCATCTCTGGATCGGCCGCCTCAATCGCGGCGCTCTGGTTTACCGACGGTAGCCTGAAGTCTGAACTGGCCGCGGTCGCCGCCCGTCTGGTACCCGTGCTCACCGATGGTAAGGCTTCGGTCGAAGCGCAGGTCGCCGCCGCTCGCGTACTCGTCCTGCTACGTGATGTCGATTCGCAGGTGCGTCCGGCGCTCGCCCAAGTTCTCGTTGGTTCGCAACAAGCCGTGGCCGTCGCCACAACCGGTGCGCTCGCCGCCAGCGGTGACACATCCGTCGGTAAGATACTCTACGCCGCTTTCCCGAAGTCTGCTGGTACTTTCCGGGCCACTTTGTTCTCCGCACTCGTCGGCCGCTCGGAGTGGGCCGCACTGCTGCTCGACGCCTTGGAAGCGAAGTCTCTTTCCGCGATGCAGCTCGGGCCCATGCAGGTCTCACAGCTTGTCCGCCATCCAGACGAAGCCGTGGCTAAGCGTGCCGCCTCTGTTCTTTCCAAACTCAACGCTGGCAGTAGCCCAGCCAAGGAAGATCTCGTGGCTAAGCTACTTCCCGAGGTCGAGAAGCCTGGCGATAGCGCCAAGGGCAAGGAACTCTTCGTTTCGATCTGTCAGACTTGTCACATGATTGGTAACGTCGGCAATGACTTTGGTCCAAACCTGCAGGGTATCGGCTCACACCCCGCGGCCGAACTGCTGGTGCATATCGTAGATCCAAACCGCATGGTCGACGACGAGCATCGCACGTGGAACTTCAAGATGAAGGATGGCACCCAGTATTCCGCCCTGATCGGTAGCGAGAACCCGACCTTCGTGAAGCTCAAGCTGCAAGGGGGTTTGTCAGCCGAACTCAAAGTCGGTGATATCGTTAGTCGCGAGCGCAGCCCGAACTCGCTCATGCCCGAAGGCTTTGAGGCTCTGGGTGCCGAAGGTCTGCGCAACGTCATCACCTACCTCCGTAGCGTCGCGATCAGCCCCGAAGGCGAGACCGTCGGACGATTCCGCCTGCTCGACCTTCGCGCGGCCTTCACCGCCTCCACCACGACCGGCCTCTACGCTAACAAGGAGGCCAAGCGTGATACCTTGCCGTTCGCCCAGTTCGGTAAAGTTGAGTCCAACGGCGTCCCGTATAAGATTGTCGACCCCAAGACCGCGAAGGACGGCCTGAACGTCATCGTTCTCAAGGGAGGCAATGGTAAGGGTGTCTATTCCAAATCCTTCTCGCAGAAGGTGGAGATTCCGGTCGGCTCCGTGGCTAATCGTATTCACTTCCTTGGCGCCGTTGGCGGTTGGGGTGCACACGACGCCATCGCTATGATCGCCGAAGTGCATTTCCTCAGCGGAAAAGTGCAGAAGAAAGTCTTCCAGGGCGGTCGTGACTTCGCCGACTATAATGGTGTCGGTGACGTCCCTGGTTCTAAGTCCGCCCGTCAGCTCCTGACCGGCGAAGGCCGTCAGGTGCGCACCCTCTGGATGCCAGTCGAAAGCGACGAGATCATCGATAAGTTGGTCCTCAGTTCCGCGGACACCGAGATCGCCCCGACCACCGTGGCCGTCACCATCGAAATTGGTGGTCCGCCTAATCCGCCCCGCGGCAAGGATGAGGCTGCGCCTAAGGGCGGCAAGAAAGGCAAGGGTAAGACCAACGACGGACCGAGCGACCTCCTGCCTAAGGATAATCCCAAGACCACCCAGGCTTACGGTCAATCCTTTGGTCCGCGTAAGGCTGGTCAGCTCCGCGTGCTCTTCGCTGGAGCCGGTAGTTCGCATAACTTCCCCATCTTCTTCCTTGGTACGGATGCGCAGACCGCCAAAGCCGCTGGTTACGATGTCGCCTCGACGCCTAACCTGAAAGAAACCCTCGCGCTGCTGCCGCAGGCCGACCTGTTCGTCTTCAGTGGCAATCATGGTCAGTTCGGTACGCCGGAGTTCCAAAAGGCCATCCGCGACTTCGCGGCGGCCGGGAAGGGTATCGTCCTCCTCCACGCCGCCACTTGGTATAACTGGCCTCTCGAGACCAAGTATAACGACGAGTTCGTCTGTGGCGGTTCGCGCAACCACGGCCATAGCGATTTCACCTTCACCGTGACCAAGTCCCAGCACCCGAT
>JBAXRS010000088.1:0-4792 GCA_037131085.1 Verrucomicrobiota bacterium | reverse complement strand
TCCTGCTCAAGGTCCTCGAAGACGGCCCCATCCTGCCCTTCGACCAGGCCGCCCTCCCCGCCGGCGCCAAGAAAATCGACAAGCCCAAGGTCGTCAGCGCCCAAGGCAAGACGCCCACGCCGAAGAAGAAGTAAGTTTAGTCATTATTGGCTGGAATTGAGGCCAGGCCACTGACTCGCGAATAACGGGGTCAGACCCTAATAATGGGGTCTGACCCCGTTATTCGCCTTTGCTCTTTCAACGTTTCACACCGTATCCTTACCACACCCCCATGCGCCCCTTCGTCGCCCTACTCATTGCCGTTCTCGGCCTCGGTTCTCACCTCTGTGCCGCGACGCCACCCAACGTCGTCCTGATCCTCGCGGACGATCTCGGCTACTCCGACCTCGGCTGCTACGGCAGCGAAATCGCGACTCCCAACCTAGACGGTCTCGCCAACAACGGCGTGCGCTTCACGCAATTTTACAATACCGCCCGCTGCTGGCCATCCCGCGGTGCTTTGCTGACCGGTTATTACGCCCAACAAATCCACCGCGACGCCTTACCCAAGCTGGGTGGTGGCGGAAGCGGCATCCGTCAATCGTGGGCGCGCCTACTCCCCGACTACCTTAAGCCCGCCGGCTATCGTAGCTACCATAGCGGCAAATGGCACATCGACGGCAAGGTCCTCGACGCTGGCTTTGATCGCTCGCTCGATGTTGCAAACCAAGGAAATTATTTCACCGCCAAGGGCAACCTAATCGACGATGTCCCATTAAAGGTTCCTGCAAACGAGAAAGGTTATTACACGACCATCGCCACGGCCGACCACGCTATCGAGTGCTTAAAAGATCACGCCGCCCACTATCAAGATAAGCCTTTCTTCCACTATGTGGCTTTCATCTCACCCCACTTCCCCTTGCAAGCCCTCCCGCAAGACATCGCGAAGTATCGTGATAACTACCTGACGGGCTGGGATGCGATGCGGGCCGCCCGCTTCAAACGTCAGACGGAAATGGGCATCACAAATACGACGCTTTCCGCGCTCGAACCCGAAGTCGGTCCGCCCTACGCCTTCCCGGAAGCAATGAAGACGCTCGGAGCCGGCGAAATTAACCGTCCGATTCCCTGGACTAGCCTCACCGATGAACAGCGCCGCTTCCAGGCTACTAAGATGGCCATCCACGCCGCGATGGTCGACCGCATGGACCAAGAAGTCGGCCGCATCATCGCCCAACTCAAAGCGATGGGCGCCTACGAGAACACGTTGATTCTTTTTGCCTCCGACAACGGCGCCAGCGCCGAAATCATGGTCCGTAACGGCGGCCACGACCCTCAGGCTGAAATGGGCAGCGAAGCCACCTTCCTCTGCCTCGGACCTGGCTTCTCCAGCGCCGCCAACACGCCGCACCGCCGCCACAAGACTTGGGTCCACGAAGGCGGCATCAGCACGCCCCTCATCGCGCATTGGCCCGCAGGTATCAGCGCCCAGAACGAATTACGCCATACGCCCGCCCACGTGGTGGACATCGTTCCGACGATCATCGAGCTAGCCGGCCTAAAAAAGCCGACCGACTGGAAAGGCGTCCCCATGCCCGAAGCTCCCGGCAAAAGCCTCGTGGCGGCACTTAAGACCGACATCACAATCGCCCGCGACAGCCTCTGGTGGCTGCACGAAGACAACAAGGCGATCCGCATCGGAGATTACAAATTAGTCGCGGCCAAAAACGACCCCTGGGAACTCTACGATCTTCGGACGGATCGCGCCGAACAGCACAACCTCGCCAGCCAGATGCCGGACAAGGTGAAAGAACTTACCCAGTCCTGGGAAAAGCAGTTAGCCGCTTACTCCGAACTCGCGCAGAAAACCCTGTCCGAGCAGACCAAAGGCAAAGCGGGCAAAGGCAAAAAGGGTAAAGGCAAAGATGTTGACCAAGAATAATCTGATTTCATGAAAACCTTGCGCGTCCTCGCACTTCTTCTGCTCGCCCCCTGGGCAGCCTTCGCCGCGACCTCGGCGAAACCTAACATCGTCCTGATTTTTATCGATGACATGGGTTATGCGGACATCGGTCCCTTCGGCAACAAGACCCTCCACACCCCGCACCTCGATAAACTGGCCTCCGAGGGTATGAAGTTCACGAGCTTTTATGCCACGCCCGTCTGCTCGATGTCGCGGGCCTGCCTGATGACCGGTTGCTACAACGCACGCGTTTCGATTCCCGGCGTCCTCTTCCCCCAACACACCATCGGTCTTAATCTCAACGAAGTGACTTTGCCTGAGATCCTTAAACCATCTGGCTACGCGACAATGATGATTGGTAAATGGCACCTCGGCCATTACCCGGAATTCCTCCCCACCCGCCAAGGCTTCGATCATTACTTCGGTCTGCCTTACAGTAATGACATGAAAGCCAGCCACAAAGGCTACCCGCCCCTCCCGCTATATCGTGATGAAAAAATCATCGAAACCGAACCCGACCAATCCTTGCTGACCAAGCGCTACACGGAAGAGGCGGTCAAATTCATCCGCGATAATAAAACCCAGCCTTTCTTCCTCTATCTGCCGCACACAATGATCCATAATCCGGTGGCGGCCTCCGAGGCCTTCGCCGGCAAGAGCAACAACGGATTACTGGGCGACGCGGTCGAAGAAATCGATTGGTCCGTCGGCCAGATCATGGCGACACTTAAGGAACTCCACCTCGATGAAAATACTTTGGTAATTTTTACCTCCGACAACGGCCCCGCCGGTCGCGACGCCCCGCCCTTCCGTGGCAACAAAGGCACGAATCTCGAAGGGGGAGTCCGCGAGCCCTGCATCATGCGCTGGACGGGCAAAATCCCGGCGGGTACGACGTGTAACCAGATCGCCGGTAATATCGATATGCTACCTACTTTCGCGGCGCTCACGGGCGGTACGACTCCGAGCGACCGCGTCATCGATGGCCGCGACATCTCCTCATTGATGTTAACCGCGAACGCCCCTGCGGTCCGTGATACGCATCTTTATTTCAAGGGTTTCGACCTCGAAGCGATTCGTATCGGGCAATGGAAACTGCACCTGAAGTCTTCCATAGAAGCGCACAAAGCGCTCCAAACTAAGAATAAAAAAACCGCCGCCAACGGGCCAGCTCTCTATGACGTCGTCAGCGATCTCTCCGAATCGCATAACGTCGCCGCTGAACACCCCGACATCGTCGCCCGGCTCCAAAACGAGGCCGCCACGCGTTTTGCCGAACTCGAAGCACATAAACGTCCGGCTGGCCAACACGAAGGCCCAGCGACGAGCGCTCCGCTAAATCAAAATAAAAAGTCTGGCGCCGACCTCTCGAAACTCAAACTCGGCGACCATCTCGCCAAAGCCGCCGCGCCGCAGATCGACGGTAAGGCCTTTACCTATACCTTCACGCTGCAAGGCGATCAGACCGATGCCATCGTCTTGGCTCACGGGGGTCTCAATGTCGGCTATGCCTTGCACCTCAAATCCGGCCATGTCGTCTTTAGCGTCCGCCACGCGATCGACAAGAACACTGACCTTAGTTCTATCAATCCACTCCCCGCGACGCCGACCCGCATCGTCGCATCCTTTAACCAATTAAACGGGACGATGAGCCTGCAAGTCGGAGACCAGAAAGCCGTCACCGCCAAATCTCCTGGGACACTCAAGCAACCGGCGGAAGATTTCTGCCTCGGCTATGACAGCCTTAAGCCGGCCGCCAATTATTCCGTACCTAACCCCTACCAGGGAAAGATCACGGAATTGAACGTGACGGTCGACTGAGTCATGTTATCCGGCAAGTGTCCATTTGGCTTTGGGTCACGCGACCCCTTCAAAGAAAAGCGCACGGCGGCCGCCGCGGCCGATATCACCATCAACGGTGAAAAGATTCGCATGCTACTGCGGCATGAAGAAGTCCGCCAAGCCGCCAAAGATTGGCAGACGTTCAGTTCCGATACGCCTTTTCGCGTGCCGATTCCGTCCGAAGAGGCGGTCCGCTCGATGCGACAACTGCCCATCGAAACGAATCCGCCCGAGCACACGGAATACCGCGCTATCGTTGAACCATTCTTCAATCGAGCCAAACAACCAGAGGTCATCACCAAGGTCGAAAGCCTTATCGGTACGCTGCTCGACGACGCCCTCCGCAGCGAAGCCATCGAAGCCGTCCATGATTTCGCCCTGCCGATACAATCCCGCGCGCTGACCTACCTGCTCGATGTCCCGGAGAGCGAAGCGAAACAATATATCAGCTGGGGCATCCACGTCTTTAAGGTCACGAACGGCGAATTCAAACAAGGCAACGCCCTTGAAGATTACCTATCCGCGCAGCTTGATCGGGCGGCCACTCATTCTGGAGATGATTTCTTCAGCGCCCTAACCCGCGCCCGCTATCAAGGGCGCCCGCTCACGCGCGAAGAGATGATGGGGTTCGCCAATCTAACCTTTGCGGGCGGCCGCGATACGGTCATCCACAGCTTGACTTCGATCCTTGCTTACTTCGGCGAAAACCCCACCGCCCTCAGTTACCTCCGGGAAGATCCGCGACGCATCGTCCTTGCAAGCGAGGAGTTTTTCCGGGTCTTCATGCCCCTGACGCACATCGGCCGTACCTGTCCTGTCGCCACCCAAGTACAGGGTGCCGAAGTGCCTGCTGGGCAGCGTATCTCACTGGGTTGGGCTTCGGCCAATTTCGACGAAAAAGCATTTGCCGCCCCGCACGAAATCCGACTCGACCGTAAACCGAACCCCCACGTGTCCTTCGGCGTCGGCACGCACCTCTGCCTCGGCGCACCGCATGCCCGGCTGCTT
>JBAXRS010000087.1:0-5090 GCA_037131085.1 Verrucomicrobiota bacterium | reverse complement strand
CGACGCCGAGGAAGTGGGCCCAGACGATGTTGGCGATATTGCGGGCGAAGTAGGGATTGCGGGGCGAAGCCAACCATTCGGCCATCACGCGACGGCGATCATCGCCGGGTTTGAGGTCGGGTTCTTCGCCGCCCAAGAACTTAGGCTTCACGTTCTTCTTGGTCAGGAAATGCTGCGTTTCCCCACCCTTACTGTTAAAGACAATCACCTCCTGCGGGTCGTCGGTGGCCTTGCGGCCGATCTGGGCGAAGAAGGCGTTAAAGCCGTAGTAGTCGTTCATTGTCCAGCGGTCGAACGGATGATTGTGACACTGCGCGCACTGAATACGCATGCCCATGAAGACCTGGGCGACGTTCTCGGACAGTTTAAGGCGGTCAAGCTCGCTCTGGTAGTAGTTCACCGCGGGAACGGAGACCGTGCCGCCGTTGGCCGACAGCAGTTCGACGACGATTTCATTGATCGGGCGGTTCTTCCCGATCTCATCGGCCATCCAGTTATAGTAGAGAAGCGCGTTTTTGTAGAAAGGCGGGACGTTATTGTTCCCGGCGATACTGGAACGGATCTGGAGGAGTTCGGCCCACTTCATCACCCACAACTCCGTGAATTCTTTTCGTTGCAATAGGCCTTCGACCAAGAGCGGGCGCTTGTCGGGGCGCTGGTCTTCCAAGAAAGCCTTCAACTCCTCGGGCTTAGGATACAGGCCGACGACATCGATATAGACCCGGCGGACGAACTCCTCGTCAGTACAGACGCCCGAGGGCAAGATGCGCAGGCGGTGCAGGCGTTCATTGACGGCCTTATCGATATAATTGACCTCGGCGGTCTTCGGCCGCTCGTAAACCAAACCCTGCGGGATGACCACGACCTGGGCGGTCACGCTAAAGACGTTGAAACGCGCGAGCATGAAGGCGGCGCCCCGTTCGGCCGATTTCACCACGCCGTCTTTGCTGATCGCAGCGACCGGATCGTTATTGGACATGAACAACGCCAACTTCGTCACATCGCGGTCGGTACCGTCGGAATAAGTCGCCCGGACGGTGATCTGCTGCGTAGCCTCTTTGCCTTCGAGGACGATCTGCTTGGGGAAGACCTCGATGCCCGTCACCTTCGCAATGTCCGCGGGGTCGTCCTTAGCACCATTCGTAATCCACTCGAGAATGGCTTTGTTATATTGCGAATCGGCATCGTAAAGTTTGTTACCCGAATGCGGGACCGCACCCGTGGTCTTTTCCACCATGGCGCTTTCCTCCGGAATCGCCAAGTTGATGCGACGGCCGATCATTTCCCGGGTCAGACGAATATAATCGCCATCCGGATCCATGCCGAAAAGGGAGAGGCGGAAACCGTCTTTGCCGCGGGCGGCGCCGTGACAACCGCCACTATTGCAAGTGGAACGCAAGAAGACTGGCATGACATCGAGCCGGAAGGAAATCGCCCGGTCCTTCTGTCCATCTTTCACCGCGACGGGCGCGCGCGCCGTCTGCCCACCGAGTTCTGCCACGACCTCGGTCTTGCCGCTGTCGGCGACGGCGTGGACGGAGTAACCATCGAACCTGGCGACCTTCTCGTCGCTCATGCGCAGGTTGGCGAAAGCCGTCACATCGCGCGTGGTGGCATCCTTGAAAGTGGCGAAGACCACGAGCCGATGAAAATCCCGCTTCGTCTCGAGATTGATATTTTCGGGAAAAATTTCGAGCTTCTCTAAGGTCGCCAATTTTTGTTTTAAATCGGCAACCGCTTCTTCTTTCGCCTTATTCTTGGCGACCAGCGTGACGCCGGCCGGCCAGAACGCACCTTCGGCCACCCAGCGTCGAAGGACATCAATCTCGGCCGCTGGCAGCGGTCCGCCCTTGGGAGGCATGATGTCCTCGTGGTCTTTCGGCAGATTCAGACGCTTCAGCAGCTCGCTCTTTTCCGGATTACCCGCGACTAAGGTGGTGCCGCTCTCGCCGCCTTTGAGCAAGGCTTCGCGCGAGGTCATCAACAACTTTCCCTTGGTCTTATCAGGATTATGACATTCCAGACATTTCCCCTCCAAGATGACGCGTACTTCCTCAAAGGAGACCGGAGCGGCCGAGGCGAAGGCCGCCAGGGCTAAAAGCGTGGAGGTGAAAAAGGGTGAAAGGACACGGGCGGGCATGAGAAATCAGTTCTTCGGGGTTTCCGTCTTTTGGCGCAGTTGCTCGAGCCGCGAGAGCACCACGGGAGCGGCGGCCGGAGTCGGCGTCGCAGGCTTAGCGGCGGGCACGGCCGCAGCCTTAGCCACCGGAGCCGGGGCGGCCTTGCGCGGAGCATCCAAGCGCAGAATTGAACCGACCGCCACCCGATGCGTGGTCGAACCCTTACCGGCGGGAATATCTACCTGCACGAAAAGATTCTCTTTCTTGCCCACGGGAGACTTGTCGTTGGTGACCACCGTGAAACGAAGTTCTTTTGTATCCTTGGTCACCTTAATCGAAGGAATCGAGATCGTATCAGGCACGCCGACGAGCGTGGCCAGGGCCTCGCCTTCGAAGGGGCGTTGCACGTCGAAATTAGTCACCATCAGACCCGGCGTACCGATTTCCATCGCCGTAAGCGGGATGGCGTTGGCGGCGACATAAGGTGCTTCGGTGACCAGCTCCGCGAAAGGCGAAGCATTATAAACACGCCCATTACCAGCGTCGGCTTCGCCCATCACCACGAACTTCCAAGCCTTGGTGTCGATGTTGCCGTTAGCGTTCAACTGGAAATAACATTCGTTCGAATCTGCCGCAATCGTCTGTTCGCCCAGCGCAGAGATTCCCGGAGGCGTCCAGGACATGAAGACGCGAATCGGGCCCTTGAATTCGGCCTTACGTTTCGCGACGACCTTAAGATTGAACACCCCGTTACGCACCAACGGCACGAGTGGGTTCTCGATTTCGAGGGAATAGGGAGCTTCCTCCACGACGGCGACCGCCATCTTATCTTCGATTCCTTGGTAATAAATCGTGTTCCCGAGCCGGACGATGTCATAAATCTGACGCTGCTGGCCGATGATCTTATTCTTAGGATCGATGGGCAGCAGCTGAGCGGTAGCCACGGCACCGGCGAGCGGAGCGTCCGCAGCGGCTTCGAAGACGAGAGGTACGCCGGGCAAATCCCCGGGAGCAGAGTCGGAGAGCAACTTCACTCCGGCGGGCAAGCCTTTCACATCAAAACGATAATCTCCGCTGACTCCGTTACGGGTGAAGTTTTCGAGCAGCACCATGCGGCCGCCGCGCGGGATGGCCATGAATTGGCGGTAATTGGTATCGTTGACCGAATAGTCAGGCGAAGCGAACGTCAGGCTTGGCTGCGATGCGATCATCTCGAGGCGATAGACGAAATTCGGCCCGCCGCGCTCGAGGTGATCCGTGATGCGCACTGAGTAAATACCGTCCGCCGCCACGGTAAACTTGAATCTGGAATCAAGGCGCCGCATGCCGCCTCCGTCGTCGTTGGAACTCATCGTATTTCCCTTGGGTCCGACCACGGTCACGGTCGGATCGAGCGGCGAGCCCAACGCTTGGGCGTAGCAGCGACAATCAAAGACCTGTCCTTTTTTTAGCGCTACCTTGAAGAAGTCTACATCCCCCGGTTTATCGATGATTCCGTTGAGCGCGTAAGTCTCGGATTCCTTGGCGACGGTGGCCTGCTCCAGGGTATTGTTCGGTTCGATTTCGAGCGTGTTCTCGAAGGCCGAAAGGCGGAAAGTATTTCCGGAAGGCGCCGGCGTCTGCGACTTCGGGTAAAGCATGAACTCGGGATCCTCTTCGGTCGGCAACGTCACTTCTTCCGCAAATGATTCTTTGTTATCGACGAAGTTCACCTTGAGTTTTGAACCTAATTTTCCCCCGGCCGGGTAGAGGGCGTCGGGGCGGCGGAAACTACCGACGTGGAGACGGTAAAAAGAGTTGCCCGAGCCGCGGTAAGATGATTCGCGGATCATCACGTAGTACTCGCCATCGTACTCGGCGGTGAAAGAGCAGAAACCATCCTGACGATGCAGGATTGTGTCATCCGAAAAAGCTTTCTCGAACTTATCCTTATCCAGAATCGCGATGTAAGGATCGCAGACGCCGTAGCCTAAACGCAGGGCGTCGACTTCGAGACTGATTCGTTGGCCTTTCTTGACCGTTAGTTTGAAGTAATCGACATCCTCGGGCAGGATGACGCCTTCGATGGTCTGATTGAGCTGAATCGGCTGCGCGTTCGCGAATTCCGAATTCGGCTCGACCTCGTCCACGTTGGGAAATGGGCTCACGAAAAACTGGCGGGCGTGGGAGATCCCTGACTTCGTCCGGATCCGTACGAGGTGATTGCCCGGCGGCACGTTGGGCGCAATCGCCAGGGTCAGTTCGACTTTATTATTAGCGCGCGTTTCCACGCTCTTCACCTTGAAGCCCGGCGAGAAAAATAACAGATCTTCGAAGTCGGCCAGACGGGCACCATTGAGCGTAAGCTTTAATTCCGAACCGAATTGGCCGCCGTTTGGTTTCGTGGAATTGAAATCCGGATAAGCTGCCCGCGCGAGGAGCGACGTGAGCACCAGGGCAATAAATAAGCGGGCGAACATAAAGCGGTTCAGCGGGACCCAACCCGTCTGCGTGACCTTGGAGGCGAGCGACACGGCAGGGCGCGAGATCAGGCCAACCAGTCGGTCATGATGCGACCACCGTTGACGATGTCGATCGGACGGCCGCCGTCGGACATGATGCGCTTCTCGGAGTTGATGCCGAGGAGGCGGTACATGGTCTTGGCGAGGTCGGCCGGGCCAACGGCGTCGCGGTCGGGCTCACCACCGAGGGCGTCGGAGGCGCCATGGATATAACCTTCCTTGGTGCCGCCGCCGGCCATGGCGATGGAGAAGACGCGCGGCCAGTGGTCGCGGCCGTTCGTGCCGTTGATTTTCGGCGTGCGGCCGAACTCGGAACTGACGAGGACGAGTGTGCGCTTGAGCAAGCCGCGGTCTTGGAGATCGGTGATGAGGCGGGCGAAAGCTTGGTCGAAATTCGGGGCCTGACCGTCGAAAGCGCTCTTGATGTTCGAGTGGTGATCCCAGCCGCCGAAGGTGACGGAGACCATGC
>JBAXRS010000086.1:0-5310 GCA_037131085.1 Verrucomicrobiota bacterium | reverse complement strand
TTCCCTCTTTATGAAGACCACGCTAGCCAAGAACGTGCAGCTCAAGGACAAGACCTGGTACGTCGTCGACGCCAAGGATCAAATCCTCGGCCGCCTCGCTGTCAAAATCAGCAATATCCTCCGCGGCCGCCACAAGCCCACTTACACCCCCCACGTGGACACGGGTGACTACGTCATTGTCATCAATGCCGACAAAGTCCGTCTTTCCGGCTCTAAGGAAGAAGACAAGACCTACATGTTCTACACCGGTTGGGTGGGTACCGCTTACCGTACCAGCGTAGGTGCGATGCGCGCCAAACGTCCTGAATTCATCGTGACCCATGCCGTCAAAGGTATGCTCCCTAAGAATCGTCTCGCTAACGAGATGCTCCTCAAGCTCCGCGTTTACGCCGGCGACAAGCATGACCACGCCGCTTCCAACCCGATCCCTTTCAAGGGTTAATCGATAAGCCTAATTTGCAATGAGCGCCAAGTCCCCAGCCATCACCGCCGTCGGCCGTCGTAAGACCGCCTCGGCCCGTATCCGCCTTTCCCGCGGTACTGGTTCTATTTCCATCAACGGCAAGCCTGCCGAGGAGTACCTCTACACCGAAGCCCTCGTCAAGGCGGCTACGGCTCCGATCCGTATCGCCGGCCTCGAAGGTCAGCTGGATATCTCCGTTAACGTCATCGGTGGCGGCCCTAACGGTCAAGCGGGTGCGATTTCGCATGGCTTGGCTCGGGCAATCCAGAAAATGGATGCCACCCTCCGTGCTCCTTTGAAGAAAGAAGGTCTCCTTACCCGCGATGGTCGTATGCGCGAACGTAAGAAGCCCGGCCGTCCAGGCGCCCGTAAGCGTTTCCAGTTCTCCAAGCGGTAAACCGCCTCGAGACAGGAACCAACCAAGGCCCCGGACATCCGGGGCCTTTTTGTTGCCTAGTTTTCTGTGTCCAATCACTCATTCGTCATCTAATAACTTCTTATTCAAGCTATGTCCCACAACCTGACCAAGGTCGGCATCGTCGGTGCCTCGGGCTACACCGGGGAAGAACTCGTCCGCGTGCTCGCCCGGCACCCCCAAGTCCAATTGGCCTCGGTTTGCTCGCGCACGCTGGCAGGCAAGCTCGTCGCGGACGAGCTACCGCGGTTGCGGGGAATCGTGAGTCCGACGCTGGTCTTCAGCGCTTCCTCGCCGGAAGAGTGCGCAAAGTCCGATGTGGCTGTTTGGTTTTTGGCCCTCCCGCATGGGGTCGCTGCCGAATATGCCACCCCGCTCGTCGCGGCGGGCAAACGGGTCTTGGATCTGTCCGCGGATTTTCGGCTCAAGGATTTAGCGATTTATAAGAAATATTACGGACACGACCACCCGGCACCGGCCTTGGTGGCGCAGGCTCGTTACGTCATTCCTGAATTACAGACCGACGATAGTTGGAAGTCGGCGAAGCTCATCGCCTGTCCGGGTTGCTACCCCACCAGCATCCAAGTGCCGATAGTGCCGTTATTGCGGGCAGGCTTGATCAAGCCCGAGCCTGGCCGGTTGGTAATCAATGCATACAGCGGCGTCTCCGGCGCCGGGAAGAAGGGCGAAGTCGGCCTCCTCTTTTGCGAGCGGGATGGCTCGATGAAGGCGTACGGTATCCCGGGTCATCGGCATATCGCTGAAATCGAAGAAGCCTTCTCGGCGGCCGCCGGTAGCCCGGTGGTCGTTCAATTCAGTCCTCACCTAGCGCCGATGCATCGGGGCATCGCTACGACCATCGTAGTGCCTGCTGCGAGCGTGACTGCGGCCCAGGTAGAAGCTTGTTGGCAGAAAGCCTATGCGGGACGGCCTTTTGTCGTTTTACTCAAGTCGGGCGATTTCCCGGACACCGCGCACGTCGCGGGTAGTAATCGGGTCGCCTGTTCGGTTGTCGCCGACCCTCGGACTGGCAATCTGATCATCACCTCGGTGATCGATAATTTGCTGAAGGGTGCGGGCGGCCAAGCCGTCCAAAATCTCAACCTCATGATGGGTTGGGATGAAGCCGAAGGGCTCCGTTGATTTCCCATGTCGATTGTCATCACTCAAGATTCGCCAGGAATTTCTGATGTCCCCGGTTTTCGGGTCGGGTCTACCAGCTGCGATATTCGCAACAAAGGAGTCGAGCGTCTCGACCTGATGCTCATCGTGGCGGATCAGCCGTGCGCGGCGGCGGGAGTCTTCACGACGAACGACGTCAAGGCCGCTCCGGTCCGTTTTTCGCAGAAGATCTTGGCGGCTTCGTCCGATAAGATCCGGGGAGTCTTCGGGAACAGTGGTAATGCCAATGCGTGTACCTCACAACAGGGCGACCTCGATGCGGCGCTCATCGCGAAGCTTTCAGCCGAAGCAATCGGTGCTCCCGACTCAGCTTTTCTGGTCTGTTCCACGGGCCGAATCGGCGAGCTCATGCCGATGTCTAAAGTGGCCAGCGGAATCGCGGCCGCCGCGAAACGGCTGTCTCGCGAAGCGATTGAGGGCACCCGCTCCGCCGAGGCTATTCTGACTTCCGACACGCGGCCCAAAACCGTCACGGCCCGTTTTGTCTGGCAAGGCCAGACCATCACCCTGGCAGGTATCGCCAAGGGCGCTGGCATGATTGAACCCAACATGGCGACAATGCTGGCCTTCGTGGTCACGGATGCTGTTGCTGGGCCAGCTTATCTTAAGTCCGCCTTGAAGTCGGCTTCGGACCAATCTTTTAACTGCGTGAGCGTCGATGGCGATATGTCGACGAACGACACCGTATTATTGCTGGCCTCGGGCGCTTCAGGTGTTTCGGTGGACGAAACGGCCGAGCGGGCGCTGCGCGACCTCTTCCAGTCGGCGCTCGATCAGGTCTGTTTTATCCTGGCCGAGAAAATCGTCGGGGATGGGGAGAAAATTACCAAGGTCGTCGCCGTGGAAGTCGAAGGAGCGAAAAGCCGGGGAGATGCCGAAAAGATCGCTCGGGCAATCGGCAATTCGCTCTTGGTGAAATCCTCTTGGTTCGGCGAAGACCCCAACTGGGGCCGGTTGGCGGACGCCGCCGGTTATGCCCGCGTGGGGCTGGACGAAAAACACCTCGATATTTTTTATAATGATATCCCGGCGGTCTTGGCTGGTCGGCCTTTGCCCGAAAATAAGCCGCAGTGGAAACAAGTCGTCAAAGCGGCACGTTTTGCTGTGCGGCTGAACTTGCATCAAGGCGAGGGGAAGTTCCGACTCTTGGCGGCGGATCTCACGGACGGCTACGTGAACTACAATAAGAGCGAATAAGGCCGAGGTTTTCCATTTACTCGCC
This sequence comes from Verrucomicrobiota bacterium, assembly GCA_037131085.1. GTDB lineage: Bacteria > Verrucomicrobiota > Verrucomicrobiia > Opitutales > UBA953 > UBA953. The sequence goes on along the minus strand of JBAXRS010000086.1, from coordinate 2,028 downwards.
CCCTGACCGACTAAACACTCTCCCATTATTGACCGATGAGCACGCCCGCCGCGCAAAAAGCCGAGGTTCTTCTCGAAGCGCTTCCCTACATCCATAAATTCCGTGGCTCGACCTTCGTTGTTAAGTACGGCGGAAGTTTCATGGACGACTCCAACCCCGAAGGCCGCGACCGTGTGGCCACCGATATCGCCTTCCTGGCGGCGGTCGGTATTCAGGTCGTCGTCGTGCATGGCGGCGGCAAGGCCATCACCCGGGCGATGGATAAGGCCGGGATTAAATCCGAGTTCCGGGGTGGCATGCGGGTGACCGATGCTCCAACGGTCAAGATTGTCGAAGAGACGTTGAACATCGAAATCAATGGGCAGATTTGCGAGTCGCTGAAAGCGCGGGGCGCAAACCCGCTCGGTATGCCCGGCAACCACGTCAACCTTTGCGAGAAACTCTTGGGGACGGATGATGAAGGTAAGCCCGTCGATATCGGCTTCGTCGGCGACATTAAATTCGTTAAGACCAAGTTGATCAAGAAGGCCCTGGCGGACGGCTTCCTGCCGGTCGTCTCGCCCATTGCGCTCGATGCCGATGATCAGGCTTATAATACCAATGCGGACGTCGCCGCGGCCGCGATCGCTCATTCGCTTCGCGCCCGGAGGCTTATTTTCATGAGCGACGTGCCTGGTCTTTTGGCCGACGCTAAAGATCCAGCTTCCTTGATCACGACCTTGAAGGTCAGTGAGGTCGATGAATTGAAGCGCAAGGGCGTCATCGCCGGCGGGATGATTACCAAAGTGGATAGCGCCGTCAAAGCCCTCCAGGAAGGCGTTCGGCGCGTACACTTCATCGATGGTCGGGTGCCGCATGCCCTCCTTCTGGAGGTCTTTACCGATAAAGGAATCGGTACGGAAATCATCCACGGCTAATGGCTTCGGAATCTCCAGACTCGACGGCGGAGCTCTACGCTCAACACGTTGCCCGTAATTATGGCGCGCCGCCGCTCACGCTCGTAAGGGGTCAGGGGAGCAAGGTGTGGGATGCCGTCGGTAAGTGTTATCTGGATTTCTGTTCCGGCATCGCGGTCAATGCCTTGGGGCATTGTCATCCGGTTTGGGTGAAGCGCGTCCAGGAGCAGGCCGCGAAGCTTGTACACGTCAGTAATCTTTATCGGAACGAGCCGCAGGGCCAGCTCGCGGCGTCCTTGGCCAAGCGCTGCGGTCCGGGGCGGGTTATTTTTTGTAACAGCGGTGCCGAAGCCAACGAAGGCCTCCTGAAGCTTGCTCGGCTTCACGGCCTGAAAAAATCTGGCGTCGAAGGGGTCTGTATCGGTGTCGTCGTGGCAGAACGGGCTTTTCACGGCCGGACTTTTGGCGGCATGTCGGCGACGCCACAGGAGAAGATCCAAAAAGGCTTCCGCCCCTTGCTGTCTGGTTTCTCCGCCGCTCCTTTGAATGATATCGCGGCTTGGGATAAGGCCATCGATGCCAAGTCGACTGCGGCGGTGTTGCTTGAGACGATCCAAGGGGAGGGAGGAGTCTTCCCGGCTGATCCTCAGTTCCTCCGCGATCTACAAAAAATCTGTCGGGAGCGTAACGTTCTTCTGCTCATCGACGAAATCCAGTGTGGCATTGGCCGTACCGGAAAGTTCTTTGCATTCGAGTATGCTGGCATAAAGCCTGATGCGATCGCGATGGCGAAGGGCCTCGGGGGCGGTTTCCCCATTGGAGCAATCTGGATGGCGCCCCCTTGTGATGAACTTTTTCAGGCAGGTTCACATGGGACAACTTTCGGTGGCGGAGCCTTGGCTGCGTCCGCCGCCCTTGCCGTCCTTGAGGTCATTGAGGACGAAAAATTAATCGAACGGGTCAATCATCAGGTACCCGTCTGGCATGCCGCCCTGCGAGCGCTCGTTTCGATGCGGCCCGATCTCGTCAAAGAAATTCGCGGAACGGGGTACATGATTGGAGTGGTTCTTTCCGTCGATCCGGTGCCGCTCGTGACGGCTCTGCGTGAGGCCGGCCTTTTGACGGTGCCAGC
>JBAXRS010000085.1:0-5480 GCA_037131085.1 Verrucomicrobiota bacterium | reverse complement strand
CGCAAAGGCGTGCGCAAGGCGTTCGTGCCGCCAGCCTGCATGACATCGGGCCCTTCTTTCGCCAAGAGTTCAGCGCCCTTGCTGCCGGGCCGCACAATCGCGATGTGGCCGGATTTCTGCGGATCGGGATTCTTCAGCGTCGCTAAAACCAACCTGCCTTCACTCGCTTGCTGCTGGGCAGCGGCTCCGTCTTTCAACGCCACCCAACCAGCCTTCTTACCGGCATCCGACGCCAACCAGTCGAACTGGGCATTGGCGAGTAGTACCACGCCGTGCTCCGGCGGACGCAGGACATACATTCCGAGGCGCTCGGTGGCGGCAGCGACAAACTGACTGCAATGCGTATGCTTGCTCTTGGCGTCTTTCATCGGCTGGCCCGTCGGCAAGCCGGTCTGCCAGTCGACGATCGCCCCAGGCAACCAATACTTATCAACCTCCATGGCTTCGAGGCGCTTCCAAAGCTCTTCGGTTGGCCCCTTAGGTCGCGCAACCCAGCGCACGGCCTTCTCGACTAAAGGCTCTAGTCCGGCTGTCTGCTCCGGATGCGGACTGGACGTGAAGACGCGTCCAAGCCCGAAGGTACTGCGGACCATGGCAGGTGCCTTCACCATCACGCCGACGGGAGTATCATTCTCCGCCAACTCGGTTTGAAAACGGAGGAGGGTCTCAAATGCTGGTAGGTCCCTACGGACATCAGGCTTAATAATGGGACCATTGGCATAACGAATACCGCGATTGGAAATCGTCTCCCCGAAAGCTAACCCATCAATTTTAACCTCACCCTGTCCGCGACGCCACTTCGACGAGACAGTCTTGGCATTGAGCACACCGATACCCCATTCGAAACCACTGCATGCGAGGTAAGCTCCGGCACAGATCCCGACATAGCCTCCACCGTTTCTTACAAAATCACGGACCTGAGCGCGACCTACTTCCGTAAGCCCGTCGGCTTCTGCGCTTCCGCTTCCGCCCGTAAACATGACCAAATCATAACCTTTTAGTCCATCCGGTGCGGCGAAATCGGTGCCTTTAAATCGGGTAAGTTTGATGTCCGGCGTCTTACTGAAAATAGCCTCAACGGAAGGAATGCCCTTACCGGTCGCCCCTTTGTCATCATAGAGGGCGACCTTGATGACTTGCGGTTCAGCCGCCCATGCCGAGACGACAAAGGTCAGGGCCAAAAGAAATGCTTTCATAATAGATATTTTAGAGGGGGTGCTTTCGTGAGATCAGGGGCAACGCAACCTTGGTGCCACCGGCGGCGAAAGAGGCGAAGACGCCCAAGGTCATCTCAATGGTCTCACGGCCGGCTTCAGGCCCGCAGAGCGGCTCACGCCCTTCCTTCATGGCCGCAAGCAGGTCTTTCACGGCCCCGTGGTGGCCACCGTTAATAAGTTTGATATCCGTGAGGGGCTCAGGCTGCCCGATGCCGCCGGTGGTCACGGGCGTGCGTTTGCCGTCGCGCTCCAGAATGACGAGCGGCTCCTCGTCGACTTGCAGGGAAAATACTCCGCGCGTGCCGATGAGTCGCGCTCCGAAGGGCATCCCTTTCGTCCAGGTACCTTTCTTTGAATCAAAATAAAGAGGAATCCCGCTCTGGCTCTCATAACGGGCATGAATCTCGTCGCCGACGAGCAGTCCGACGCCTTCGTCGCCCAAATGGATATCGGCCTTGGTCGCTGGACGGCCTTCGACCAGGACCCTGGCTTCGCATGAAATCGCCGGGCCTGTAAATATCGTCGCGAGGTTGAAACCATGACCGCCGAGCACCCAGAGATCAAGCCCACCCCCGCGCTGGTCCTGCTTACCGATGACCCGGACTTCCTTAAGTTCGCCAATTTCACCCGCCGCGATCAGCTTCCTTACCACGACCAGCACCGGGTGATAACGGTTACGATGCGCGATGGCCAGCCGCACGCCTTTCTCGGCGCAAAGTTTCACGATCTCGTCGGCTTCCGCCAAGGTACGCACGAAAGGCTTCTCGATATAAATGCCCTTCACGCCGGCTTCGATGGCGGCGACGATCATGTCGCGATGCTCATGGATGTGTCGGGCACAGATCGCCGCGATGTCGGGCTTGGTCTCGGCCAGCATTTTCCGGTAGTCGGCATAGCCCGGAATATCGCCCAGTAGCTTACGCTCCTTGGCTAGACCTTTCTCGTCGGCATCGGCCACGCCGACGATCTTCGTGCCAGCGATTTTTAACCAGACGGAGTCCTCCCCGTGTCCGTAGTTACCTTGACCGGTATGCCCGATGACGCCGACGGTCAGCACGCGTGAGGCGGTCTGTCCGCGCAGCAAGCTGCTGGACAGCGCCAAAGCGGAAGTAAGCAGGAAATCACGACGCTTCATGAGGTTGGGGTGAGTATCAGTCCTACCTCATATCATTAGTGTAGCAACCGGATACCGTCTCACCCGTAACCCGATTCGACGAGATCATCACTTCTCTAAATACTTCATGACAGCCTTCACCATGCCATCCCGGGCCGTCTGCGAATGGCTATGGCCACTGGGGATGTCGTTATAAATCTCCTTGGGGATGGTGAGCTGATTATAAGCGGCATACACGCTGGTGGGCGGGCAAGTGGCGTCGATGAACCCGACGGTGAAATAACAGCCGGCGGCCTTGGTCCGCGTCGCGAAATTCATGCAATCGATATAACGATACGCCTCGAGCACGGTCAGGTCGGGCTTGCCGTCGACGACGGGGACGATCTTAGGCCAGCCGGCGATGCGACTCACCAGCATGCCGCTATGATCGCAGCCCGCCGGGACGCCGGCGGCGAAGAAGGTGACACGTGCGTCGAGTCCGGCAGCGGCGATGGCCTGATAACCTCCCTGACTTGCACCGAAGACGATCACATGCTGGCCGTCCCATTCCGGCTGAGCGGTCAGCACGTCGATGGCACGCACGAGACGGAGCATCATGCCGGTGAAATAGGCTTTTTCACGGTCGCTCTTGTTCTCATAGCGATAGTCCTTCATGGCACCAACCTTGAGATCGGCATAATATTTCGGTGGCAGGCCATTCTGGATTCCGTGCGCATTCATATCCATGGCGATGAACTCTTTGCTCGCCCAACTCGACGACCCGCCTAACGAGCTATCACTCACGCCGGCGCCATGGACGGTCAGGATGATCGGCAAGCTCTTCGGCTTAGCACCCGTCGGCTTGGCCATATAACCCGAAATCTGCAAACCAAGAGCGGGCGCCGTCACATCAAACGAATCCACGCCCTTCACCGGGGATTTCACGGGGGTCAGTTGAGGGGCAACCGGAATCGCGGCGAGTTTGGCTTTCATGCTCGTCCAAAAGGCGTCGAAGTCCTCCGGCACAGGCAAACTGCGCTTAATCTCCGTCGGATCAACGGCGGCACCGGCCAAGCCGGTAATCGGCGCGACCTTGGCTTTCGCGTTCGCGCGATAGGTGACTTTTACCTGCACAAACCCTGGCTCATTCAGGCTACCAGTCGCGACCGCCGCGCCGTCCGCAAGTTCCGCCTGCCCCTTCTGCTCGGTGGGTAGACCATCTTTGACGACCACCCAATCGACGAGTCCCACGGCTGGCTTAGCCATGTCGGTGACTTTGATATTAAAGACGATTTTTTCGCCTTGGTGATAGATCGCATCTGTGCGTTCGGCCCGGACCGAGATGGCAACCGGCGTCGCCGGAGCCGCGACCTTGGTTTGAGCATAAAGCGGCTGCAAAAGCAGCGCAGCCAGGGGTAAGAGGCAGCGGGTCATGGCCCGTTCTATCCTGCATGGCCTTCTATCGTCAACCTGCTTACGCCTTACTTATCCTGATTCTTCGCCTTGGCCTTCGCTTTCTGCTTACCCGTCGGGCTCTTCTTGATGAGCTCGATATTTACGTCGTTCTTCAAGTCTTCACCCGGCGTACTCCGGCCACGCGCGATAAGCTTCTCCAAGTCGGCCCGCATTGTAACGACGCGTTCAGGGAATTGCGCTTCTAAGTTCTTTTTCTCCGAGGGATCATCCTTGAGATTATAAAGCTGTACGGGAGGCAGGCCGGCCTCCTCTACTCCCGGGCGCGGCGAACTCCAGCCACCCGATCCAGCGCTCAAGCATAATTTCCAGTCGCCGTCCCGGATCGCAAAACTTCCGTTGATCGACTGGCTGATGATTCCGTTGCGGGTAGTGTCAGAGCTTCCACCCAAAAGCACGGGAAAAAAGCTAATGCTATCTTCTCCTTGGTTCGGAGGTAATTTTGCTCCGGTGATCTCCGCAAAGGTCGCCATGAAATCGATCTGGCCAACGATTCGTTCCGACACCGTCGCGGCTTTTACTTTCGCCGGCCAGCGCACGATGAACGGGACGCGATGTCCGCCTTCGTAAAGGTCAGCTTTATTACCACGATAAATATAGCTCGGCTGATGTCCGGCTTTTTGAAGTTCGGGAATATTCGCCGCCGTGGAACAGCCATTATCCGAGGTGAAAATAACCAGGGTATTCTCGGCGAGTCCTTGTTGCTCCAGCGCCACCATGATGCGACCGACGGCGGCATCCATCTGCTTCACGAAATCCGCATAGGGGCTGATGCCGCTCGACCCTTGGAATTCCTTGTCTGGTAAGATGGGCGTATGCGGCGCCGTAAAAGGCAGGTAAGCGAAAAAAGGATGTCCGGCTTTCGCTGAGGCAGCCTTGGTGCCGATTAGCTCGATGGCCTTATCCGTGATCCCACGCACGACATCGATGGCTTCAAAATGAGGTCCGGCTGGCCCGCTGCGGAGCCATTTCTTGGTCGCAGTCGGAACTTCCGTCACCTTCCGATTTGAGATCCAGACGAAAGGCGGCATATCAAGCGAGGCGCTGATGCCGTAGTAGGTGTCGAAACCGTGATCCAAGGGACAATCTTTAATAGGCGTCTCATAATCGACCAAAGCCGCATCTTTGTAATCGGTGCTGAAATCTCCGCCATCATCGGCCCGTTGTCCGTTCTTCAACGGAAACGACATACCGAGGTGCCACTTGCCAAAACAAGCGGTGTAGTAACCCTGCTGCTTCAGCATACCAGCCACGGTCAGACGATCAGGAGCGATCAAAGGAGAAGAGAATCCTCCCAGCACGCCGCTCTGTAATTTGGTCCGCCAATGATAACGACCCGTCAGTAAACTGTAACGGCTTGGCGTGCAGACTCCCGAAGTCGTATGACCATCCGTAAAGCGCATGCCCGCTGCCGCCAACCGGTCGAGGTTCGGGGTCGCGATCTTACTCTGCGGATTATTCGCACCGACATCCCCAAACCCTTGGTCATCGGCGAGGATGACGATGATGTTCGGCTTGTCGGCGGCTGCCGCGGTGAGACAAAATAATCCTAAAGCCAAAAGAGTCGTACGCATAGGGGGTAAGAAGAAAGACAATCGTCCGCCCCGAAAGTTGCCAACGATTTTACAAATGTATCGCCTCCTTGGGGCCTTTCTTCCTCATTTCGTCTCTTGTCCATGCCACCTATCACCCGCATC
>JBAXRS010000084.1:0-5624 GCA_037131085.1 Verrucomicrobiota bacterium | reverse complement strand
GAACCACATCCAGCACCACGACAGCTTCAAAGGGAACTTCGGCCTCTACTTCAACTACTGGGACCGCTGGATGGGCACCAACCACCCCGACTACGAAAAGCGCTTCCGGGAAGTAACCTCCCGATGACCTCGCTCCCTCTCCCCGAAGCCGCGGCGGCGCTCGCACGCAATGGCAAGACGCCCGAGTTGGCGGCTATGCTGAAAGCCGGTCAATCCGTGGATGCGCAGGATGCCAAGGGGAACACGCTCCTGATGCTGGCCTCCTACCACGGCAAAACCGAGGTTGTGAAGTTGCTGCTGAAGTCGGGCGCCACGGTCGACCTGCGCAACGCCAAGGGGCAGACGCCCCTCGGCGGCGTGGCCTTCAAGGGCTACGTCGACATCGCCACCCTGCTCCTCGACGCCGGCGCCGATCCCGTGGCCGACCAGGGCGGATCGACCCCCGCCGACTTCGCCACCCTCGCCGGCAAGACCGAGATCCTCGCGCTCCTGCAGGCACGCCGTGACAACGCCGCCCGTCCGACCCGCTGGTTCAGTAAGCTGATCGGGTGGGCGCGGGGGTAGGGGCGCGATCATCACTGAGAGGTGAGAACGCCAACTATCATCAATTCGTAGACTGACCGACGAACGGACGCCACGCAGTAGCGCCCCTACCCATTCCCCGCGGGCGTGACGTAGCCACGCCGCTACCCTCGTCCGCCCTGTGGCGGCCTATACTCCATACTCTCACACTCCGCCCTTTCTTGACCTTATCGGCGGCGGCCTTTGTAGTCCCACGTGCCCACGAAGCTCCTTCTTCTCGACTGTGATTCGACCCTCTCGTCGATCGAGGGTATTGACGAACTCGGGCGCTTGCGCGGGCCAGCCATCTTTAAGGCCGTAGAGAATATGACCAACGCGGCCATGAACGGCGGTACACCCATGGAGGATATCTTCGCCCTGCGTCTGAATATGATCAAACCAACGCTCGCTGAACTCCAAGCCATCGGTGCCAAGTATATTGCGACGGTCGAACCTACTGCGGTCGAAACGCTCGATAAACTGCGCGCAGCCGGTTGGAAGATTGCCATCGTCAGCGGGGGCTTCACCCAAGCCATCATGCCCTTAGCCAAATTCCTGGGGATCGCGCGGGTGGAGGCCGTGGTCCTAAAATTTAATGAAGACGGGACGTATGCCGGATTTGACGAGACCTGCCCGACTTCGAAATCAAAAGGCAAGAACATGATCGCCCGGCGCCTACGCGCTGATTTCAAAGCCCAGATTGTCGTCATGGTCGGCGACGGCGCCAGCGACCTCGAAGTCAGAGGCGATGTCGACAAAGTCATTGGCTTCGGAAGGTACGTCGTCCGCCCCAAGGTCAAGGCAGGCGCGGATGCCTTTATCATGGCGTTGGAAGAATTACCGGGCATTCTGTAAGACAGCAGAGAAAGTTCGTTTCGGGTGGCAGGTGGCAGCCTCAGGTGGCAGGTAGCGGGGACATATCACTCAAAGGGAAACCGGAGACTAGATGATTGGCTGGGGTGATTCATTTTCAGGTCTCAGGTCTCGGCCTTCGGGTATCGGGTTCGGCTGTTCAGGTTCGGGTGCAGGTCCCGGGATGAGCACCTGCAACCCGCCACCTGGGGCCGCCACCCGCCACCTGAATATGATGCGGCCTTTTCTTCCCCTACCCCTACCCCCACCCCTACCCCTTTCTCCACCTTTGCTCTTTGGTACTTTTGCATCCAAACTACCGCCATGCGTAGTCTCCTTCCCTTGTTCGCCGTCGCGGCCATCTTTGCGGCCGTTGCGCCTGTCCCTGCCGAAATTAAAGTCGCTCCACCTAAACAACTGCGCGTCTTCATTCGCTCTGGGCCCAAGACGCACAAACCCGGTGATCACGATCACCCCGCCTTTCTTCGCGATTGGGTACCGCTCCTGATTGACCACGGTGCGAGCGCGACGGGCAGTGAAACCTTCCCGACGGCTGAACAGTTGGCTCAAACCGACGTCGTCATCATCCACCGCCAAGGTGGGGGCGACTTCAAACCCGAAGAACGCGAACGCATCACCGCATTCACCAAAAACGGCGGCGGGCTCGTCGTCATCCATGCGGGTAGCGTCGCCAGCACTCCGGAGGGGACTGATTTCTACAAGGAACTCATCGGTGGCTCTTGGCGCCAGAAAGTCACCCGCTACCGCGAAGGCCCCATGCAATTGGACTTCGTCGATAAGACGCACCTCATCACCGCGCGCATCGCCGATTTCAAGATGCAGGATGAGATCTATTACGAAATGGATTTGCGCAATGACATCCACGTCCTCGCTACTTCGCCGACGCCTAAAAAGATCGGCGACGGTTTCGAAGCGCAGGCGCAGTCCTGGACATACGAACAGGGTGCCTACCGGGCGTTCGTCTTCATCCCCGGCCATACCTATGTTAATTTCCAACGCAACGACGTCCGCACCTTACTGTTAAGGGGAATTGCCTGGGCTGGCAAACATCCCCGGCCCGCAGATTTTTCCGATACGGTCGTATGCCCGCCGCCACCGCTGATTAAGTAGACTTTAAATTCAGACGCCGAGCATTTCACGAACCTTCACCCGTCGATAGCGGAAGATACGCTCAACCTTGCCTTTGACAAAAGGGTAAGCGACTTCACCGAGCGGCCAAAGCGGAAGTTTATAGAGCACTTCATCATCCATGCGCGTCTTGCCCCCTTCGTCGGCGAAGGTGTGCGTGTGATGCCAGACCGCGTAAGGCCCTTTCAGTTGTTCGTCGACGAATGCGTACGGCGGATCCCAGTGCGTGATGCGCGTGCGCCAACCGAAGGGCACGCCGCTGAGCGTCAGGCGATAGTCAATCAATGCACCCGTCGTCAGGACGATCGGCCGCGGAGTCAGGATTTTAAATTTTAATTCCGGCGGCGTGATGGCCTCAAGGTTTTCGGCCTTAGAGAAAAACTCAAAGACCTTTTCTAAAGGCAGCGGCAACAGCGTGCTCTCAAAGTGACGATGGACGCCACGGGGGAGCGAGTGAGGCCTGGCGAGATGGTCGCGGCGGTGCGCGCGGATGACTTCGCTATAATCGGACACGGCGGTTAGGGGAACTCGGGCAGGCTGGCGTGACGGGGGCGGGGTGTCAAGGGACGCTCCAAGGAAAGGGCTTGCCGAATGGGCGAGGCGGGTTTCCCTTGGATGTCCCCCTTCCCGGTCACATGCCTAACTCACGCTCTCGCCGCCAAACCAAAGGCGCCTTTGGTAATAACAAAGCTCGCCCCCTCGTCCGTGATTGGTCCGCACCCGCACCGGCCCCGACCGACACGACGCCTCGGGAACCCAGCTTCGCCGATAAGCTGATCAATTATTCTCAGCCCATCCTCGAACAGGCCGGCAACAATCACACCGCCGCCAAAGGCGCGATGAACGTGGCCATCCTGATCTGGAACGCAGCCATCGAAGGCGACGCGAAGCTCGCCGAAGCCAAAAAGACGCTGGCCGCTCTCCCTGGAGCCACCGCCGAACAAGTCGAAGAACTCGTCACGACCATGGTCGCACGTAAGACCGAGCTCTATCCAGAGGAGAGACTCAGCGTCACAAACTTTATCCTCAAGTTCAGCCACCGTAAGGGCGCCCAATTCCGCGTTTCCGCCGTGAACATCAATCCCGAAGGCGTTAAGAAGTCGGACTTGTCAGACATGGTCAAAGTGACGGCCTAAGACGCCTGTTTTCCCATTTGCGGTCGGGAGGCATTTAGATTGAGACTGTCTTTCCATGGGCACCGTCGTCCTTCGCAATGCTGAACTCATCAACGAAGGCCGTCGCTTGCGAGCAGACGTTCTCATCCGCGATGGGCGTATCGAGCGCATCGGTACGCTGCCGGCCAGCACCCAGGCCGACCAAGAATACGACCTGACCGGCAAACTCCTGCTACCCGGCCTGATCGACGACCAGGTACACTTCCGCGAGCCTGGCCTGACCCACAAGGCCTGTATTGCCAGCGAGGCCCGCGCGGCCGTGGCCGGCGGGGTGACGTCGTTCATGGAGATGCCCAATACGAGCCCGCCCGCGACCACGCTCGAAGAACTCGAAAAGAAGTATGCCATCGGTGCGGCCACCTCGGTCGCCAACTACTCCTTCTTCTTCGGCGCGACCAACACCAATCTGGATATCGTCAAACGCGTTGATGCCCGAAAAGTCTGCGGCGTTAAGGTCTTCATGGGTTCTTCAACGGGTGACATGCTGGTCGACGCCGCGGCGACGCTGGAAGGCATCTTCCGCTACTCCCCAGTACTGATTGCAACGCACTGCGAAGACACCCCGCGCATTAAGGCCGCCGAGGCCGCCGCCAAAGCCAAGTGGGGCGAAGACGTCCCGGCTGGCGAGCACCCGCTTATCCGCGACGCCGAGGCCTGCTATGCCTCTTCGTCCATGGCCGCCGAATTGGCCAAGCGCCACGACGCTCGACTTCATATCCTACATATTACCACGGCGAAGGAACTCAGCCTCTTTAGCGCCGCGCCTTTGAAGGGCAAAAGACTGACCGCTGAAGCCTGCGTGCACCACCTTTGGTTCGCCGAAGAAGATTACGCCCGCCTCGGTCACCAGATTAAATGTAACCCGGCCATCAAGACCGCCGCTGACCGGGCCGCGGTGCGGGCCGCCGTCTCCGCTGGCGTTATCGACGTAATCGCGACCGACCATGCTCCGCACACGTGGGAGGAGAAGTCGCAAACCTACTTCAAGGCCCCCTCCGGACTGCCGCTCGTACAGCATTCCTTGCAGGTGCTCCTGGACCTCGTCAACCAAGGCGCCTTCACGCTCGAGACCGCGGTCGAACGTGCCTGCCACGCCCCGGCGATCCTCTTTGGCATCGAACAACGCGGCTTCATCCGCGAAGGCTATTGGGCCGACCTCGTGGTCGTGGATCCCAAGAAACCCTACACCGTGAACGCGGAGAATGTCCTTTATCAATGCGGCTGGTCTCCGCTCGAAGGCCACACCTTCGGCAGCAGCATCGAGCGCACGTTCGTCAATGGAGTCTGCGTCTTCGAGAACGGCCAGATCTGCGCCGACGCCCCGAAAGGGATGAGGCTGATGTTTGATGGGAATGCGCGGTAGTAGGTTGCCCTTCGAATAAAAGGGAAACCGGAGACCGGGATGATTGGCTGGGATTATTAAATACCCGCAGCAAACATCCCGGTCTCCCCTTGCGGTTCTTACTCCCTCGTCCCCGTGTCACCTTGCCCACTTGCCCCCCTCGCGCCGTTCGGCGCGTTCCCCTTGCCACCCTGCCAACCTGCCCCCTAGTTTCCGCCCGTGTTCACCCTGCTTAAGACTGATACGACGACGGCCGCACGCCTTGGCGTGCTGAAGACCCCCCACGGGGAGATCCGTACGCCGGTCTTCATGCCGGTGGGCACCCAAGCCACGGTGAAGGGGCTCTCCCCTCAGCAGGTCGCCGAGACGGGTGCCCAGATCCTGCTCAGCAACACCTACCACCTGAACCTTCGTCCGGGCCGCGAAATCGTCCGCGCGGCCGGCGGCCTCCATAAGTTCATGCACTGGGAAAAGCCGATCCTGACCGACAGCGGCGGCTTCCAGGTCTTCTCACTGGCGAAGCTCCGCACCATCACCGACGAGGG
>JBAXRS010000083.1:0-5890 GCA_037131085.1 Verrucomicrobiota bacterium | reverse complement strand
GCCGCGGTCAACATCGGCCCTGGCTCGCCCACCGGCGTGACCTTTGGCTACGGCGCGAAGTTCCCCGCTAAGTTCCAGGAGTCGCTTTTCATCCTCGATTGGAGCTGGGGGAAAATCTACGCGATTGACCTCAAAGCCAAGGGTGCCAGCTACGCTGGTACCAAGACCGACTTCATCAGCGGCGGCCCCCTCCCCGTCACTGACGCGATCATCCACCCGAAAGATGGTGCGATGTATTTCGCCATCGGCGGACGCAAGGTACAATCCGGCCTCTACCGCGTAACTTATGTCGGCAAGGAAAGCACCGCACCCGTAGTCGTCGAAGCCAAGGCCTCGCCCGAACGCGACCTGCGCCATCAGCTCGAAGCCTTCCACGGCCATAAAGACCCGAAGGCCGTGGCCTATGCTTGGCCGCACCTCAGCAGCCCTGACCGTTTCATCCGCTGGGCCGCCCGTATCGCCATCACCCACCAGCCCGTCTCAGAGTGGAAAGACAAGGCCTTGACGGAAAATAATCCCGACGCCCGCAACGAGGCGCTCCTCGCCCTCGCCCAAGTCGGCGGCATCTGCCCTTTCCATCGCGTGGGTGAAACCGTCGTTGACGCCAAACTTGGCGCTGAACTTCTCGACGGCATCCTCAAGGCCGATTGGAAAAGCCTGAGTAACGACCAGCGCCTCGCGCTCGTCCGCGTCACTGAGATCGTCCTCAACCGCTACGGCAAGCCCGCCGACGCGACCGCCCAGGCGCTCATCGCCAAGCTTGATCCCGCCTTCCCCGCTGATAACTTCGAGCTTAATTGGGAACTCTGCGAGACGCTCGTCGCGCTGCAGGCTCCTTCCGCCGCCGCCAAGGGCATCGCATTGCTCAACAATGCCGAAAGCCAGGAGCCGCAAATGGAATACGCCCGTAGCCTGCGCAACCTGAAGACCGGCTGGACGCCCGAGTTGCGCAAGCAGCAACTCGAATGGTTCCTCAAAGCTGCCAACTACCGTGGCGGCTCCAGCTTCGCCAAGTTCAACGAATTCATCCGCAATGACTCGCTCGCGACTTTCACCGACGCCGAGAAGACGTCGCTCGCCGAGCTCATCAGCCGCAAACCTGAGCCTAAGTCAGCCATTGAGAACGTCGGCGCCATGTTCGCCGGCCGGACGCCGAAGAACTGGACGCTCGAGGAACTCAGCGCTGCCGCCAGCAACGGCATGAACAACCGCGATTACGCTCAAGGCCGCAAGGTCTTTAGCGCCGCCGCCTGCTTCACCTGCCACCGCTTCGGCAATGCCGGAGGCATGACCGGTCCTGACCTCACTCAGGCCGGAGGTCGTTACAGCCCGCACGACTTCCTCGACCAGATCATCAACCCGAGCAAGGTGCTCAATGAGCAATTCATCCCAATCGTCGTCACCAAGAACAACGGTGAAGTCGTCACTGGCGTAGTCGTCAATCTTAACGGCGACCGTGTCAGTATCAACACCGACGCCTCCGACCCCATCCAGCAGGTCGCCATCGACCGCAAGGAAGTGAAGAGCATCGAGCCGAGCAAAATTTCGCCGATGCCTCCGATGCTCCTCAGCATGCTGACCCAGGAAGAGATCCTGGATCTCGTGGCCTACGTTCTGAGCGGTGGCGATAAAGCCAACGCGATGTTTAAGAAGTAAGGGGACGCAGGGATAAGAACTGATCCTGAAGGGGTCTGGCCAAGCGCCAGACCCCTTTTTTGTGCATTTAAAGGGCGGAGCGCTATTTACTGATTTACACACCTGAAAGGGGGGCCGAAAGATAAGATAGATATGAAGAAGCTCTCCCTCTGCCTCTTGACCCTCATCGCGACCTGGTTACCGGCCGCGGAAACGACCCAGCGATTGTCTGGAGGCTGGGAATACTATCAAGGCTCGCTCGGCAGCGCCTGGGAAGTCTGGCGCGGTGACGCGGCGAGCGACAACGTCACTTGGACGAACGTCACCCTACCCCATTGCTTCAACGGGCGGGACGCCGTCGACCCGGATGTCCGTTATTACCAAGGCCCAGGCTGGTATCGTACCAAACTCAAGGTCGCGAACCCCTATCCCAACGGACGTACCTTGCTGCACTTCGACGGGGCTGGTCAGAAATCGCAGGTCTTCATCCACACCCGCAAAGTTGGCGAGCATACCGGAGGCTACGACGAATGGACCGTGGATATCACCGAGGCGGCGAAGAATCCGGAATTCAAAGGCGAAGTACCGCTGGCCGTCTTATGTGATAATTGCCGGAACGCCGAAAGCATCCCTTCAGACCTGAGCGACTTCAACCGTTACGGCGGACTGTATCGACATGTCAGCCTCACCTACACCCCGGCCGTTGCGCTGGAACGAGCCCACGTGAACGCCACCCTGAACGGCAAGCAGGCCCAAGTTGAAATCAAGGCCCGCCTCTGCAACCCGACGGAACTCAAAAGCGACCTGGAAATCAGCATCGTTGTGCGAGATGCGAAAGATCAGATCGTCCACCAGAGCTCAAAGAAAACGCCAGCATGGAAAGGCGAAACCGTACTCGACACCTTCACGCTCGATAACCCAGCGCTCTGGTCGCCAAGCGCCCCGAATCTTTATAAAGTCAGCCTCACCCTTAAATCCAGCCACGGCGAACAAACCCTCGGCGAACGTTTCGGCGTGCGGAGTTGCGAATGGGTCGAGCACGGACCGTTCAAACTCAACGGCGAACGCCTGCTGCTTCGCGGTACGCATTACCATGAGGACCATGCCGGCACCGCGGCCGCCGTGCCCGACGACGTCGTGCGCCAGACCCTTAAAATGATCAAGGACATGGGGGCGAACTTCGTGCGCCTGGGTCATTACCAACAAGCGCCGCTAGTCCTCGAGCTTTGCGATGAACTCGGCCTGCTGGTCTGGGAAGAAGTCCCTTGGTGCCGAGGCGGCATAGGCGGCAAAGAATACCAACAGCAAGCCAAAGACATGCTGACGGCGCTGATCGACCAGCACCGCAACCATCCATCGATCATCATGTGGGGCATGGGTAACGAGAACGACTGGCCCGGCGATTTCGAAGTCTTCGATAAGGATAAAATCCGGACCTTCATGAAGGAGCTTAATGACTTGTCGCATCAGTTGGATGCTTCGCGCCCGACGTGCATCCGCCGTTGCGACTTCTGCAAAGACATCGTCGATATCTATTCCCCCAGCATCTGGGCCGGTTGGTATTCGGGCCGCTACACCGAATACAAAGCTTCGGCGGAGAAGGCCTTAAAGGACACCCCGAGATTCTTCCACGCCGAATGGGGTGGCGACAGCCACGCGCACCGCTTCGCCGAAGAGCCTGAAAAAATGATGGGTAAAGTCGCCACTGGCCAAGGCACGGCCGAAAAAGGCAAAGCTTACAAACTGGCGGGGGGCAAAGTACGCATGTCCAAAGACGGCGATTGGTCGGAAAGCTACATGTGCAACCTGTTTGACTGGCACCTCAAGGAACAAGACGAGATGCCTTGGCTGACGGGCAGTGCCCAATGGATCTTCAAGGATTTCGCGACGCCCCTGCGGCCTGAAAACCCCGTTCCACGCGTGAACCAAAAAGGCGTCATCGAGCGCGACGGAACGCCCAAGGAAACCTATTACGTCTTCCAAAGTTATTGGGCGGAGAAGCCCATGATTCATATTTTTGGTCACGGCTGGCCCGTGCGCTGGGGCAAACCGAACGAAGAGAAAGAAGTGAAAGTTTATTCAAACTGCGACGAGGCGGAACTTTTCGTCAATGGTAAGTCGGTCGGGACGAAGAAACGCGTCAGCGCAGATTACCCGGCGGCTGGCTTGCATTGGAACGTCCAACTCGCCGACGGTAAGAACACCTTGAAAGCAAGCGGACGTCGCAACGGCCAAGCAGTCACCGACACCTTGGAAATCGGCTACCAAAGCAAAGCGTGGACCCAACCGGCCAAACTTACCCTCAACGAGATCGAACAAAAAGATGGTCTCGTCACCCTAGAAGCCCGCCTCTTTGATGCGCAGGGCGTCGAATGTTTAGATGCCGCCAACCTCGTTCGTTTTGGACTGCTCGGCGATGGCAGACTCCTCGACAACCTTGGCACCTCGACGGGCTCGAGGTCCGTCCAACTTTATAACGGCCGGGCCCGGATTTCACTGCAACTGAGCGGCCAAGAGGCGATCAGCTCACTTTCGGCCGAAGGTTTGCCCACCGTATTCTTACCGATCAAAAAGAAGTAACAGGCGGCAAGGCGAGGGGTTGCAGTCGGCTGGTGAGGTGTTTAAAAAATACCACCCCCATGAACAAACTGACTGCCCTTCTGTTAGCATGCCTTTGCGTCATCGCCGTCGGTCAAGAAAAGCCCAAAGCCAACCGACCTCCCCCCAAGAAAGCATCGGGCGGAAAAACCGGCGGCTACCCTCCGGTCATCGAAGGCACTCAGGTCGAGACCTATCGTAAAATCGGGGACAGCGAGATGAAAGTCTGGATCTTTAATCCCACCGAAAAAGCGACCAGCCCACGCGCCGCGATCGTCTTTTTCTTCGGCGGCGGCTGGACCGGCGGTTCTCCGGTGCAATTTGAAGCGCAGAGCCGGGAACTTGCCGCGCGCGGGATGGTTGCGCTCGTCGCTGATTACCGTGTCGCCTCGCGCCAACAGGCCAAGCCGGCCGACTGCGTGTCGGATGCCAAAGCCTGCGTCCGCTGGATTCGGACTAACGCCGTGCGCCTAGGCATCGACCCAGACCGCATCGCCGCCGCTGGAGGCTCGGCAGGTGGCCACCTCGCCGCGGCGACCGGAACCTTACCCGGACTCGAAGGCAGCGATCAGGACCTCAAGATTTCCTCGATGCCGAACGCCCTGGTACTCTTCAACCCTGGCACCGTCATGGCTCCTTTTCCCGACCTTGACCTCAAAGGTTTTGGCGCCGGACTTGATAAGGCCAAATTCGGTTGTGAACCCGAAGCGATTTCTCCTTTGCACCACGTCAAGAAAGGCACACCCCCGACCATCATCTTCCACGGCAAAGCCGATACTACCGTCCCCTACACCACCGTGGAGAAATTCGCCGAAATCATGAAGAAGAACGGCAACCGCTGTGAACTCGTCGGCTATGAAGGTGAAAAACACGGCTTCTTTAACACGAGTAAAAAGCAGGAAACCCTCGAAGCCGCCGATGCCTTCCTCGTTTCCCTCGGCTACCTGCCTGCCAAGAAATAACCCCATGCGCCTCTTCCTGGCCTGCCTGCTCCTGGTCGTTTATCGGCTCACCGCCGCGACGCAGCCCAACGTCGTCGTCCTGCTCGCCGATGACGCGGGCTGGGGCGATTACTCCTTCAACGGCAACCACCAGCTCGCCACGCCGAATATCGATGCGATCGCCAAGGCTGGCGCGCACTTCGACCGCTTCTTCGTGCAGCCGGTCTGCTCCCCTACCCGCTCCGAGTTTCTAACTGGACGCTACCACCGTCGCCTCGGCGTGTATGGCGTCTCCACTGGACAGGAGCGCATGAACCTCGACGAGAAGACCTTCGCCGACTCTTTCAAAGCGGCGGGCTACGTCACCGGCATCTTTGGTAAGTGGCACAATGGCAGCCAGTGGCCTTATCACCCGCTGGCCCGCGGCTTCGACACCTTCTGGGGCTACACCTCTGGCCACTGGGGCGAATACTTCGACGCCCCACTGGAAAACAACGGCGTCATGAAGCCCACCAAGGGCTATATCGTCGACGTCCTGACCGACAAAGCCCTGCAGTTCATCGATCATAACAAAGATAAACCATTCCTGTGCTACGTACCCTTCACCACGCCGCACTCGCCGTTCTCCGTCCCGCCCGAGGACTGGAACCGCTTCAAGGACAAGCCCATCACCCAGACCGCGACCAATCCGAAGGACGAAGAGGCTGACGCCACCC
>JBAXRS010000082.1:0-5954 GCA_037131085.1 Verrucomicrobiota bacterium | reverse complement strand
CAAAGCCATGGCTGAAGTCCTGGCTTCCGCTGAAAAGTCTAACACTGAATTAAAGGCCGCCTCCGAAAAGGCGGTAGCCGATGCCAAGGCTGAAACCGAAAAGCTGATCGCCGATTCCAAGGCGGCCAGCGAGAAAGCTCTCGCTGATTCCGAAGCCAAAGTAACTGAAGCCAACAAGGTTGCCGAGAAAGCCATCGCGGATGCACGCAACGACGCCGAAGCCCATGTGGCCGAAGCCAATAAGGCCACCGCCGAAGCCAAAGCCAAAGTCGCTAAGCTCGCCTATTCTGAGTTCAGCGCTCGCTACGCCTTGCTTGAAAACCGCCTCCGTTCCAAGGCAATCACGGACGAACAATACAAGAGTCAGTTGTCCGACCTCCGCAAAGAGCTCGGTCTCTGACCTTAGTCCCACCCGCTGGCCTAAAGCCCGACTTTACCGTCGGGCTTTTTTGTTGGAACAGCCGCCGATCCCGAACACCTTCGGAGCATGTCGGAAACGCTTGCCCGCACTCCTCTTTACGCCCTGCACGTCGAACTGGGCGCACGTCTGGTCCCGTTTGCTGGCTGGGAAATGCCCGTGCAATATACCGGCATCATCGAGGAACACCTCGCCGTCCGCCGCACCGCCGGACTTTTTGATGTCTCCCATATGGGGGAAGCGCGCGTGCGAGGCGCGGACGCGGCTTCATTCTTGGACGGCATCATGACCAACGAGATGGCCTCCATCCGCATCGGCACCGCCCGTTATACGGTGATGTGCCAGCCAGACGGCGGATGCGTCGACGACTTGATCGTCTATCGTCTGGCTGAAACTGAATTCCTCATCTGTCTTAACGCTTCCAACGCCCCAAAGGATATCGCCTGGATGCGCTCGCTGGTCGGCAAAGCGAAGGTCGAGATCATCGACGAGTGTAACGACTGGGCTCAACTCGCGCTCCAAGGACCGTTGGCCGAACAGATTCTCGCCACCCTCACCTCGCTGCCTCTGGCCACCCTCAAGCGCTTTGCTTTCGTCATCGGCGAGGTCGCTGGCGCCGCCGGCTGCATCGTCTCACGCACCGGCTATACGGGTTCGCCTGGATTCGAGATCTACCTGCCCTCGGCCTCCGCCGAGAAAGTCGCACGCGCGCTGCTTGCCGCTGGCCGCCCATTAGGCCTGATCCCAACCGGTTTGGGCGCACGCGATTCGCTTCGCCTCGAGGCCAATTATCCGCTCTACGGTCACGAGATCTCGGAGCGTATTTCACCCATTCAAGCCGGCCTGGGTTGGACGGTGAAATTCGCCAAGCCAGCCTTTGTCGGCCGCGAAGCCTTAGCCCGTCAAGCCGAAGGCGGCCCGCCGTCGTCGGTCATCCTGTTCTCGCTCGATGATCGGAGAATCGCTCGCCAAGGAGCAGCCATCTTCGCGGGCGAGGTCTCCGTCGGCGAAGTCCTCTCCGGCACCCTTTCTCCCCTTTTAAATAAGCCTATTGGTACCGCACTGGTCGCAGCCGGCTATGCGAGTTCCGCCGACCTCTGCGTCGATATCCGAGGACACCGTATTCCGCTGCACATCGCGACCGCGCCCTTTGTGAAGTGAAAGGTTGAAATAATCCTCCGCCCCCATACCTCGAACCTATGAGCAACGTCCCTGCCGATCTCCGATACACCAAAGACCACGAGTGGATTCGGCTCGCCGCCGACGGCACCGCCACCATCGGCATCACGGACCACGCTCAAGCCGCCCTTGGCGACGTGACCTTTGTCGACCTGCCTAAGGCTGGGAAGATTTTCGCGCATGGTGATGTTTTTGGCACCGTCGAATCCGTCAAGGCCGCCTCGGATCTCTATAGTCCGGTCTCCTGCGAAATCTTGGAAGCAAACGGTGCGCTCAACAACGCGCCCGACTTAGTCAATCGCGAGCCCTACACGAGCGCGTGGATGATTCGCGTCAAGGTGACGAATCCGTCTGAGTTGGCCGCTCTTCTCGACGCGGCAGGTTACTCCGCCGTGCTCTAAGCCGCCGCGGCCCTGCCGCGAACTCTTGCGCTCGTCTGACTTTGGTTTAAATTATTATCCAATGTCTTTCTCCGCCGTCCATGCCGCCCATCCGTGGGATGACGTGCTCGCCTCAATCCAGGCTAAAACGGACGCCGATGTTCTCCGCTCGTTAGCCCGAGCGGAAAACGGCATCACCGAACTGGAAGATTTTAAAGCCTTCGTCTCACCGGCGGCAGCTCCGCATCTCGAGACCTTAGCCCGCCTCAGCCGTGAACGGACGCTTCGCCGGTTCGGCCGGACGATGCAGCTATTCGCTCCAGCTTACCTCTCGAACGAGTGCCAGAACGTTTGCACGTATTGCGGATTTTCGGCGGGCAATAAAGTGGCCCGACGCACGCTTAACCCCGGCGAAATTCTCCGCGAAGCCGGCGCCCTGAAGAAACTGGGTTTCGACCATCTGCTCCTCCTTACCGGCGAATCCAATAAAGTAGAGCTGCCTTACTTTGTGGCCGCCCTCGATTTGCTTCGCCCCCACTTTGCTTCGCTCTCGATGGAGGTTCAGCCGATGGAAACTGCCGAATACGAAGAGCTCCGCCGCCATGGGCTTAACGCGGTCTTGGTCTATCAAGAGACCTACCATCGCGAAACTTATAACACGCACCACCCCAAGGGTCGTAAATCTGATTTCGCCTTCCGCCTCGACGCCCCCGACCGCGTCGGCGCCGCGGGTGTGCACAAAATCGGCTTAGGAGCACTCTTCGGCCTCGAAGACTGGCGGGCCGAATGCTTCTTCACGGCGCTCCACCTGCAATGGCTCGAACGCAAACACTGGCAAAGCCGTTTCAGTGTTTCCTTCCCCCGCATCCGACCGCACGAAGGTGAGCTCCAGCCTAAGGTCGAGATGACCGATCGCGATTTAGTCCAGGCGATCTGCGCCTTCCGGCTTTTTAACGGCGAAATCGAACTGACGTTGAGTACCCGCGAAAGTGAAGTTTTTCGTAACCACGCCTGTAGCCTCGGCATCACGGCGATGAGCGCCGGCTCCCGAACCAACCCCGGCGGCTATGCCGAAGGCAAAGAAGCCTCCCTGGAACAGTTTGCCATCGAAGACGATCGCTCTCCGGCCGAGGTTGCCGAGATGCTCAAGGCCGCCGGCTATGAAACCGTCTGGAAGGATTGGGATCCTTCCTATGATCAACCGCTCGCCCTTTCCCGATGAGCCCCCTGCGCGTCTGGATCAGCCACGAACAGGCACCCGCTTGCAAACCTGGCACGCGGGTAAAACTTTCCGCCGAAGAAAGCTCGCACGTCGTCCGCAGCTTACGTGCCCGGCGCGGTGACGCGGTGGTCTTGCTCGACGGCGAAGGCCTCGTCGTCGAAGGCAAACTCGATTCAGCCGACGGCGACGGAGCGACCGTCGAAGTCGTCCGCGCACGCACCTCGGATCGCCCCTGCCCGGAGATCACCCTCGCCCAGAGTATGCCCAAGGGCGGCACGATGGATGATTTGGTACGCAGTGTCTGCGAAGCCGGCGTCTCCGCCATCATTCCCCTGGAAACCGCCCGCTGCGAATTAAAACTCGATGCCGATCGGGCGCGTGCCCGCCGTTTGAAGTGGCACCATCAGGCCGTCGAAGCCTGCAAGCAATCCGGCCACCCTTGGCTGGCCGCAATCTCCGAGACCCAGCGCCTGCGCGAATGGCTCGTCTCCCTGCCGGCCTGCGCCCCCGATGAAATACGTCTCACGGGCTCGCTTGAATTCGATGCCGAACCCGTGGCTCATCTCGATTTTTCAAAAGCTAAGAAAGTCCTCTGGTTGATCGGCCCGGAAGGCGACCTCACCTCCGAAGAATATGCCGACGCTCGTGCGGCCGGCTTTCGCGCCGTAGGCCTTGGCCCAACCGTCCTTCGCGCCGAGAACGCCGCACTGGCGTGCGTCATCGCGACGAATGTCTTAGCGAATCGAATTTAAGCGGCGCAACGACTTACGCCTTACCCGGCGCCCGGGCGACGACGGCTTGCATGCGACGCAAAATCTCGCGTAGTTTTTCGCGGGGACATCCGAAGTTAAGCCGCACGTGCCCAGGCCCGCCAAAGTCGGCACCGTTACTGAAACCAATCCCGCCTTTTTCAAATTCTGCATGCGGATCTTCGAAGCCAAGCCCGCGGACGTCAAACCATGCCAAGAAACTGGATTGCGGACGGGCCTTCAGGACCACACCTGGCATAGATTTTAACTCCATCTCAATCAGGTCGAGATTGCCGCGCAGGTAATCGACGCAGGCGAGGCGCCATTCTTCGCCATGATTAAACGCCGCCTGCGTGGCCGCCAAGCCGAAGACGTTTTGATCCAGCGACAGTCCTTGCAGGACGCGGCGGAAACGCGTCCGCAACTGCGGGTCGGGGATGATCGCAAAGCCACAGGTCAGTCCGGCGATATTGTAAGTCTTGCTGGCGGCCATGAGCGTGACGGTACGCGCTGAAATATCTTCCCCGAGCGTCGCAAAGATTGTGTGTTTCGCCTTCGGGTCCAGAATCAGGTCGCAATGGATTTCGTCCGAGCAGACGACGAGGTCGTGCTTTCGGACCAACGCAGCCAACCGGTCAAGTTCAGCCCGATCAAAGACGCGCGCCAGCGGGTTGTAAGGATTGCAGAGTAATAGGACCTTGGCGTGCGGCTGCGCACAGACGGCTTCAAGTTTTTCCCAATCGAAAGTCCAGCGCCCGTCGACAAAGACCATCTCGAGTTTGAGCGGATTGCGTTCTGAAATGACCGGAGCCGTTAGGAACGGAGGATAAACTGGCGCCGTGGTGACGACGGATTCGCCTGGCTTGCTGGCGCAACGGATGGTCGCATGAATGCCGGGCACCAGCGAACACATGAACGTGATCCACTCCGGGCGGATTTCCCAACCGTGCCGGCGGCGGAGGTAGTTGACGATGGAAGCGAAAACTTCATCGCGCTGGGCCGGATAGCCAAAAATACCGTGGTCAGCCCGACGCTTGATGGCCTCCACGACCGCCGGCGGAGAGGCGAAATCCATGTCCGCGATCCAGCATGGGATAATGTCGCGGTTGGCATATTTGTGCCACTTAGTGCTATCCGTCCCAGAGCGTTCCGGACAGCTGTCAAAATTGAAAGCCATAGTCTGGGTAGAACCTTGGATTGAACCTGCCGACGGGCAAATGCATTTTCGCAGGCTGATGACTTTACTCATGCCCGAGCTCCCGCATGGGGCCATGCCTTCCCATGGGACTGCTCGATGACCTAGACCGGGGCTTGATTGATCTGCTCTTCCCGCGAGATTGCGTCGTGACGCAGCTACCGATGGAAGAGGGGCCGCGCCGCCACCTTTCCACCACCGGCGCCTTGGAATTAATCCGCATTCACGACCCACGTTGCTCCACCTGCGGGCATCCGTTTACCGGCCTAATGGAAGGCGACCGCGACTGCCCCCATTGCCTCGACCTCCACCCGGCTTTTAACCGCGCGATCTGCGCCTTTCAGGCCAAGGGTTCGGCCAGAGATATCATCCACCAAATCAAATACGGGCGGGCGCTCTACCTGGCCGACGATTTAGTCGACGCGGCCTTGGAAGATCAGGATTTTAAGCGACATCTCAGCGGCTCAATTCTTGTACCCGTTCCGCTCCATGCCCGACGCCAAAAGGATCGAGGCTATAATCAGACGGAACGCATCGCCCAGGCCCTCGGCCAGCGTCTGCCTGGATGCGAAGTTCAAATCCTCTTGGCGAAACACTCCGAGACCGCTTCGCAAACCAGACTCGACCGAGCGGCTCGCCGAAAGAACGTGGCCAAGGCTTTCGCGCTTAAACCCGGCCAGAAGATCGATGCGGCCCGGCGTTACGTGATTATCGATGATGTGCTCACGACGGGTGCGACCTTGCATGCGTGTGCGCAAGCCCTCCGAAATGCCGGGGCGGTCGCCGTCGATGCCGCGGCATTGGCTCATGG
>JBAXRS010000081.1:0-5974 GCA_037131085.1 Verrucomicrobiota bacterium | reverse complement strand
GCAGCGCGTGACTACTATCGCCAGCGAGCACGAAGCCCGAGGTGTTGAATGTCAGCCCGCGGACAAAGATACCGCCGGAACCACCCACCGTTACTGTTCCCGCTGTTCCGGTGAAAATCACCGAGTCGGCAGAGCTCGATTGATTAGGCCAAGCCACGTTAGCCGCCGAAACACCATCCCACCATTTCGCTGTGCTATCATCCCAAACGGATGATCCGCCCAGACCGGCACCGGTACCCGAATTATTGCCTGTCGCGAGACCGTCGGCATCCCAGTAGTAATTTGCCGCCTTGGAAATCTTCGGCACCGCCAAAGACAAAAGGACCGATGCGGCCATCAGCGCGGCGCGGGAAAATAAGGGGCGAGTCTTGGGAAATTTCATCGGGTATAAACAAGAAAGACATTTTCATGCCTTTCTGTTTTGGGGGTACTAAGACTCTGGGGCTTTTCCTCTATTTTGACAATCGATTAACGGCAAAATGACTGATTGTGAGTAAAAAATGGGAACCCGGCTGAATGCATCCCCTTAGTTCCACCCACCCATCCATTCGTGTTTATTGAATGATAACAGTCAAATTTATCGTTTAATTGACTTAATAAAATCATAAAAGTCGACTTTGCCTCCCTTCGCCGAAACCGATTCGACTGTTTATAATATAAAAAGCAGGGAGTCTGATTAAAAATAGGCACCCATCCTGTGCATCCGGGCGGATGATATTTTCCTTTTTAAAAACACCGGTGACCCAAGAACGCGAAATTGACGCGACACCTGAGAGCGAAGTTTTCGCGGCCGAGGTAAGACGCCGACGAATCACTATCCGATAAATTTTAAAACACGCTCAGCCAACATCGCCATGCCCAGGCCAGAGATACCGATCAAAGTTTCGGTAATCGTCCACGTGCGCAACGTCTGCCCAACCGTGAGCCCCAGGCATTCTTTCACCATCCAAAAACCGCTGTCGTTAAGGTGCGAGAGAAAGAGTGAACCGCAACCGATGGAGATGACCATGAGCTCCGGACTGGTGCCCGGGTGAGCAGCCAAGACGGGTGCGATGAAGCCCGAAGCCACCGTGATCGCAACCGTCGCGGAACCCGTCGCGACGCGAATAAAGGCAGAGACCAGCCAACCGTATAGCAAGAGTGGCAAGCCTGCTCCCGCGGCGATGGCCGCTAATTGCTGATCGACGCCGGCCGTACGCATCACGAGCGCGAAGCCGCCCCCGGCGCCGACCAGGATGAGCGTCATCCCGATACCAGAGACGCTTTGTTCGGAGAATTTTAGCAGTTCCGAAGTCGAACGCCCGCAACGTTTACCGAAGGCCCACATCGCGAAAAGCACCGATAAAAGCAGGGCAATCACGGGATTGCCCACGAACATCCCCACCCTTCCCCAGAGCGTTTCCTTAGCTTGAAGTAATTCGACCAACGTCCCCGTCAAAAGTAATAATACCGGCAGCAAAACGGTGAAAAGCGTCAGGCCAAAGGTCGGGAGCGTCTGCCCGGCGTTAACAGAAGGCGTGAACTCCGGCGTCGCCACTTGCACGCGTTTCACGGCCAGCTTGGCGAAGAAAGGACCGGCGATCGCGGCGACCGGAATCCCCAGGACGAAAGCCCAGAGGATGACCTTACCCATATTGGCATGGAGCGCATCGATCGCGATGACCGGCCCAGGATGCGGCGGCATCAAGCCATGCATCACGGATAAGAAAGATAAGAGCGGCAAGACGAGACGCAGAAACGGTTGTCCGGTTTCTTTGGCGAGCGTGATGACAATCGGCAAAATCAGCAATAGACCGACAGCGAACCAAGTCGTCATCCCCACGCAGAGCGCGAGCAAGATGATGCAGAGGCCGATGCGCGAAGGGCCGAGCGTCCGGATGAACTGTTTCGCCAAGACTCCCGCGCCGCCTGACTCCGCCAGCAATTTTCCGAAGATGACACCCAGCACGATGATTGAGCCCGTGCTGGCGAGCGTATTTCCGAAGCCCGTCTGGAACGCTTTCAAGACTTCGACCATCGTCAACGTTCCCTGCCCGACGACGACCATCGCGCCCAAGCTGAGCGAGCTGATGAGTAAGGCGATGAAGGGATTAAACTTCAGCCAGGTCACCAACAGGACCAGGACAGCGATGGCAAGAAGAGCGTAGAGCACGGAATCAGGATTTCGGCGGGGCGACCGTAGCACGAGTAGCACCCGTGCTGATGCCCCCGTCAACCAACAAGGTCTGACCCGTAACGTAACGACTCTCTTCTGACGCCAGGAAAACCACCGGGCCGGCCAAATCATCCGGCGCGCCCGGACGCTTCAGGGGAATGCGGTCGCAGAGGTAATCCACCCATTCGCGATTTTCGTAGAGCAACGCGTTCTGGGCGGTCTTAAACCAACCGGGCGCCAGACAATTGACGGTCAACCCGTGGCGACCCCAATCATCCGCCAAACTCATCGTGAGCTGCTTCACGCCTCCGCGACTGGCGCCATAGGGCGCGAGTCCCGCATAGCCAGCGACGCATGTCACCGACCCGATGTTGATGATCCGTCCGTAACCGCGTGCGATCATTCCTGGAGCGACCGCCTGCGCCGTAAAGAAGGTGCCGCGTAAATTAGTATCGAGGACCAGGTTCCAATCTTCCCACGTCACTTCGAGCGCGGGCTTCCGGGCGTTGCAGCCGGCGTTGTTAACTAAAATATCAATACGCCCCAGCTGCTTCTCCACCGCAGCCACGGCGGCCTTGATGCTATCATGATCGCGGACGTCGAGATCGACCCCGCAAGTCCGGCGACCCAGGGCCTCGATTTCTTTGCGGAACGCACTCAACTTAGAGGCGTCGCGACTCGACATCGCGATGTCAGCGCCCGCCTGGGCGAGCGCGCGCGCGAAATATTGCCCCAAGCCACGGCTCGTACCGGTGATAAAGGCAACCTTTCCGCTGAGATTAAAGAATGACATGGCGAGGGATTAGACGGCGGGGGCGAGAATGACTTTCATCACGCCAGGCGCACCGGCATGCAGTTTTTCGAACCAAGCGGCGCCCTCGGCGAGCGGGACGACGGCCGAGATGATCTTATCGACCTTGATCTGGCCCGAGGCGAGCAACTCGATGCAGCGCGGGATTTCACCAGCCGAGGCGCAGGATCCTTGGAGACGCAGCTGTCGGGTCACGACAATCTGCAGAGGGAGTTCCGTCTTCGGAGTAAGATTGCCGACGAGCGTCACCGTGCCGCCTTTGCGCACGGCATGGATCGCGGAAAGCACCGTGGCATTGAGACCGACGCATTCGAAGGCCGCATCCGCGCCCTGCCCTTTCGTTAGCGATTTCACAAACTCGGTGAGGTCGCCACCGGTCTTGGGATTGAAGCTGTGCGTGGCGCCGAGCTCCTGGGCGACGGCGAGGCGCGAGTCTTCCGTGTCGACGGCGATGACCTGCGCGAAACCCGCGATTTTGGCGGCCTGTAAAGTCAGCAAACCGATCATCCCCGTGCCGACGACGATGGCGGTATCCCCTGGAGCACACGGCGTAAGGCGAACGGCATGAACGCCCACCGAGACGGCTTCGATCATCGCGGCTTCATTAAACCCGAGATTTGCTGGGAGCTTATGCAGGATGCGCGCCGGCACCGTGACGAATTCGGCGAAGGCTCCATGGCGACGATAATCGCCGCAAGAAACGCCGAGCACTTGGCGGTTATCGCAAAGATTGACGTCGCCGCGCTTACAGTGGACACATTCGCCGCAGAACACCGTCGAATCAAAAGTCACGCGATCACCAAGCGCGAAGCCCTTTACTTGGGCGCCAACACCCGTGATGACGCCCGCGGCTTCATGGCCCATAACCAAAGGGGGAATCCGACGTCCCGTGGAACCGTCGAACCCATGGATATCTGAGCCACAGATGCCACAGGCACGGACTTGAATCAAAACATCATCCGAGCCACAAAGCGGATTGGGCACGTCCACATAGGCCATCTTTTTGTATTCGGTCAGCAGGAGGGCTTTCACGGAGGAAAGGAAGGCGGGTTTTTGGGGGGAGGGCAAGACTTGGTAGGGTTGAGCGCCCTCGCTCAACCGCGGCTGACCAAGGGTGGTCAGCCCTACCAGCTGCATCGAGGTAGGGTTGACCACCCTTGGTCAACCGTCGGAAACCACTAGGTATTATCTCAAATCGAAATCCACATCCAGAAATGCCGTGATGGCACCGATGCAAGAACTCCAGAAACGTAAAACTTTACCGCACTCTCTTCCAGCCTGGGTAGATCGCGCCGACCCTTTCTTCGTAACAATATGCTGCCGCCAACGCCGATTCAACTCCTTGGCCCACCCCAATGTATTCGGGACAATCATGGAAACACAACTAATCCATGAATCTGCGGGCAGACTGAAACTACTCAGCCTGACTGTCATGCCGGATCACATCCACCTGATTGCTAGGTGGAATCACGCAGTCGGCCTCGATCTTACCATCAAGGCTTTTAAGTGTATGCTGGCCAAACGACATGCCATTGAATGGCAGCAAGGCTTTTTCGACCACCGGATTCGATCCTCCGGCGAACTTCGCGCCAAAACCGCCTATGTCCGAGCCAACCCGATAAGGGCCGGGCTTGTGAAAACAGAAGCTGATTGGCCCTTTGCTTACCTTTGTGGCGATGACAACGGCTGACCAAGGGTGGTCAGCCCTACCTATGCTGGCGCCACCAACTTCGGCTGACCAAGGGTGGTCAGACTTATCTTAACCGCGGTTGGCTGAATCGGCCAGCCCTACCAGAATTAAATACCTGCCCCTCCGGCGGCCTTCAGCCGCCGGTCAGAATCCCGCACCTTTAACCTTCGTCTGAATGCTCAGAAGGTTTTTGTTCGAAGTAATGAAAAGCGTGTGGCCATCCGCTCCCCAGGCGAGGTTGGCCGTTGGCTGACCAGTCATGATCGTGCCGAGGTGCTTACCTTCCGGAGATAAGATCAGGACGCCACCAGGGCCTGTCGCCCAAATATTTCCTTTTTCGTCGAGCTTCAATCCGTCGCAATTTCCCGGACGATTAGCACCCTTCAAAGACGAGGCCTTAAAAATGTCGCGCAAATGAGCACCATTGAGATCACAAGCCGCAATCCGAGTGTCATTCGGATCGGAAATAGCTATATAAAGGGTCTTCTGATCGAGGCTCAACGCGATACCATTAGGCCACTTGACCTCCTTGGAGACCAAGGAAACCGAGCCATCAGGCGATAGTTTAAAAATGCCGTGGAAGTCAAGTTCAGCGGTTTCATCGCCCAAGCCATAGGGCGGGTCGGTAAAATAAATCGCTCCGTCTTTGGCGACACACAAGTCATTCGGACTATTAAAACGACTCCCTTCGAAATTGGTGGCGAGTTTCTTGAATTTCTTGTCGGGCAAAAGCTGTGCCACGCAGCGATCGCCATGCTGGCAGAGCAATAAGTTGCCCTTAAGGTCGACCGCTAAGCCGTTCGAGCCTTGCCGGCCGGATGGTTCCGAGGTGCCGCTGGGCTTCAGAAAAACTTCTTCCCCCTGGGCTCCTGGACGCCAAGCGAAAGCCGTGTTATTAGGAACATCCGAAAAGATAAGTTTATTTTGAAACCATACGGGCCCTTCTGACCAGGTGAACCCCGTAGCCAAGATCTCGACCTTGGCGTCAGCGGCGATCAGTTCATCCATCGCGGGCTTTACCGTCCGGTCGATGGCGAAGCGATGGGCAACCTTGGGCTGATCAGCCGCGGACAGAGAAAAAGATAAGAGTGCAAGAAGCAGGGCGGCCTTCATAGGTGTGAGGAGAATTGAACCCTTCGTCTGGCTAGACGCAAGACTCCGCACGTGCCGTGAGGGTATGAATTCACTTCCACTCTCCCTTGAAGGAGCCCGAGCCGAATAAGTTAAGGCGCGACGTAAGCTTGGGGCGCGGAAGCCAAGATTCCGGTAATTGCCTTTCTTGGGCAATTTCTCACCCCTTTCGGGTTGGCAACCTTTG
>JBAXRS010000080.1:0-6127 GCA_037131085.1 Verrucomicrobiota bacterium | reverse complement strand
CGCCGACGAAACCAAATATCATTGTCGTCTTAGTCGACGACATGGGCTTTTCCGACCTCGGATGCTACGGCAGCGAGATCCCAACGCCTAACCTGGATGCCTTAGCTCGGAACGGCCTGCGCTTCACCCAGTTTTATAATACTGGTCGTTGCTGCCCCACCCGCGCCGCACTCTTGACGGGACTGTATTCCCATCAAGCCGGCGTCGGCCACATGGTGAATAACCAAAACGTCCCCGGCTACGTCGGACATCTCAACGACACCTGCGTGACCCTTGCAGAAGTACTGAAACCAGCGGGATACTTCACGGCGATGACTGGCAAATGGCACGTCGGACATGAACAAGGCGTAACGCCTTCGACGCGTGGCTTTGATCGCAGTCTCCACGCCCCCGCCGGAGGTTTCTACTTTCCCGAAGCCCAACGGGCCAGCCTCTATCTCAATGGTGCGCTGATCAAAAACGACGATGCGCGTCTGCCCAAGAACTGGTATTCGACCGATCTCTGGACCACCTTCGGACTGAGGTTCATCGACGAAGCCATCGAAGTGAAAAAGCCTTTTTACCTCCACCTCTGCCACAACGCTCCACACTTCCCCTTGCAGGCACCGCAAGCCGACATCGCGAAATTCCTCGGTCAATATAAGATCGGCTGGGAAGAAGTCCGTGCCCGGCGCTACGCCCGCCAACTCGAGATGGGTATCATCGATAAGAAGTGGGCCAGCTCACCTTTGCCCGAAGCCGTCAAGGCCTGGGATAAAGTCCCCACCAAAGATCAGGAACGTTTCGATCATCTCATGTCGGTCTATGCGGCCGTGGTGAACCATATGGATAAAGCCATCGGCGACCTGGTGGCCGGTCTCAAACAGCGCAACGTCCTCGATAATACGCTCATCCTTTTCATGAGTGATAACGGGGGTAATGCGGAATCTGGCGCCAACGGACGAACAGACGGCGACCCTGCTACCGCCTCCTCTCAATGGTATTGCGGCGAAAGCTGGGCCTACGCCGAGAACACTCCCTTCCGTCTCTACAAGCACTTTAATCACGAAGGCGGGATTTCGAGTCCGCTGATCGCTCATTGGCCCGCCGGCATCAGCGCCAAGAACGAACTCCGCACTCAGCCTGGACATCTCATCGATATCATGGCAACGGCCGTCGACGTCGCTGGCGCCACCTACCCCAAGACTTTTAACGGTCATGCCATCCTGCCCATGGAAGGGCGTAGTCTCGTGCCCGCTTTTCGCAATGACCCCATCCAGCGCGATGCGTTGTTTTGGGAGCACGAAGGCAATGCCGCCGTCCGTGTCGGTGATATGAAACTCGTTCGCCGGAGCCGCACCGGCACCTGGGAGCTCTACGATATGAAAGTTGATCGTACCGAACTCCACGACCTCGCTACGAGCCAACCTGACAAAGCCAAGGAACTCGCCGCCCTCTGGAATGCTTGGGCCGAACGTGCCCACGTCACCCCCTACCCAGGTGCCGAAGCTAAAGCCGGCAAGAAGGCGAAAGCCCAGAAGGCCGCAGGCAAATAAGGGTAGCCATTGCTTAGGATATCGGCACATCGTCAACGCCGATGAGTTTTCAAAATCCTCAGGAGGCACTCAACCTCGCGATGACTCACCATCAGGCGGGGCGACACGCCCAAGCTGAGGAACTCTATCGACAGCTTCTTCAGACTTTCCCGACCAATTCGGACCTAATTCATCTCCTGGGCGTGGTAGCGGTCGATGGCGGGCGTTGGGCCGAAGGTCGCGAATACCTCGAACGCGCGATTCAACTCAATCCCAACGTTCCGCATTATCACACCAACTTCGGCACCAAACTGGTGGACAATCAGGAGTATGCCTTGGGCATCACACACTTCCAACAAGCCCTGCAGCTGAAGCCGGAATGCGGGGTTACTTTCTACAACATGGGGCGGGCCTTCATGGCGACGCGCCAATGGGAAGACGCCATCTTTGCCTATCAGAACGCCCGACGAACTCGCCCCGACTTCCCGCCCTGCGAACTTGATCTCGGCACCGTGCTCGACGGCGCAGGACGACGCAGCGAAGCCATCGCCCATTATCGCGAACGTCTAAGACGCTTCCCCGACGATATCGCCGTCGCGAACAACTTGGGCAACCTCCTCAAAGATTCCGGCGAACTGGACGAAGCTATCAAAGTCTACGAGCGCGCCGCTCTTCTTGATCCCGACCACTTGGTCGTTCAAAATAACCTTGGGCTCGCCTATAAAAACCACGGCCAAATCGAAAAGTCTATCGCCCTCCTGACCGAAACGACCGAAAAGCATCCAGCGCTGGCCTCACTGCGCAGCAACCTCATCCTGACGCTACTGTATGACCTGACCGACGACACCCGCGCGCTGCTGCGGCAACAAAGTCTTTGGAATCAGCACCACTCCGAGCCGCTTCACTCACAACGTCGGCCCCACCTTAATACGCCCGACAAAAAACGCCGCCTCAAGATTGGCTACGTTTCGGCCGACCTGCGCGACCACGTTGCTGGTCGCGCCCTGCTTCCCGCCTTAATCCATCATGATCGGGGGCGATTCGAAGTCGTCTGCTATTGCCTAAATCCGCACGATGCCATGACGCCTTCTTACAAGTCGCAAGCCGATCTTTGGCGCGACGTGGGACAGCTGTCCGATGAAAAATTAGCGGCCGTCATTCAAGACGACCAGATCGACCTGCTTATCGACCTAGGGCTTCACACGTCCGAAAATCGTCTCGTCACCTTCGCCCTCAAACCTGCCCCAATTCAAATCTCATGGATCGGCTATCCGGGATCTTCCGGGGTCGATGCAATCGATTACCGTTTGACCGATGCCTTTCTCGAACCCCCTGGCGGTGAACCCTGCATCTCTCAGGAAAAACCTTTTGCCTTACCACACCTCTGGCAGTGCTACATCGCTCCCGAAGATGCCGCCGAAGTAAGCGACCTGCCGGCCCAACGGAATGGCTACGTCACTTTCGGCTCGTTTAATAATTTCTGCAAAATCACCCCCGCCATCCTCGAATGTTGGGCGCAGATTCTCTTGGGCGTTCCAGGCTCGCACCTCGTATTATTAAATAATCCTGGAAGCCATCGTGCTCGCACCCGAGAATTCATGCACCAAAAGGGCATCGCACCCGAACGGATTGAATTCATCGACTACGAACCGACCACGCCGACCTCGCATCAAGGCAGCTTCCTAAAACGTTATCATCGGATCGATATCGCACTCGACACCTTCCCCTATAACGGGATGACCACGACGTTCGATGCACTCTGGATGGGTGTGCCGGTCGTGTCCTTGATCGGCCAAACCAGCGTCGGTCGCGCCGGCTTGAGCATCTTGTCCAATCTTGGACTTCCTGAATTTGCCACCGACACCGTCGGAGCCTACGTCCACCAGGCCATCGAAACCGCCCAGGACTTGTCACGCTTGGCGAAACTCCGTCAAGGATTGCGCCCCCGCATGGCAGCCTCCCCGCTTTGCGATGCGATCAGCCTGACTCGCGATCTCGAAGCTGCTTTCCTGAAGATGTGGAACGACTGGTGTGCCGCTCAGGCCACTAAGGCATAAATTAGGTTTATTTTCAGGAGGCAGGATTGATCATTAACCTTTGCAACCCCGCCAAGGTCCGCCTGTCTTAAAAGGGTGCACTTACCCCGCTTCGCTTGCCTGTTGCTCATGCCTCTGGCCACTTTCGCCGCGGATCCCGCTCAGTTCGTGATCCCAGCGCAGGATGCCGAAGCCTCTCTCCCAGGGGAAGGCGCGCTCCGCCGCTACGACGGCTATGTGAAGCGATGGAACGTCATCCGCCCGCAGTGGGCCGCCGACGTCGCCAAAGACCAAGGCGCTGTGGTCTTCCTCGGTGACTCGATCACCCAAGGCTGGGGCACAGATTTCAAGCAATCCTTCGAAGGCATGAAGCTCGCGAATCGCGGCATCGGCGGCGACACGACCCGCGGCATGCTCATCCGATTGCAGGAAGACGTGCTCTCGCTCCACCCGAAAGCGGTGGTGCTCCTGATGGGCACGAATGACATCGAGGTCGAAGTGCCCGTCGATGCCATAGGCCGTAACTTCCAGAAGATCGTCGCTGCACTCAAAGCCCATGACCCGAAGATGCCGGTCATCGTCTGTCGCATCTTCCCAAGCTCCGCCACGAAGAAGCGCCCGAAGGAAATCATCCTCGCTGTCAACGAACTGATGGCCGCCGCGGTAAAGAACGACCCGCAGTTCACGGTACTCGATACTTATGGACTCTTCGCCAATGCCGAAGGTGATGCCCTCCCCGCTCTCTTTCCCGACCTACTCCACCTCAATGGTGCAGGTTACGCCAAATGGGCCTCCGCCCTGCGGCCGCTCTTCGCGACGCTCGGTTACCTCGACACTCAAGCCGAGGCATTCAAGCCCGACCCAGGCTTCGTGAGCCTCTTCAACGGCAAGGACCTCACCGGCTGGGGCTACCGCATCACCCCGCCCCGCAAGGCACCGAAGGCACCCAAGCCCGATGCTCCCTTTATCGTCGAGATTAAGGCCGAGGAGAAATTCGACGGGCAGGCCACAAGTTCCGACGGACGTTACCGAGCCATCAACGGCCGCCTTGTCGTGACCACCCCCGCCGAAGGTCGCCGCATCCAGGCGCTATCGACGCAGCTGGAATTCCCCCAAGACTTCATCCTCAAGCTCGAGTTCCGGGCCACGCCCAACGCCGACAGCGGCGTCTTTCTGCGCAAGCCTCAGTTACAGTGTCGCGATTACCTTCTCGCAGGTCCTTACAAAGATTTAAAGAAATATAAGGCCCAAGATTGGAATGAACTCATCGTCACCGTGAAGGGCGGCATCGCCCATGCCGAATGCAATGGGGAAGTCCTCGAGGACGCTTTGAAGATTCCCGAGACTGGACCCATCGGGCTCGAAGGCGATCGCGGCCAGATGGAATACCGCCACCTGCAGATGAAGACGCTCGCCCGCTGAGTCGGATTGCGACTCACTGCGGCGAATGATGAATTGGATCCACGAACACACCCTGCTCCCCGCTGACGGCTGGATTCTACTGCTCGCCCTCTTCGGCGCCCTTTGCATCGGGTTGTCAAAATCGGGCCTAGCCGGAACTGCTACCCTCAACGTCGTGTTGATGGCTAAGATCTTCGGTGCCAAGCCCTCAGTGGGCATCGTGCTACCGATGCTCATCGTCGCCGACTTCATGGGCTTCCTCATCAATCGCGGAGGCGGCAGCTGGCGGCAGATTATCCCCATGGTCCCCGCGGCGATTATCGGCGTCGTCGCCGGATGGTTCTTACTGGACCAGGTCGACAACGTTACAGCACGCATCGTTATCGGCGTACTGATACTCGCCCTGCTCGCCTTCAACGTCGTACTCAATCGTCGCCGCGAACAACTCCTCGCGCTCACCCACCACCGTACCTTCACTTGGGGCATGGGATTCGTCTCAGGCGTATCCACCATGCTCGCCAACGCCGCCGGGCCGGTGATGACGGTCTACCTGCTCGCCCAACGTCTGGAGAAGAAGGAACACCTCGGCGTCTTCTGCCGCTTCTTCCTTTTCATCAACCTCTTCAAACTGCCTTTCAGCGGCAGCCTCGGGCTTGTCACCGGACCGTCACTGATGACCAATCTCGTACTACTTCCGGGAGTCGTCGTCGGTATCGTGCTCGGCTGGCAGATCCTCAAGCGCATCAAACAGGACGCCTTCGAGTCCGTCCTGGCTTGGCTCACGGCCTTCGCCGCGGTCTGGCTCATTGTCGGCTGACCGCTTGACTCCGCGCGGCGCCGCGACGGAAATAAGGGCCTTATGAAGATCGCCCTTCTCTTCCTCGTCACCCTTGCCTTCCTCCCGCTGTCGGCCGCTCCGCGCAAGCTCGCCGTCGGCGCTACGCCCGAGAGCGTTACCCGCGGCTTCGAGGGCGACCTCTTCGTCAGCCTGATGGGCGTCAGCCGCAAAGCCGGCGACGGCGACGGCAAAATCGTCCGCGTCCACGGCGAGACCGTCACCGACTTCACCACGGGCCTCAACGACCCCAAGGGCACGGTCTTCGCCGGCGGCTTCATCATCACGGCCGACTTCGATACGGTCTGGAAGATTGACGCCAAGGGCAACAAGTCCGTCCT
>JBAXRS010000079.1:0-6636 GCA_037131085.1 Verrucomicrobiota bacterium | reverse complement strand
GGTGCTCGCGGTTGAGCGCCTGCATGTCGTCGAGCATCGTGCGGCGCGCCTCGCGACTGACTCCAGCTGGGTTGCCGACGTAGGGCACTGGATCGCCGACGCCGCGAAAGCGGACGCCTTGATGCTTGCCGGGCAAGAAGCCGTTGGACCAGTAGTGTTCGAAGAAGAGCTGACCGCAGGTCTTGGCGGCGTCGGACGATGTCATCACGACATACGAAGGGAGATCTTCGTTCATCGTACCAAGTCCGTAAGACAGCCAAGCACCCATCGAAGGGCGGCCGGGAATCTGCGAGCCGGTCATGAAGAACGTCACGCCCGGTGCATGGTTCACCGCTTCGGTGTTCATCGAGCGGACGATGCAGAGCTCATCGGCGATCGCACCCGTGAAGGGCAGCATCTCACTCATCTCGATACCGCTGGAGCCCCATTTCTTGAAAGGTTTGATGGCACCGACGCAGTTGTATTTCGCGTAGCCGCTTGACATCGAGGAGAGACGGGTGTCGCCGCGCACGCTGGCGGGGATCTCCTGGCCAGCCATTTTCTCAAGGAGCGGTTTGTGGTCGAAGAGGTCGACGTGCGATGGGCCGCCGCCCTGCCAGAGGCAAATCATCCGCTTAGCCTTGGGGGCAAAGTGCGGTAGGCCGGGCAGCCCGCCGATGGGATTGGCCGCGCCTTTGGCGTCGCGGGCGAGGAGGGAGCCGAGGGCGACGGCCCCGATGCCTTGGACGCCGGCACTAAGGAAACTGCGGCGAGTCAGGCGCTCGCGCCATTCGGAAGGAGAGAGTTCGAAGTCCATGGGGTTCAGTCGCGGGTGATGGCGGCGTCGAGGTTATAGAGGGCGAGGCAGGTGGCGGTGAGCGCGGCGTGTTCGGCGACGGGGCGCATCGGATCGCGTTTGCTTTCACCAATCACGAGTAGCGCGTCGGCGGCCTTTTTGTCGGCGGCGTAGACCGCGCGTTGGTTGGCGAGCATCTTGGCGAGCAGGGCGGGTTCCTTGCCGACAGGTTCACGGCCGAGTACGAGGGCGAAGGCGCGCGCGAGCCGGGCTTCGTCGGTCGTCTGTTCTTGGGTCACGCGTTGAGCGAGCACGCGCGCGGCTTCGACCCAGGTCGGATCATTGAGCATCGTGAGCGCGTGCAGGGGCGAAGAAGTCGTGGCCGTTCGCACGCGACAATTCTGGCGCGCGGAACTGTCGAACATGTTCACCGGTGCGATGGTGCGGCGCCAGAAGGTGTAGAGCGAACGACGATAGAGGTCGGTGCCTTTCGACTGCGGGTAGGAGAAGTCGCGCTCCTTCGTGATCGCGAGGCTTTCCCAAGGGCTGTCGGGGAGATAAGGGTAGACTGGCACGCCGCCGATTTTTCCGTTAAGTAAACCGCTGGAAGCTAAGGCTACATCGCGCAGGACCATCGAAGGCAGCCGGAGTCGAGGGGCGTGCGAGAGCAGTTTGTTTTCCGGATCTTTCTGCAGTTGTTCCTGCGTGACTTGGCTGGACTGACGATAGGTTTTGCTGGTGAGGATGAGTTTCTGAAGCGCTTTCAACTTCCATCCCGATTCGCGGAATTCGACGGCAAGCCAATCCAGCAGTTCTTGGTGCGTCGGCCGATCACTCTGGACACCGAGGTCTTCGGAGGTGCGCACGATACCCTTACCGAAGAGCTGTTGCCATTGCCGATTCACTTGCACGCGCGCCGCGAGCGGATGCTCCGGGGTGAAAAGCCATTGGGCCAGCCCGAGACGATTCTTCGGGGCGTTCTTCGGTAGCGGTGGCAGAAAACTCGGGGCGTCGAAGGTGACCTTTTCCTTCTTCGAGAGGTAAGCGCCGCGGTCGAGGATGTTGGTATCGCGCGGCATTTCGTCGGACATCACCATCACGCGGGGCAGGACGTCGCCCCGGAAACCGTCGAGCGCGGTTTTTGCCTTGTCGATGGCCATGACGCCTGGGATTTTTTTACGCTCTTCGACGAAGACGACTTTATCGAAGTGGCTGCGGAGTTTTTTGTTCTCCACCGCCGTGCGTTTCTTTTCCGGCGCGAGCAGGGCCTCGAGTTCCTTGGGCAGCATACCCTTATCCTTGGTCGGCTTAGCGAGCCAGGCTTCGAAGGCCTTGGTCTGCAGGGGGAAGAAATCCTTATTCTTGGTGTCAAAGTCAGCTTGGAGCTTGGTGAGTTCGGCCGCCTGTTCGGCGGAAGGGGCTTCGACGACGGTGGTGTCGAGGCGGAAGCGGCTGCGGCCGCCGGTCTGCGTGGGGCCGCCGCCGGGCACGCCGCGTTCCTTCACATGGTTGAAGGCATCCATCCACTGGTAGTAATCCTTCTGCGAGATCGGGTCGTACTTATGGTCGTGGCATTGGGCGCAGGCAACTGTGAGTCCGAGCCAAGTGGTCGTGGTGCTTTCGACGCGGTCGAAGAGGCTCACATAACGCTGTTCCTCGGCGATGTTACCGCCTTCACCGTTGAGGATGTGGTTGCGATTGAAGGCCGTCGCGATTTTTTGCTCGGGCGTAGCGTTGGGTAACAGATCGCCCGCCAGCATCTCGGTGCTAAGCTGGTCGAAGGGCTTGTCTTCGTTAAGGTTCTTCACCAACCAGTCGCGCCAGATCCACTGGAAGGTATCCCCGTCTTGTTGGAAGCCGTTGCTGTCCGCATAACGCGAGGCGTCGAGCCACGGCAGCACCATCCGTTCGCCGTAGTGCGGTGAGGCCATCAGCCGATCGACTTGTTTCTCGTAAGCAACGGGGCTCGAATCTGCGATGAAGGCGGCGGTTTCTTCGGGCGAGGGGGGCAGTCCGGTAAGGTCCAGGGAAAGGCGGCGCAGTAACGTGGCCTTCGGGGCTTCGGTTGAAAGTGTCAGGCCGGCCTTGGTCAGCTTTTCGACCACAAAGGCATCCACCGGATTTTTTTCACCGTTCGCGGGAAGTGGAGAACGGACGGGCGCGATGAAGGTCCAGTGCGGCTTGTAGACCGCACCTTCCGCAATCCAGCGCTTCAAGATGGCTCGTTGGGCCTCCGTCACGCTGCGATGGGAGTCCGGCGGGGGCATGACTTCTTCCGAGTCTTTTGAGTAGAGGCGTTTGACTAATTCGCTGGCATTGATGTCGCCGGGCACAAAAGCCTTTTTCTTGAGGGCTTCTTCCCTGATATCCAAGCGGAGTTTCGATTTGCGTTTGTTGGCGTCTGGCCCGTGACAATAAAAGCAATTTTCGGAGAGAATCGGCCGAATGTCGGTGTTGAAGTCGAGCGGCTTAGGTTCGACGGCGAAGCAAGCTCCAGGCAGGGTGGCAATCAGGCCGGCAATCAGGATCGGCAGAGGGTGGGTTGTCCGCGGCATGAACTTTTGCAAATTTAGGTGGGGAAAGGAACCGGCTTGCCGGGTGAGTGGCCTGAACGGGGGTAAGGTCTTATGAATGATACAGGGAATCCCGCCAAAGGTTTCAATCTGTTTAAGTCGGCCGGCGGGCCGGTTGGGCGGTAAACAAAGTACGGCCGCCACCCTTTGGGGTTGCTGGAAGGGCCGTCCGTGTTGTCATTCGTTCCAGTGCGTATCCTCGATCGCTATTTACTGACGGAATGGGTCAAGGTATTCGCCTTGTGCCTCCTGAGCTTTGGCGGGTTGCTGATGCTCTCCGAGGCTTATAATTGGATACCAGAATTCCTTTCCTGGGGTTCTTCTTTCACGACCATCACCACTTATCTCGGGCTTTCCTTGGTGACGTTCATGTCGATGCTCCTGCCGATTTCTTTGCTGATTTCGGTCATCTTTGTCTTGGCGACAATGAATCGAAACCAGGAACTAGCCGCCGCTCGTGCCGCTGGTATCGGCATGTGGCGCCTGACCGCCCCGCTTTGGGCGGTAGGGCTCTTTTTTGCCGGCTCTCTCGCCGCGTTGAATGCCTATTGGGTGCCTGATGCGCTGGAGCAGCAAACCGCAATCCACGAACGCGAACAATTCGCCGCCCTCCGTAAGAAGGGTGGCGCGGTGCTGCCCTCGAATCAGAGCGAATTTATTTCTTTTGATAATACCAAAGCCCATCGGCTGTGGTTCATGACTCGCCTGGGACTGACGACTGGCCAGGCCTTCGAGGTCATCGTACACTCCTTTGATGAAAAAGGGCGCGAACTCCGGACGGTCTCCGCTCGTTTCGCCGATTTCAAGAAAGTCGCCGGGCGCTGGCAATGGACCTTCCGCGAGGGGCGCGATTTGCATTTTGATCCAGCGACCGGCTCGCTGTTATCGCAGCCTCGTTTCAAGGAACTGACTGTGCCCGATTACGACGACGATCCCGAGGTCATGCTTTTTGCGACGCGCGCACCGGACACATTATCCCTGCGCGAGGTGAGTCGTTTCGTCGAGCAGACGGGTTCGAATCCGACCGGCCGTAACGCCGCCTACGCGATGCGTTATCATGCCATCATGTCCGCGCCGATGATTTGCTTGGTCGTCATCGCCGTCGCCATTCCTTTTTCTGTCGCGGGCGGGCGCATCAGCCCGATGGTCGGCGTGGCCAAGACTTTTGGGCTTTTCCTCGTCTACTTCTTTATTTCGTCGCTCTGCTCCGCCTTCGGCGAGAGTGGAGCCCTGCCGCCCATCGTCGCGGCTTGGTTGCCCGTAGTCTTGACGGCTGCTTGGGTGGTGCCGAAGTTGAAGGCGGTTAATTAATTATCATGATAAGAGCTATTCGTATTCGCCCCGGACGTCCCGCCCGCGCCCTTCATGGTCACCCTTGGGCCTTTCTTGGGGAAGTAGATTTTGCCGGTCAACCGCCGCAGGATGGCGAGTGCGTCGAATTGAGCGACGTGAAAGGTCGTTGCGTTGGCGCAGGTCTCTGGAATGGGAAATCGCAAATCGCTTGGCGTCGTTATTCGCGTCGGCCCATCTCGCTCGACGGGCCTTTGCTCGAAGAGCTGGTCACCGCCGCCGTACAACGTCGCGCCGGCAAGCCGGTCGGTCGTCTAATTTGGTCCGAGGCGGATAGTCTCCCGGGGTTGGTCGTCGATCGTTATAACGATCTACTTACCGTCCAGGCGCTGACCTTAGGTATCGATCTGCGACTTGGCGTGATCTTAGATATTTTGCAGCGCTTACTGAAGCCCCGCGAAATCGTCATCCGTAACGATGCATCTTCCCGTAAACTCGAAGGCATGGCCGTCGAGATACGGACGGCCTCGGGCAAGGTGCTGGAGCCTTCATGGATGGAAGTCGGCGGCGTGCAGGTTAAGATCGACCTCGTCGGCGGCCAAAAAACCGGGATGTACCTCGACCAACTCGATCAGCATACGAATGTGGCCAAACTCGCCAAGGGTCGGCGGGTACTCGATACTTTCTGTAACCAGGGCGGCTTCGGCCTGGCCTGTGCCAAGGCTGGCGCAGCGAGCGTCCTGGGGCTCGACTCATCCGAAGATGCCATCGCGGCCGCTCGCTCTGCGGCCGAACGTAACGGGTTAAACGCCTCTTTCGAAGTCGCCAATGTCTTCGATTGGTTCACCGAACACCGCGAAGCCTCGTTCGACCTCATTATCTTGGATCCGCCGCCGTTCGCTCGCAGCAAAGACTCGGTCGACGGTGCCTTGCGTGGCTATAAGGAACTTAATTTACGTGCGCTCCGCCTGCTGGCTCCCGGCGGTATCCTGGCTACTTATTCCTGTTCGCACCGCGTTTCGGAAGAGATGTACCTCGAGGTCATCGAGGCTGCTGCGTCCGACGCCCGGCGCGAGGCGGTCGTCTTGGAGCGGACTTCCCAGCCGGCCGACCACCCGGTGCTGTTAAATTTTCCAGAAAGCCGTTACTTAAAAGGCTTCGTCATCGAGATTCGGGCTTAACTCCCAGGCCGCTTCCGCTTTTATTGCGCTATGATCGTCTCTCTCCGCGGTAAACTTATCGAAGCTGGCGTCCTGCGCGTCGTCATCGAGTCTTCGGGCGTGGGCTACGAGGTCAATGTCCCCGTCACCACCGCCGAGCGCCTCCCAAGGCTCGGTGCGGAAGTCTTCTTGCTCATTCATCATGTCTTCCGCGAAGACGGTCAGGCCCTGTACGGCTTTGCCGTCGCCGAGGAACGCGAGTTCTTCAAACTGCTCGTCGAGAAAGTCTCCGGGGTCGGCCCTAAGATGGCGCTGAATATTTTAAGCCGGATGGCTTTGCCGATTCTGCGTGATGCGATTCTGCGCGGGGATGTAGCTCTACTTTCGCAGTGCCCGGGTATCGGCAAGAAGACCGCTGAGCGTCTCGTCATGGAGCTTAAGGATAAGGTCGGCCTCGAAGGAACGAGCGCGACGGTGGTCTCGACGTTAGCCTCGGCGAGTGCCGTCGCGCCTACGCCTGCATCCGATGCCCTGGCCGCGCTCATTGCGCTCGGCTTCAAGCCCGTCGACGCCGACAAGGGCGTGCGTACCGCGCTGACGAAACTCGGCGCCGGCGCGACCGCGGATCAGTTGGTGAAAGCGGCGCTCGGGCGGTAAGCGCACGAGCGAGGGGACACGTGGGCACGTGGACAAGGGGTGAACTCAAGGGGAGACCGGGAACCGGATAATATGCTGCGGGCATTGGGTAGGGCGGGCTCTCCGAGCCCGCCGTTGAGCCGGATGAGGTGCGAAACTCTCGTGACGAACGGACGGCTCGGAGAGCCGTCCCTACCTAAGG
>JBAXRS010000078.1:0-7018 GCA_037131085.1 Verrucomicrobiota bacterium | reverse complement strand
GGTCGCGGCCAAGGACGTCGCCTTTGGCCGTGCGGCCTTCGCGGAAAGGCGTGCGACCGAACTCGCCGCCCCAGACGATCAAGGTATCGTCAAGCAATCCGCGTTGTTTGAGGTCGTTGATAAGCGCGACAGTTGGCTTATCGGTCGCCGCCATCTTCTTGGTGAGGCCTTCTTTGATACCAGTTTCTTTCCCCGTACCATGGAAATCCCACCCCCAGTCGAAGAGATGCACGAAGCGTACGCCTTTTTCGACGAGTCGGCGCGCGAGTAGACAATTATTGGCGAAACTAGATTCGCCGGGCTTGGCGCCATAGGCCTCGAGCACGCTCTGAGGCTCTTTGGAGATATCCATGACTTCGGGCACGCTGGTCTGCATGCGGAAGGCGAGTTCGTATTGCGCAATACGCGTGACGGTCTCGGCATGCCCGAGTTCGTCTTGTTGGCGTTGGTTGAGGTCTTTGAGCGCATCGAGGGTGGCGCGACGGAGATCGCGCGTCATGCCCGGTGGATCATTGGCGAAAAGCACGGGGTCGCCTTTGCTGCGGCATTGGATGCCTTGATAGACCGAGGGGATGAAGCCGCTGCCCCAGCATCCTTGGCCGCCGCTGGGTTGCGTGCCGCTGGAAATCATCGTCACGAAACCCGGAAGATCTTGGTTCTCGGTGCCGAGTCCATACGTAGCCCATGAACCCATCGACGGACGACCTTGGCGCGCATGGCCGGTGAAGAGTAGGAGTTCGGCGGGCGCGTGATTGAACTGATCGGTATGCATCGCTTTCACGAGCGTGATGTCATCGGCGACGGTTTGGAAGTTAGGCACCGCATCGCTCATCCATAGTCCGCCCTTGCCGTATTGCTTGAACGTCCGCGGGGTGCCCATGAGTTTGGGTACGCCAGTGGTGAACGCAAAGGTACGGCCCTTGAGGAAGGAGTCCGGGCAGTTCTCCGCGTTACGTTTGACGAGCTCGGGTTTATAATCGAAAATATCAAGATTGGGCGGA
This sequence comes from Verrucomicrobiota bacterium, assembly GCA_037131085.1. Taxonomy (GTDB): domain Bacteria; phylum Verrucomicrobiota; class Verrucomicrobiia; order Opitutales; family UBA953; genus UBA953. The sequence goes on along the minus strand of JBAXRS010000078.1, from coordinate 6,017 downwards.
CCGCCTGACATGTGCAGGTAGATGACCCGTTTGGCTTTGGCTTTAAAATGCGGCTTCTTGGGCGCGAGTGGATTGTCCTGGGCCGTGGGCGCGGCTTCGCCTTTGAGCGCATGCAGGGCGATGGCACCGAGGCTGAATTGGCCGACGCTGCTGAGGAAATGACGACGGGTCTGAAGTCGTAATTCAGCTTCACGGATGGGATGGAGCGGGGGCATCTGACGGAAAGGTTTAGGGGTGGGGGTAGTCTGTTTGGCTCAGCGGCGCATGAGGAATTCGTCAAGGTTCATGATGACGCCGGCGACGGCCGTCCAGGCGGCGAGGGTCGCGATGTCGGCACTTTTTTCGGCCGGCCCGAGTGGATCCGTCGCCATCTTTAGGGCGAGTACAGTGTCAGTCTTATACTGCGCGACGGACTTCGCGAGCAGGCTTTTCAAGGTCGCAAGTTCATGGGCGTCCGCGGCACGTGAAAGGCAAAGAGAGAACGCGAACTGCAGCCGAGCTTCATCGGTCGAGCCGCCTTCTTTGAGTAGGCGACGGGCGAGTCCTTGACTGGTCTCGACGAACACGGGATCGTTGAGCGTGACGAAAGCTTGTAAGGGGGTGTTGGAGCGTCCGCGGCGGACCACGCACGTCTCACGGTTTGGCGCGTCAAAGGTCGCAAAGCTCGGGTAGGGGGTGCTGCGTCGGGTATCCGTGTAGAGGCTGCGACGATAGCGATCTTCGCCGGTGCTGGTCGTCCAGTCCCCGGAACTTCCGAAAGCGATGGTGAGCCCGAGGTTCGGTCGGCTTGGGCGAACCGGTGCGCCGTACATCTTGGAGCTTAAGAGGCCGCTGACGGCGAGGGCCTGGTCGCGGAGCAGTTCACCCGAAGGCCGAAAGCGCGGTCCACGGGCGACGAAGCGGTTGTCCGGATCCAGTTCATTGAGGTTCGCGCTGCTGGCGGAAGTCTGGCGGTAAGCCCGACTGTTCAGGAGGAGGGTGATGATATGTTTAATATCCCATCCGCTTTCTGTCAGTTCGGCCGCCAACCAGTCCAACAGCTCGGGGTGGATGGGTAGGTCGCCTTGGCTGCCGAATTCTTCGCTGGTCCGAACAATCCCGACACCAAAGACTGTTTCCCAGAGCCGATTGACGGTCACGCGGGCGGTCAGCGGATTCTTGGGGCTGACGATCCAGCGCGCGAAGCCTAGGCGGTTCTTCGGAAAAGATTCGTCCCAGGTGGAAAGATTCTTGGGCACGCCTTCGTTGACCTCGTCGCTGAGCGCCTGCCAGTTGCCGCGCAATTGAATAAAGGTCTTGCGACGTTGGGCGGCGGGCAGGTCCTGCATGATCGGAACTGTCACCGGCTTGGAGTCGGCAATTTTCTTCTTCAGTTCATTGGCAGCTTGTCGTTCCGCTTTGGTCGTCGGCGAAACATTGCGGACGTAATAATCGGTCAGAAGTTTTTTTTGCGCCGGGGTGCGTTTGTCTATCGGGGCAGCCAGGGCGGCCTTGAGTCCTTTCTCGGTGAGTTTCGGATCCTTGGCCAGCCATTCGTCGTAGCCCGCCAGCCAAGCTGGATTCGGCTTTTTAAAAACGGCTTCGGCGACGACGGCGTCCTTCATCCATTGGTCGCGTTGAGCTTTGACGCCCGGCGGATAGATTTCGTGCAATGGCACTTCGTCCTTTTTGTCGCTATCGGCGCTCTGATTGAGGAACGCGTAAGACTGGAAATATTCCGCGTTGGTGATGGGGTCATACTTATGCGTATGGCATTGAGCGCAGGCCATCGTCGTGCCCATGAAGACCGCATAGGTAGTATTGACGCGGTCAATGACGGCGGCGTTACGGAACTCTTCATCGCTTGTGCCGCCTTCGTTCTGGGTCATCGTGTTGCGATGAAAAGCCGTCGCGATAATCTGGTCTTCGTTGGGTTTCGGTAGCAGGTCGCCCGCCATCTGTTCGACGATGAATTGATTGAACGGTTCATTTTTATTCAGAGCTTTGATCACCCAATCCCGGTAGGCCCAGATTTCACGACCCGGGTCGCTGGGGTAGCCGGCACTGTCGGCGTAGCGGGCGAGATCGAGCCACTGACGGGCCCAGTGTTCACCGTAGGCGGGTTTGGCTAGATAGTAGGAGACGATGTCTTCGTGCTTAGCCGTCGAGAGCTTCGCAATTTCCTCTGGCGTCGGTGGTAAGCCGGTCAGGTCGAGGGCGATGCGACGTATGAGGATATTTTTCGGAGCTTCAGGAGACCACGAAAGTTTTTCCTGTTGTTGCCGTTCGGTGAGGAAGGCGTCGATAGGGTTGGCTTCGGTGTTCTTGGGTACCGTTGGCCGAACCACCGGTTCGTAGGACCAATGACGTCCCCAAGGCGCCCCTTGTTTGATCCATTCCTTGAGGAGTGCGATTTGCGCCGGCGAAATAGTTTTGTGCTGCTTCGGCGGAGGCATCACTTCCTCGGGGTCCTGGGTTTCTAGTCGCTTGATGAGTTCGCTCTGTTCGGGCTTGCCGGTCAGGATTACGTAATCGCCTTTACGTTCGCGCTTCGCGTCTTGCTCGTCGTCGAGGCGCAGTTTTGCTTTTCGGGCTTTCTCGTCTGGGCCGTGGCAGGCGATGCAATTCTCGGAGAGAATCGGGCGAATCTGTCGGCTGAAGTTGATCGGTTCAGCTGAGCAGTGAGCGGCGAGGAAGACGCCGAGAAAGAGGGTGGCCTTGGGAGGCATGGGGATAAGACAGTCAGCGGAGCACGGGTGTTCCGCTGGTAGGCCTATAAAAGAGACCGCCGACCCCGGGATTTCAACCCCAACATAGGCCCATTTCCGCCCTTAACTTATCCTTTTCGGTCTGCCGATGGTCTCAGCGATCGGCCTTCAGGGTGGCGATCGACTGCGGGACTTGCGTCAGGGAGTGGGAACTCTCGTCCTCGAGGTAGTAGTGCTTCACGCCGGCCTTCTTGGCGGCGGCGAAAATGGCGGCCTGGTCGAGCTGGCCCGTGCCCAGGGTGACGTCGTTATCGGAGTCATATTTATGCCCCCAGGTGCGCGGCAGCCCCTTGCGGACATCCTTCACGTGCATGAGCGGGATGCGTTTGCCGTATTTCTCGAAGAGCGCGACCGGGTCGGCACCGGGGAGATAGGCCCAGAGCACGTCGAGTTCGAAGCTGACGTCTTCCGGCCGGGTCTGCTCCATTAGGAAATCATACAATGTGCCTTGGCCTTCGGCGACGAATTCCATGCCGTGGTTGTGGAGGCAGAAGGTTAGGCCGTGTTTTTCGCGGAGCAGTTTGCCGATGGTATTCATTTCGGCGGTCCGCTGGGCTGCTTCCGTCTTGTCGAAGGGCTTCTTGCCGCTGGGAAGCGAGACGCGTACGAACTTCGCTCCCAGCGTCTTGGCGATGGCGGCTACTTCGTCGGTCTTTTTGAGGGCATCGCCATATTGGCAACCATAGGAGGAGCAGCTGATGCCGCGTGCGTCCATGAAGGCGCGAATCTTGGTGGGTTCTTGTCCGAAGAGATTGGACATCTCGATATCGGTGATGCCGAAGGCCTTTACTTTATCGAACGTGCCGGGCATGTCGGCTTTGAACTCGTTGCGAAAAGTATAAGATACGATGCCCGGAGTGTGATCGAGCAATGGAGCGGCGACGGCAGTGGCGAGGGACAGGAGAAGGGCGAGTAGGCGGGACATCTTGGGAAGAAGATGGAGGATCAAGGTTGGATGATAAAGACTGGTTTTTATGGTAGGGGGCGATGCAGTCGCGCCCCTACCTTTTGTGCGCTTCAACGATTTGACGCAGTTCAGCGGGGTCAGCGTCGGGGCGATGGTGTCTCATGATGGACTTCGCCGTTTTTTTACTCATGTTGGCTCCTATATGAACCTTACGGTCAGACGTTCCAGGGAGCGCGGGCAAGCTGACCACGGCTGGCTGGTGGCGCGCCATAGCTTCAGTTTCGCGGATTATTACGATCCGGCCCACATAGCCTTCCGTTCTTTACGGGTGATTAATCAGGATATCGTGGCTCCAGGCATGGGTTTCCCGACGCACGGTCATAAGGATATGGAAATATTTACCTACGTACTCGAAGGTGCCTTGGAGCATCGCGACAGCATGGGCAACCATGCGCAACTGAAGCCTGGCGAAATTCAAGTGATGAGCGCTGGCACGGGCGTAAAACACAGTGAGTTCAATCCCTCAAAGTCCGACCGTCTTCATCTTATCCAGATCTGGATTCAGCCAGACCGCGCGGGTTTGAAGCCCCGTTATGCCGAATGGACGCCGACGCCCGCTCAGCTCGCCGCTCCTAAGATATTGATTATTTCCAACGATGGACGCGAGGGCTCCGCACACATCAGCCAGGACGCCGATGTCTATCGCGTGAAGACCGATTCGGCCGCGACGATTTCACACGCACTCCGTAAGGGCAGGGGATTATGGTTCCAACTGATTGCCGGCGAAGTCGAGATTGGCGGTGTGAAGCTCTCGCCTGGTGATGCGGTCAGATCGGAAGACGCGGGTACGTTCGCCTTCAACTCCACCGGCCCACTCGAAGCGCTCCTCTTCGACCTCGCTTGAAATCGTCACAGTAATCCTCTATACTCCATACTCTAAACTCGATACTCTCACTCCATGTCCACCCCCCATATTCCCCAGAAGTCTCCTCTCCCCGTCCTCGTCGAAGCCGGTAAGACCTACTACTGGTGCTCTTGTGGCCACAGCAAGACGCAGCCTTTCTGCGATGGCGCCCACAAGGGTTCCGCGTTCACGCCGGTCCCTTATAAGGCCGAAACCAATGGTACGGTCTATTTCTGTGCCTGTAAGCATTCCAAGAAGGGCGCCCTTTGCGATGGCTCCCACAAGGCTCTCTGAAGTTAGCCCTTTCATCCGTGGTCATTTAGGCTAACCTGCCATTACTATGAAAAAACTCCCCTGCATCGCTGCGCTCCTCCTCGGCCTAGCCTTCATCTTCTTTGGCCTAAACTTTTTTGCCCACTTTGTCGTGGTGCCTAGCCCTCCGGCTGGTACGCCTGCGGCTGCCTTCCTTGGTGCGATGTACGGCTCCGGCTATCTAACGCTCATCAAAGTGCTGGAAATCGTTGGCGGCGTTTTGCTGATTCTCCCTCGTACTCGTGTCTTGGGGCTGTTCCTCGTCGGCGCCATCTTGTTCAATATCGCCGCGGTCCATCAGTTCTTCCTCGGCGGTCTCAAGGATCCGACCGTCATCGGTCTGATCGTCCTCGCCATAATCGTTACCTGGTCCCGCCGCTGTGCCCTCTGCTGCGTGAATACCTGTGGTTGTTCCAGTGGCTGCGGTTGCGGTACCAGTGGAGGTTGCAGTTGCGGCTCCACGGACAAGCCCTCCTCGACCGGTTGCTGCGGCGGCAAGTAAGCCTTACCAGCCTCTCGAATCAGCCCCCGATGTCGGGGGCTTTTTTGTGCCTATGACGCAGTTTCGGGTGACGGGTGACGGCCACAGCGGTCAGCCTTTCAGGAATCAGCCGTTCAGTAGTCAGCCGCTGGAGGCCGGGCGCCAGCTCCCGATGGCCGAACGGCCGATGCCCGTAACCGTCACCATGTCTTTCCCTTGTCAACTGGCCCACTGGTCAACCGGTCAACTAGTCGTGTCCACGTGTCACCTTGCCCACATACCCCCTCGAAGGCTTCGCCTTCGCTTACTTCTTCGCCGGAGGCGTCGCCTTGAGCGGGTGTTCCTTCAGAATCTCTTCAGTCATGTAGAAGTTGATGCGATCCTTGGTGGCTTCGCGGATCTTCTTCACGGTCGCGGGCGAGATGAACTTGCCGTTATTGCCGAAGGAGAGGCGCACGTAGCTGAGCACCGCCGCAGCCTCGTCGTCGTTGAGCAGTCCGCCGAAGCCCATCATGGGTGGGACGCCCTTGGTGGGGTCGAAGTGCTGTCCGTTGACGGTGATCTGGCCCCAGAGTCCTTTGAGCAGGATCTTGGTGACGCGCTCGTCATCATCGATCCAGTTACTCTTCGCGAGGGGCGGGTAGATGTTCTGGATACCTTTGCCGT
>JBAXRS010000077.1:0-7040 GCA_037131085.1 Verrucomicrobiota bacterium | reverse complement strand
CTCGCGCGGAACTCCGCCCATTCGCCGAGAGGTGTCCAGCCAGCCATCCCTTCCCGCCACGCGAGATCGGTGGGACTGAAACGGCCGGCCTGCAATCCGGCTTGGATTTCTTCGGCGCTAAAAATGCCGAGCTGGGCAGAATTACGAGCAACGTGGATTGGCATGCGCGCCATTAAGCCCATGGTGGATAAACTCGCAAGCCTCGGCCGCTCCGCCTGGAGCGGTGCGGACTAAGAAAGTGGTGAGGAGGGCGGGAATCGAACCCGCGACCCGCAGCTTAGAAGGCTGCTGCTCTAATCCAACTGAGCTACCCCCTCGTAAAAGTGACCATAGACGGCCACCGCACTTGGGCAAGCCGTCAGCGAACTAGCAAATAAGGTCTCTAAAGTTGTGGAAATCGGCCGATAAACCGCCTGGCATCCCCTTATTAATGACCGAGACGGCATCATGGGAGTGCAAGGACTCCAAATGCGAACAGGCGATGACGAAATCCCGGACCCGCAGATCGGCGTCAAATTGTTCGTAAACCAAGCGCGCGGCATCTTCGACGAATTTGGAATAAGCTCCGTTAAGTTCGGCAAAAGCCTGCTCGTCCTCGCGCTTGACCATGACCTGGGTTTCGGTCTGCAAGGCCGCCAGGCAGAGGTCTTTCATGTCCTCGACGAAGAGGGCCTTCCCTAAAGAGATTTCGGCGACGACGCGGGCCTTGGAGCGCTGCGAGTGAGGAATGCCGTACGTATCGCGGGCTTCGCGGGCGTGTTCCGTCAATTCCGCCGAACAAGGGCAAGCGGAGGAATAAATGAAGTCGAAATGCACGTAACGGCGGAGGCGATCCAGATTATCAATCGTGCCCTCGAGCACCGCTCGATAATACTGCCACCCTTCGAGACTGGAGCGCAGCGACTTCTGCATGATCGGGTACTGAAACTCGATTAGAATCCGAGCCCGACTACATTCGAGGTCTTTTTTATAACGGATGAGGATTTCTTCCAACAGCTCATGCGAAATCACTCGATTCTTAAACTCATAGAAAGTCCGCATGATCCGGGACATATTAATCCCCTTACGATCGACGGCTAAAGAGACCGAACCCGTCACGGTACATTCGAGCGTGATGGGCTTGCCATCGCGCGTGACGACTTGCATCGGCAGCCGGAACCCGGAGATGCCGACGTGCTGGATCGGCACATTGGCCCCCTGTATCTGACTGGCATCCTTATTTTGCATATCAGGCAAACTTGCCCGATAAGCCTCGTCGGCCCTGAAGTCACGATCGTAGCGGCGGGATAAATCCCGGCTACGGGGTGGTTGGTCGGCGAGACTCATAAGAAAGAGATTGGGAGAAAAACCCGGAGTGGCAAATAGGCTGAAGAAAATTGAACCCCCCGTGCTGGAGCCACCTGCCGGACTTGAACCGGCGACTTTCTCATTACGAATGAGACGCTCTACCAACTGAGCTAAGGTGGCGGCACAGGGGAAGGTGGAACATGAGGTGGCGAAAAAGAAAATCAAGCCTTGGCGTGATGGGAATGCCCTCGCCTCCCCCGAAAAGAACCGCAAATTGAGGCTAATCCCCATGCGCGCCGCCCTTATTGCTCGCCAATTCGATGTCCCCGGGCGGCTGGTCAGCGTCGAACCCTACGGCTCCGGGAACGTCAACGATACCTATTTGGCAATTTTTCGGACGACTTTTTCCGAGCAGCGCTTCGTCGTCCAGCGCATCCGGAAATCCGTTTTTCCCGAACCCGAAGCCATCATGCAGAACATGCGGGTGCTGACGGACCACTGCCACACCAAGCTCGAAGCCGAAATCGATCAATCGGATCGCATCTGGCAACTTCCCAAAATCATCCAGACCAAGGGTGGCGAAGATTGGGTGACCGATAGCGAGGGTGATCTCTGGCGGGCGATTTCGCAGATCGCAAGCGCGCAGGCCTTCGAGAGCGTGAAGCATCCCGAGCACGCGCACGAAGTCGGCTATGTCCTCGGACATTTCCACCGCATGGTCAGCGACCTGCCGCCCACGCTGCTTCGCTACGCGCTACCCGGCTTTCACGTCACCCCGGGATACCTTGCTAAACTTGATGCGAATAAAACACCTTCGCGCGCGCGTGACCTGCTGCAGGCCTCCCCTGAAGCTAAGCGGGCGCTGCTTTTTGTCGAAGAACGGCGCGCACGCTGCGCGGTGCTCGAAGATGCCTTGCAGCGGGGCGAATTAAAACTGCGCACCACCCACGGCGACCCCAAGGTGGGTAATGTGATGATTGACGAAGCCACCGGCCGCGGCACTTGCATCGTTGACCTCGATACCGTGCAGCCCGGCTTGGTCCATTATGACATCGGCGATGCGACGCGTTCGGCCTGTAATCCCGCCGGGGAAGACGCGGCTAACTTGAGTTCGGTCATCTTTGACCTCGAACTTTTCACGACAATTTACCGAGGCTACCAATCGCACGCCAAAGACTTCCTCAGCCAAAACGACCACCGGTACCTCTTTAACTGCATCCATCTGATCCCGCTGGAGCTCGGCATAAGATTCTTAGCCGACCACTTGGCCGGAGATACTTATTTTAAAGTGCGCTACCCGGGGCACAACCTTCGCCGGGCCCTCGTGCAATTCAAACTCGTCGAAAGCATCGAAGCGCGCGAGGCCTCCATCCGCAAAATCATAGGATAACCTGCCCCCATGCCCTCTCTCCCTGACGCCTCGCCGACCCTATGGATTGCCGGCATCCTTCTTTTAATGCTCATGATCCGGGGCGCCTGGCGTGGCTATAAGCGCGGGCCGCTTCGCCAACTCGCCGGTCCTTTCTCACTTACGGTTGGTTTGCTTGCGGGTTGGATCTTTGGCCCTGACTGCGGACATGCCTGCCTTCACGGCACCACTTACCCTTGGCTGCTTCGTGGAGCCACCGGGCTGGTCGTGCTTACGTGCCTAACAGGGCTGCTTTGCTACACCCTCGCTTGGTGGCTGGGGAAGCGGCCAGAAGGGCAGGATGAAGCCGAGAGCCCGATTTCCGGCTCCCTGGTGGGCTGCTGGACCGGTGCCCTTTATTTTGGAATCTTGGTGGGCATTTTGGCCTCTATTGCCTCGATTTATGACTTAATCGAAACGCCCGCTCAGGCCCAAAGGAATTGGTTTGTTCAAACCCGGAATGAATTAGCGGCCACGACCCTAACGGCTAAATTGAAGACCTGGTCGCCCATCCCTTTAAAGCAGCGCAGGTTAATTGGCCAAGTGCGGCTGCTCATGGCGGACTCGGAGGCTCGCAAGCGATTGATGGCCATGCCTGAAATTCGCGCCCTCGCCACCCACCCCACCGTTTACCAGGCTTGGGAAGATAAAAAGGTTCGTGAACTGTTGACTAACAATGACTTAAGTGGATTCATTGACCATCCTAAAGTTCGAGCGATACTCGCAGACGAAGATCTTCAAAAACAGGCGGATTCGGTTGATTTATCCAGTATCATCGACCGATCACTACAAAAGCCTTTAAAATAGGGCTAAGGAGCATTTTTTTGTAGTCCAGAGGGAGGAAAGGGGTATGTTCAAACCTCCTATCCTTTCGCACCCTCATGAAGACACTTGCCCTTCTTTTTTCTGTTCTGGCCCTCGGAGCTTACGCTGCCGATGAAGCAAAGCCTGTTGCCGCTCCGGTCGCACCCGTTGCCGAAGCACCAAAGGACGTGCAAGTCGAAGTACTCGACGTCGATGGCAAACGCTTTGTCCTCGTGAAGAACATCGGCTCCGCCGAGGAGTTCGCCAATTTCGAACAGAACGTTAAGGTTATCTCGCAGGAAAAAGCTGACGCAACTCAGGTTAAGCAGCTCGCGGAATTAGCGCTCACCACCCCGGAACGCGAAGCGCGTACCCGCGAGCTGGAAGGCAAATTAGCCCGCCTTCAGGCCGACAACACCGCCATGGCCAAGGCCTACGGTTTCGACCTGAGCCGCCAGTATACCGTCATCCCAACCAAGCTTCTGATCCTCACTGCCCTGTCCAATGACGACTATATCAAATTAGCCGCCGGCAAGGACTTCAAAGCTGAATCCGTGATCAACGGTGGGGACAATAAGAAATTCCTCCTGAAAGACACCGTGACCGGCGCCGTTGATGTCGAAAGCTTTAAGCTCCTGGTCCAACGCGTCCTTGAAAGCCGCAAGGCCCTTCAGCAACTGGTAGACCTGCAGCCTCGCCTCACCAAGGAAGAAGACAAAAAGAAGGTCGAAGAAGCTTTAAAGAACGCCCAAAGCGAAGTGAACAAGGCCCTTGAAGAATTCAAAAAGGCCCGGACTTACGACCTGCCTAACGAACTCACCATTCAGACGGCTGAAGCCAAACTCTACACCCTGCTCAGCGACGAAGAGAAAAAGAGCCTCCAAGCTCAGGTAGACTCTAAAAAGGATGAGGCCAAGAAGGTCGAAAAATCCGTCGCATCCCCAGAAAAGAAATAATTTTACCCCAACCCTAAACTCACACACCCATGACCACCGCAGCCCAAACCCCAGCTCCGACCGAAGCCCCTAAAGGTCCAGTCATCGAGCTCCTCCCTCTCGGCCAAAACTTGGCCCGAGTCGTCCTCACGATCTCTAACCAAGGTTCGCTTGCTCGCTTCCAGCAGGAAGTCGGCACCCTCGGTCAGCAGTTCGCCCGCATCCAACAACTCCAGCAGCGCATCCAGTCCGCCCTCACCACGGTCGAGCGCGATGCCCTGACCAAAGTTGGCGAATCTGAAGTTAAAGACTTCAACGAAAAGGACGCCCTCTTCGCCAAGGTCTGGAGCTTTAGCATCCCGGCCCTCGCCAATCGTCAGACCGCTTTGGTCAACACTTCGCTCCGCTTGATGGCGGTCATCTCGGAAGAAGAAGCCGTCAAAGCCCGCGCCTCGAAAGATTTCAAGGAAGAGCAGATCGTCATCCGTGGTGACCGTCGTCTTCTGCAGACCGCTGAAATCCGCGGCTTGGAGTTCGTCGTACAGTTCGAACAGTTTGTCAAAGTACTCCAGGCTCGTCGCGATGCCTTCCTCCAGCTCACTGAGCTGCTGAAGCGCGCCACTACCGATGAACAGAAGAAGAGCATCCAGACCCAGCTCGATCAAGCCACCGAATTGCTCGATAAGGGCAACAAGGAGATGGCTGAAAGCGTCGGCTATTCGCTCACCCACAATTACGAAATCGAAGTACTCGAAGCTAAGTTCGTCTTCCTCCTGAATCAGGAAGAAGTGAACCAGGTCCAGAATCTCTTCGCTAACAGCCAGCAGCAGCAGGCGGCCGCTACCACGCTCGACGCCCCTAAGGTCGAAAATCGTCTGACTGAAAAGAAGAACTAAGCCCCACGCTTCGTTCTTAGCAAAAGGCCCGCCATCAATGGCGGGCCTTTTTATTACCCTAGAAGAGCTCGCCCTGCTTAGGCTCGGTCGCCGCCGGCGCCGGCGGCGCTACGACCTGCGATTCCGGGACGCTGCGACCGTGCTTGGCTTGATAGCGCTTGAGAGTCGAAAACATCTCCATGGCCGCCAAAAAATCTTCGACTCCGGCGATGTCTTCGCGCGGAGATTGTCCTGGCTCGAAAGCGTAATCCGTTCGGAAGGTCACCAACCCGAGATTGCTCCGCATCCGATCAGCCTCGCTTAGGATCTGGTCTCGGAAACGCTCCGGCTGAATCGTTGCGGCCGCAGCCAGGACTCCTTCCAAGCTACCGTATTCCATGAGCCACTTGACCGCCGTCTTGGGGCCCACTCCGCGCAGGCCTGGAATATTATCTGAAGTATCGCCGACCAAGGCGAGGTAGTCAGCGATTCGTTCTGGCGGAACACCAAACTTCTCCGTGACTCCAGCCGCGTCTAGCCGCCTCCAACCCAAAGCCGGATTCGCCGTCGGCGGGGGGGCTAGCTGTAAAACTTTTTCGCCCACGCATTGTCCGAAATCCTTATCCGCGCTGACGATAATGCATTCCTTACCCGAACCCGAGAGCACCTTGACCGCTGTGGCGATCAGATCATCTGCCTCTACCCCACGCTGCTCCACCACTTGGAAGCCGAGCAAGGCGGTCAGTTTTTTAATTTCAGGTAATTGCTGCACGATCTCGTTTGGCGTCTCATCGCGCTGAGCTTTGTATTCCGGCAAGACCGCCAGGTGACGATCCGAGCCCCCTAAGTCAAAAAATACGACGCAGCGGTCTGGCTTCTCGGTTTCCCGCAGTTCCATCAGGGTCTTGATCCATCCGTGCAAAGCCCCAGTCGGAAACTGATCCGACTGCCGGCGCAGATTGGAGCGCTCCATGGCAAAGTGACTTCGGAAAACTAAGTTGAATCCGTCAACGAGCAGCCAGCGCATGCGATTATTCTCAGGCCCCCCGGCCCATCCATCGAGAAAAAAGCAGGCCCGCCAAAGGCGGGCCTGTCTCTCAACTTAAATAAGCTAAGGCTTATTTTACAGGCTCGGCGGCTGGCTGGGAGGGAGCCGAAGCGGAGGTCGGAGTCACGGCTTCAATCGGTTCGCGGTAAACCGCACCACCCGGGGAAGTGAGCGTGGGATTCGAGAAGGTCGTGCCAGCGCGCATCCCAGGGTGAGAACTACGGAGCGTAGCACCACCGGGCGAAACCAGGTTGGCGGTGATGAAGATCATCAAGTTGCGCTTGGTCGTGGTTTTTCCCGTAGAACGGAAAGCTGCACCGATAAGAGGGATGTCTCCCAAGACCGGAACCTTATCGTTCACCGTCTTTACTTCTTCGCGAGTCAAACCGCCGATCACAACCGTAGCCCCGTCAAAGACGGTGACTTCAGTCGTAACTTCACGCGTGGAGAAGATTGGCTGGAAGAAACCAGAAGGCACTGAGACTGTCATGCCCGAAGCGATAGCGATTGAAGTCCCGCCGTATTCGACGAAGCCTTCGAACTCGGTCACTTTAGGCTTAAGATTTAGGGCAATCGAGTCGTCTTGGCCAACCGTCGGCGTCACTTCGAGAGATACCCCGACTTCCATGACGGTGAAATCCTGAGGAGTACCCGCGGTGATTGCCACGCTACCCGAGACAGCC
>JBAXRS010000076.1:0-7096 GCA_037131085.1 Verrucomicrobiota bacterium | reverse complement strand
TACTTCGGTAACGATAATACCGCTCCGACGGGCACGCAGGACGATATCGCTTTGATCTCCGCCAAGGCGACCAAGCTTGTCGGCGCCAATGATGACCATGGTGATACTTTGGCTACGGCGACCGTGATCTCGGGTTCGTCGATCACCGCCGGTGGCATCATCGCCAGCAGCACCGATGTCGACTTGATGAAAATCACTGCGCTCCCCGGCCCCTTGTCGTTAACCGCCACGCCTCACCTCAAGTATCGCAACTTGAACGGGAACCTGAAGATCGGCCTGTCTTTACTCAATTCCGCTGGTACCACGGTTGCCACGGCCTATCCGACGAATAGTCTGGGCGCTTCCCTGAGCTATACCGTGCCATCCGCGGGCAACTATTACATTAAGGTGAATGGCGTTGGCTATGACCCTACAAAGACTGGCCCCAATCAAGTCTGGACCAACACTGGCATTACCGGAACGGTCGTCGGTACCAGCGCCGGGTTCACGAACTACGGTTCGCTCGGTCGCTATGGGCTCACGGGCAGCTGGTCGGCGCTCCCTAATGTCGTACCTGTTGCCGTGATCACTGCCAATAAAAGCATAGGGCGCGCTCCGGTCACCCTCGGCTTTTCGGGTACTGGCTCCACCGATGCGGATGGTATCGTGTCTTCCTATGCTTGGAACTTCGGCGACCCTTCGTCGTCCACCAACACCTCCACCTTGGCAACACCCTCGCACACCTTCGCCGCTCCAGGCACCTATACGGTGACTTTGCAGGTTAAGGATAACGGGGGCGATGCTTCGTTGGTTGCTTCTAAAAACATCACGGCCGCGGGCGTGCTCCCTGCCGAAGTCATGATCGCCTCGATGACTCCGACCTGGAGCGTGGCCAATTCCTATCAAGGAATCGCAACGGCCGACATCGCGGTTGTGGATCAGTATGGAGATCCGTTGCGTAACGTCTTGGTCTACGTCACCGTCTCGGGTTTAGTGAACGGAAAAGCTTCAGCCAAATCTGATGCCACTGGCCATGTTTATATTTCGTGTCCTAAAATGGGCAAGACTCTCACGGGTACGATTAATTTCACGGTGACCTCTTTGGTCCTGAAGGGGTACCCCTGGCTCACCACGCACGACACGGGCAATCCGTGCGTACTGATCAGGTAACTCCGTTCAACGGGCGAATATGGCCCACCGTCATTCAAAGGTGTGCTCTTAACTGAGTACGCCTTTGACGACGTGGGCTTCTTCGACGCCGGTTAGTTTGACGTTCAAGCCGCGGAACTTGAACGTAAAGCGCTCATGGTCGATACCCATGCAATGCAAGATGGTCGCATGGAGGTCGCGTAAGTGGACGCCATCTTTGGCGACGTTGTAGGAGAACTCGTCGGTTTGTCCGTACTCGAATCCGGGTTTGATACCACCCCCAGCCAAGAAGATGGAGAAGCAGCGGCCATGGTGATCGCGACCACTGGCCGGATTACCGAAGCCGCCTTGGGTAAAGGCGGTGCGACCAAACTCCGTGGCAAAAACGACGAGGGTATCTTCCAGTAGGCCACGAGCCTTGAGGTCTTTGATGAGTGCGGCCGTAGGCTGGTCAATGTCGTGACATTGGTTGGGCAGTTGGCGGGCCAGAGCGACGTGCTGATCCCAGCCGCGATGGAAGAGCTGAACGAAGCGGACGTCGCGCTCGAGTAGCCGACGGGCGAGTAGGCAGTTGGCCGCGTAGGAACCGGGACGGGTTACTTCGGGTCCGTACGAGTCGAGGGTGGCGCGTGACTCTTGAGAGATGTCCGCGAGCTCGGGTACGGAAGTCTGCATGCGGAAGGCCATCTCGTAGGCCTTGATGCGCGTCAGGGTCTCGGGATCGCCGAGTTCACGAGCGCGGGCCTCGTTGAGGGACGAGAGGTCATCGAGCATCTCGCGGCGCTGGGCGCTATCGACCGTGGTCGGATTTTGCAAATACAACACCGGATTAGCCCCGGGGCGCAGACCGACGCCTTGATGGTTGGAGGGAAGGAAGCCACTGCCCCACAGACGTGAGAAGACCGGTTGACCCGGATTCTTCCCCGTCCCCTGGGAGACCATAGCGATAAAGGCTGGGAGATTAGCATTTTCGGTTCCCAGGCCATAACTGGCCCAAGCACCCATGCTGGCGTACCCCGGCTGTTGGTTACCGGTGTTCAGGAACGTGATTGCCGGGTCATGGTTGATGGCCTCGGTGTTCAACGTTTTAATAATACAGATATCATCCGCGATGGTCTGGATGTGCGGAAGTAGATCGCTGATCCAGGTACCGTGCTTACCGCAGCGTTTACCATTCTCAAGCGGAGGGCGAACCGGGTAGCCCTTTTGCCCAGAAGTCATCCCGGTGAGACGCTGGGTGCCTTTGATGGACGGTGGAAGGTCCTTACCAGCCATCTCGTGCAAGGCGGGTTTGTCGTCGAAGAGGTCCACGTGGGATAGGCCTCCAGACTGGAACAAGCACAAGACCCGCTTGGCCTTGGGCGCGAAGTGCGGAAGGCCAGACAAACCGCCTTCCCGGACCTTTTGGGACTTACTGACGTCCGTCCGACCCAGCAATTCAGGGAAGAGCATGGAGCCCAAGGCCAACCCGCCGACACCGCGGGCGGTCTGACCGATAAAGGTACGGCGGGCGAGATGGTTTTGGTATTCTGCGAAGGGGTTCATGGAATTAGTTACAGGTGACGGTTTCGCTCAGGTTAAGGAGAAGGGTGGCTACCTGCATCCAGGCGGCATGCTCCGAAATATCAAGGGTTGGGTCGCGAGGCGATTCGCCCTGCTGTAAGACCTTAGCGGCTCGGTCGGTATCCTTTGCGTAGCGGGCTCGTTCGCGGGCCAAGGCGTGGCGCACGACCTCAAGTTCGTGATCAGAGGCTGGACGGGATAAGGTTTCGAGGAAGGCCCAGCGTAGCCGTGCCTCGTCGTTGCCTTCATGCTTCAGAATACGTTGGGCGAAGGCTCTTGATGCTTCGACGAACTGCACGTCGTTCAAAGTGACGAGAGCTTGCAGCGGCGTCGTGGTATTACCTCGGCTGACCGTACAGACTTCGCGATTTGGCGCATCAAACGTCACCATATTGGCCGGCGGAGCGGTGCGTTTCCAGTAGGTATACATCGAACGTCGATAAAGCTTTTCGCCGTGGTCTTGGACAAAGACCTGCGAAGTCGCGGGCGAACTGCCGTAGTGGCTGACTTCACGCCAGAGATCGAAAGGTGAGTACGGATTGACGCTCGGGCCGCCCAGCTGAGAGACGAGCAAGCCACTGGTCTTAAGGGCATTATCGCGAATGAATTCCGCAGGCAACCGGAAGCGCGGCCCTCGGGCGAGCAACTTATTCGAGGGATCCTTCTCCAGCAGTTCGGGGGACGTCCGTGAGGTCTGACGATAGGTGGCGCTGCTGACGATCTGGCGAATGAGGCCTTTGACGTCCCAGCCAGACTCGACGAAATCGACGGTCAATTGGTCCAGTAATTCGGGATGACTAGGCCATTGGCCTTGGAAGCCGAAATCGGAAACCGAAGACACGATGCCCGTGCCGAAAAGGAGTTTCCAGGTGCGATTAACAGCGACACGCGCGGTGAGCGGATTTTCTTTCATCACCAACCATTTGGCCAAGCCCAAGCGATTAGCAGGAGAACCGGCGGGCATGGCTGGAAGTTTCGCCGGGGTGCCGGCTTCGACTTTGACGGTTGGTTGCGAATAGTCGCCGCGGTTAAGGATGAACGTCTCCCGGGCTTTGGCAGCGATATTCATGACCATCGTGGATTGCGGCTCCGTAAGGGACTTGAGACGTTGATCAGCGTTGGCGAGGTCGATGCGAGTCGGCTTCATTTCGTCAGAATGAGCTGAGCAATAGGCCCACAGAGATTCGGTTTGGGCGGCAGAACGCTGATCGGGTTTGGTTTCCAGGATGCGAATGACGTGCTCAGGTAAATCCGTGCCATTATCATGGCCCGTGATTGCGAAAAGTTCGCCCGAGCTCGGATTGCCGCCCATACGGTTTCCGAAATAAATCTGAGTCGTCAAATAGGGATGCGTCTCGGCCGTGATCGGCGTCGTAAAGGTGAGCGTAATGTGCGCCGGGCCTTCGAGCTTAGGGTCAGGACCCCAGCCTCTACTCAGGACGTCAAAGGCTCGGACATCTGCAGCCGGAAAACCTTCTACCCATGAGCTGGCGGTGATGCGGCTAAATTTTATCAACTTGTGGATATTAACTTGGTCGCCGGGGATTTTATCTGCGGTCGCGTCCACGGCGGTCAGGATGAAGTTGGCGGGGAAATCTCCGGCCATTTTGCTTTTCGGCTTAGCGACAGCTTTTCCTTTGGCGGTCTTAGCTGGTTCATCGACATTGGGAAAGACTAAGCGCAGGCCGGTGATCGGCGCTTGGGTCTTCGGGGTTTCGCCCAAAAGGTCGTAGACGGCCTTACCTAAGCCCATAAATTTATTCCCTTCAATGGTGAAGCCGACGCCGCTATTGGGTGTGGAAATCTTGATCAATTTAATCGGAATCAGCTCGAGGCCCAGTCGACGCTCTTGGATTCGCAGTTGTTGAATATTTTCCCACGCGCTCAGTATCGGCTGGTTCGGCGTGCGTAATTTATCTCGCAAGGACGCCAGGCGAGCTTCGAGGGTTTTAATTTCGTCCGTTTTCAAAACCGTCTTCCGCATGGCTGAAGGCAGTGAGTTGACGCCGGCATTACCGTCTACGCCCCGGTCTTCCAGGGTATTGAAGAAAGCAAACATCTGGTAGTAATCTTTCTGGCTGATGGGGTCGAATTTATGGTCGTGGCATTGGGCGCAACCGAGCGTGAGCCCGAGGACGGATTCGCCGAGGGTCTTGACGCGATCGGCGTTATAGTTGACCAGGTTCTCGGCCAAAATGGTGCCCCCTTCATGCGTGTTCATGTTGTTACGCTGGAAACCCGTGGCGATGAGCTTACCGTCATCGGTATCAGGCATCAGGTCGCCAGCGATCTGTTCGGCGATGAACTTATCGTAAGGCATATTGTCGTTGAAAGCTTGGATAACCCAATCGCGCCAGAGCCAGAGGTGTCGTCCGCCGTCGATGGAAAAACCATTGGTGTCCGAATAGCGGGCAGCATCGAGCCAATCGAGCGCCATGCGTTCGCCGAAGTGCGGACTCTTCAGCAGACGGTCGACAAGTCGGGCATAAGCATCGGGGTTGTGGTCTTGGACAAAACTTTCCACCTCTTCGGCGGAGGGAGGGAGTCCGGTCAGGTCAAAAGAAAGACGACGGATTAGGGTATAGCGATCGGCTTCCGGGGAGGCTTGCAGGCCTTCATCGGCTAACTTCTTGCGGACGAGCCAATCAATCGGGTTAAGATTTTTCGTGGCGGGCAGGGCAGGGCGCTTCGGCGCGACGAAGGCCCAATGGTCCTCATATTTCGCCCCTTGTTCGATCCAGGCTTTAATTTTCGCCTTGTCGTTCGCCGTGAGCGTGAGGTGGGATTTGGGGGGAGGCATGACCTCGTCCTCGTCGGTGGAATTAATACGCTCCCAAACGGCGCTCTTCTTCAGGTCGCCCGGCACGATGGGCGTGCCATTCTTGTGCTCGCGCGTGGCCTCGTCGGAGAGGTCGAGTCGTAGTTTGGCCTTACGGGCTTTTTCGTCGCTGCCGTGGCAACTCAGGCAGTTCTCGGAAAGGATCGGGCGGATATCGCGATTAAACTGCACCTCTTCCCCGAACACCGGAAGCATGCTGAAAGCGCAAAATAACAGAGTGAGACGAGGGGCGAGAGCCATGGGGTAGGGATAAGACAAGGCAGCCGGCTTGGGGTTTCAACTTATATCCCGATAAGCTAAGCTGCTCACATTCCATCGTTTAAATGGCTGGATAATTGGAAGTGCAAAGTGAGACTCAGGGGTACCCTTTATGGACTCCGTATCCCTCCCGTCTTCTCGTCGCGATTTCCTTGGCGCCGCCGCCTTTGCGCTGGCCGGCCTGGCGTCCGCTTCGCGCCTAGCCGCAGCCGACGCGTTTAAGGCGCCACTCAAACGCCCCCCCAATCCTTTCGTTTATAAGTTCAACATCGGTAAGATTGAGGCCTTCTCCATCAGCGACGGTCATATGCTCTTTAAACAGGGTCTGGAGTTGATGTGGCCCGAGGCGGATCGGCCGAAGATGAAAGAGTCTTTGACCTTCAACCGCGAGCGCCTCGATGCGCTGCCGCTTTATATTAATATCATGGGCTTAAAGATCGGCGACGAGGTCGCGCTGATCGATGCCGGTTTCGGCGAACGTCATCCGAATATTAATTTCGGTTGGTTGGCGGAAGGTCTCCGCCAGCTGGGTATCAAACCCGAGCAGGTGACCACCGGTTTCCTCAGTCACTCGCACTCCGACCACCTCGATGGTTTTGTCGCCGACGGCAAGCCGGCCTTCCCGAACGCCAAGATCTACCTCTTGCAGGAGGAATACGATTTCTGGCGCGGCCCGAACCCCGACTTCTCCAAGTCGAAGCGTGATAAGAAGCCTTTGCCCGCGATGGTGAAGACGATTTGCAAGAACTTCGACATCCTGAAGGACCAACTGGTCATCGCCAAAAACGGCCAAAAGCTTTTCCACGACGCTGTCGAAGTCATCGCCGCCCCTGGGCATACGGATGGGCATGCGTGCTATGAGATCCGCTCAGGTGAGGAATCGCTCGTGCACATTAGCGACGTCGTCCACCACCATGTGCTCATGTTCGATAACGTTGGTTGGACGGTCGCCATGGATCATGACCCCGAAACGGCGGTCAAGACTCGCCAGAAGCTCTTCACGCGGATGGCGGCCAATAAATCCCGTGCCTTCGGGTTTCATCTACCATGGCCTGGCATCGGTACTGTCGTCCCCAAGGGTGACCAATATGCTTGGGTGCCGGAGCGTTTTAGCTGGGGCTCGTAAGCGCCTTAGTTTTTCTTCTTCAACTCGTCGCGGAGGTCTTTGATCTCGGCGTGAAGTTGGCGCATCTCGTGACGTAACTCATCGTGATCTTTGGTCTCTTTGGGAAGGATGAGTTTTGATGTTATAATGGCGGACATTGAACCGAAGAGCGCGATACCGATGAGCATCAAGACTGCGGCGAT
>JBAXRS010000075.1:0-7233 GCA_037131085.1 Verrucomicrobiota bacterium | reverse complement strand
AACCGGAATGTTAGCTTGGGACATAAAACCCCAGCCAATCATCCGGTCTCCAGTTTCCCTTTGTGACATGTATCGAGGTAGGGCGGGCTCTCTGAGCCCGCCGTTGAGCCGGATGAGGTCCGAAACTCTTGAGGCGAACGGACGGCTCGGAGAGCCGTCCCTACCCAAGGCGGTCATTCGTCCGTATAGTCCCCTTGTCCACGTGTCACCGTGCCAGCTTGCCCCCTAACCATTACTTCAGCCCGAGCACATCTTCCATGCCATACAGGCCGGCGGGCTGGCTCTTCAGCCAGCGGGCCGCGCGGACGGCGCCCCGCGCGAAGATTTCGCGATTGGAAGCCTTGTGCGTGAGTTCAAGGCGTTCGCCTTCAGCCGCAAAGAGGACCGTGTGGTCGCCCACGACGTCGCCGCCGCGGATGGCATGGACGCCGATCTCATTGAGCGGACGTTCGCCGACGAGTCCGTCGCGGCCATGCTTCAGGGTCTCGGCCGCGAGCTTACGTTCTTCGAGCAGAATCTTGAGGAGGGTCTCGGCGGTGCCGGAGGGAGCGTCCTTCTTCAGACGGTGGTGCATCTCGAGGACTTCGATATCCCAGCGGCCGGCGTCCGCGAGCGAGCGGGCCGCCTGGCGGACAAGCGCGTTTAGCAGCGTGACACCCACGGAGTAATTACCAGCCCAGACGACGGGGAGGCCTTGGACGGCGGCTTTGATTGCGGTCTTCTCTTCGGCGGTGTGGCCGGTGGTGCCGATGACGAGCGGCTTCTTGTGCTGGGCGCAGAGCTGAGCGACGGCGAGCGTGACGGCGTGAAAAGAGAAATCGATGATGACGTCGACGTTGCCGATGTGCGCGGCGAGGTTGTCGCCCTGATCGACGGCCGCCGCGATGGCGCCCTGTTCGGATGGGGCGACCAAGATGATGGCCTGGCCCATGCGACCCTTGGCACCATTGAGGAGAATGCGGGTAGGTTGGCTCATCGGAAAGAGGCAAGGGTGGCGTCGGCGACCTTCTCGACCTGAAGGCGATTGGCGTCAGACATCTCGCAGAGCGGCAGGCGGACTTCAGCGGACTGGATGATGCCTTCGCGCTGCATGCAATGCTTCACGGGCACAGGATTAGGCTCGATGAACAACGTCTTGAAGATCGCGGCGAGCTTTTCGTGCAGGGCCTTGGCTTCAACGAACTGCTTGTGACGTGCCAGGTTCGCCAGTTTCGCGACCGGGCCAGGAATGAGATTGGAAGCGACGGAGATAATGCCTTGGCCGCCGACTTCAGCGAAGGGCAAGGTGAGGGAGTCGTCTCCGCTCAACACGATGAACTCGGGGTCGGACTCGCGCACAAGGCGAGCCGCCTTCTCGACTTGGCCGCCCGCTTCCTTGATGCCGATGATGTTGGCGTAATTCTTGCGCAGGCGCAGGGTGGTCTCGACCGTGATTTCGACGCCGCAACGGCCCGGAATCGAATACAGGATGATCGGCTTGGCGGTAGACTCGGCGAGGAGCGCGAAATGGCGGAAGAGGCCTTCTTGGCTCGGCTTGTTGTAATAAGGAGCCACGAGTAGGAACGCATCGGCTCCGACTTCGTCCGCCCGCTTCGTCAGATCCAAGGCTTCGGTCGTAGCGTTAGAACCCGTGCCGGCCATGACTGGTACGCGGCCTGCGGCATATTCCACGGTGCGCCGGATCACCTCGATATGTTCTTCGTTGTCGAGGGTCGGGGATTCGCCGGTGGTGCCGACGGCGACCAAGCCGTCGATGCCGGCCTGAATCTGGAATTCGACTAGCTTCTTCAGGTCATCCCAAGCCACCGCTCCATTGAGGAAGGGGGTGACCAAAGCCGTATGGGCTCCCACGAAAGCGTGGGGGCGGAAGGGACGGTGAGATGGGCTGGAACCAGGCGAAGACATTGCGAAGTGATTTGACCTCAGAAACAACCGTCCCCTCCCAAAAGAGACAAACTCAAAACCCTGCCAGGCCGTTAGAAGCCTGATTAAGGGGCCGGACCGATGAGGATTCGGTTGTTTTCCGTATCCGTCACGTACAGGCGACCGTCTGGGCCGATGCGGGCTCCGTGCGGGCGATTAAGTTGCGTGCCGGCCCAATCCTGACCGACAGCCTGACCTTTTTTGCCATTACCGGCGATGGTGCGGATGGTCAGCTTCGCCGGGTCAAAGAGGCGGAGGCAATGGTTCTCCGTGTCGAGGATGAGCACGTTGCCTTTGGCGTCCATGGTCACATATTTCGGGCCGCGCATCGTGGCCTCGGTCGCCGGTCCGTCGGTCGCCGGTCCAGCCTTGCCCGCCTTGTTCACGACGACGGTGACCTTGCCGTCCTTGACGGCGGCAAGCGCGTTGCCTCCGCGGAGCAGGACGTAGACTGTGCCATCCTTGGCCGTGCAGGCCGCTCGGGCGTCGCCCATCGACGTATGCAGAGCGTCGTCGCCATCCTTCGGCAATCCCTTCTTACCGTTGCCAGCGATGGTCGTGATTACTCTGGTCGCGAGGTCGATCTGGCGCACGCGGTGGTTACCGATGTCGGCGATGACCATGAATTTTCCCGTGGGATCGATGACGCCGCACATCGGGATATTGAACTGCGCTCGGTCGGCGGGGCCGCCGTCGCCCGCGAAGCCAGATTTACCTGTGCCGGCGAAGACCGTCGTAGCGTGCGTCTTGGGGTCGAGGCGGATGATGCGATGTTGAAAACTATCGGAGGCGTAGATCGAACCGTCGGGCGCGATCGAGATATCGTGCATGCCGTTATAGACGGCCGGCGACAGGTCGAGGAGCTTGGCCGGAGCCGGCACCTTGGCGGTCTTGGCCATGCTGTTCCACTTCACGCCGGAGATATATTCGATCTTGCCGTCGTGAAGATGAAAGATGCGATTCGCGGGCTGGAATTCGACACCGTACGCGTCGCCCTTGGCGGCGAAAGCGATACTGAAAGGCTCGTGTAAGTCTTCGGCTCCCGGGAGCTTGACGACTTCGATGGCGCTGAACGCCGTAGCGGTCAGGGCGAGGCTGGCGAGTAAACAGGGAAGCATGCACCACGCTTAGCCGCCCGGTTTCAGGATACAAGCCCAGCGGAATGGAAAAACCATCGACCCCGAAGGTTTCTTATTCAACTTATCATTTTATCCCCGTGCCGAACGCTCTCCCTCTCGTCGTCCGTGAACTTGGCGGCTCCGGCGCGCCACTTGTCGTTCTGCACGGCTTGTTGGGCTCGTCGCGTAATTGGCAGTCGGCCGGCGTGGCGCTGGCGGAGCGGGGACATCGCGTGCTGGCGCCGGATCTGCGTAATCACGGAGCTTCGCCTTGGGGAGAGGATTGTTCGTATGCGGCCCAGGCCGCGGACGTAATCGGACTTTTGGAAAAATCATCTCTCGGGCCCGTCCATCTGCTCGGGCATAGCATGGGCGGCAAGGTGGCGATGCGTTTGGTGATGGACCGGCCTGATTTGGTTACTCGCCTCACCGTCGTCGATATCGCTCCCCGCGCTTACGCCGATCGCATCCGGCAGGAATTCACGGCGATGAACGCATTGGACTTGTCCGAGATTAAATCGCGCAAGGATGCCGAAGAGAAACTCGCAACCTCGGTGCCGGAATGGGGGATGCGGCAATTTATCCTGACGAACCTCGGCCAGGGTCCGGAGGGGAGTTGGGCCTGGATGGTCAATCGGGACGGACTCACCCAGGCTTTGCCGGAAATTCTTTCGAACCCGCTGGTGCCAGGGGAAATTTGGCCAGGGCCGACGCGTTTTATCCGCGGCGGTAAATCCCACTATATCAGCGATGCCGACGCGGTTCTGATCAAAGGCTATTTCCCGCAAGCTAACGTGGTGACCTTGCCGGAAAGCGGACATAATCCGCATTTCGATGCCCGGGCTGGTTTTGTCGATGCCGTGATGGCCTGACTTATCCGCGCGGCGCGGAAAGTTGGCGATTTTTGTACCAGACAAAGACCGAGCCGAGCAGGGGGGTGCCAATGGTGAAAGCAACTAATACGATCAAAAGGAGGTCCCAGCCGTCGCGCGGCGCCTCCGTTGACTTGGACAGTTCGATCAATGGCGACTCGTCTTCCGCAATCATCATCACCCAGCGCGGTTTTTGGGCGGGTACGCGCTCATCAACCAGCCAGAGGATGAACGTGTGCGGGCTCATCTCCGGGACGCGGAGGACAAACTTCGAAGTGTCAGGGACCCAGTTCCATTCCGCGATTTCGAGCCGATAGCTCTTGGCGAGCTCTTCGGGAGAGTGTCCCAACGGCGCCTCCGGATCGAGCTTTTGGGCGGTCGTATAAATCGGCTCACCGGCAATTTTTGAGAGCAGTCGTGTCTCCTTGCCACTGGAGAGCTCGAAGAAGCGCGCGGCGGCTTCCGTCATTTGCGCCCGGTCTTGAATATTGAAATTAGCTTCGGCGTCAGCCGTGACCTTAAGTGTGCACGAGCCGCCGGGGTGGAGCTGAAGTTTTGCCAGTAGAAATTCACCGTTATGGGCGCAAACAAACAAGGGGAGCAAAAGTGCTCCCCCGGTCAGGATGAATCTACGGAGAGTGCGGATCACTTACGGTCCCAGCGTAGCACTCTGCCGAATTGATTCCACTCCGTTTCTAAGATATTTCCTTGGGCGTCGAAAGTGATGCCATGGGGCGAGGTCACCACACCTTCGCGCCAGTCAGCCGGGGGCACCTTGGGGGTGTTCGTTTCCTTCTTGATGCCCTTGGCCTTGTCTTCGGCGACGCGGTCGTTGTCGCCCATCGAGGCGACCATGGCGCCTTCCTTGTTCCAGACCGAGACGCGTCCGGCAATCTCGGCGACGCACATCAGGTCGCCGTTGAAAGAGGCGGAGGAGGGGTTACGTAGGCCCGTGTTGGCAATCATCTGCGGGTTACCGCCATCGAGGTCGAGGTGGAACATGCGGTTGTTGCCGCGGTCGAGGCAGAGTAGGCGCACCGGCGAGAAGCGCGGGTCGATGAAGATTTTGTGGGTGTTAGCGAAGGCCTTGTCGTCCACCATCTGGGTGGGGCCGCCGAAGACTTTCTTAAACTTACCCGTCTTATCGAAGACGAAGATCCAGCTCTTGCCGTAGCCGTCGACGATGTAGATGTCACCGTTCGGAGCCACGTCACAGTTGGTGAGTTTTAGGGCGTTCTTACCGTCCTTGGCCTTTCCCTTGTCGGCCGGAAAGGCGTCGGGTTTGATTTCCATGACAATGGTGCCATCGAGCTTGGCTTTGATGAAGCGCTGTTCGCCGAGGACCGCCGCGAAGATGAACTCACCTTCTTCCGTCTTACGGATAACGAAGCCGTGCAGGGAAGCCGGTAGGGCGAGAGTCTTGAGGTATTTACCGTCTTTTCCGTAAACTTGCAGGCCGGCGTCTTTATCTTGGACGCTGACATAGAAGTTGCCCGCTGAGTCGACGGCGATTTCGCCGTGTCCGTTTCCGATCTGCTCCTTGCCGGGGGGCGTGCCGAAGAAATTAGGCACGAATTCATATTTTACTTCGGCAGCTTGGGTGAGAGAGCACACGGCGAGGAGGGTTAGGATGCGGAGGGTGGACATGGGGGAATAGGGGTGGGGTAGTGATAGGGGTAGGGGCTGGCGCGACAGCTTGCAAATGGATTACGGTAGGCGGAAACCCGTTTTCGGCATCGCTCTTTTATTGTATCTTCCGAATCGACCCCTATCCGTATCTCTTACCCCAAACATAACGCACATGAAATCCTTCCGTTTCCTTGCGGCTCTCGCTGCTCTCATCGTCTCGGCCTCCGCCGCTGAGCCAAAGCTCGAGTCTGCCTTTAATGGTAAAAATCTCGCCGGCTGGAAGACCTCTGGCGACGACGCCTTCTGGACGGCCGCCGATGGAGTTCTCACGGGCGAGAACAAGGAAGCTTTCAAGGACTACAAAAAGGGCAACATGCTCTATACCGAGAAGTCCTACCAAGACGTCATCATCGAGTGCGAGTGCCGTTTCAGCGGCGAAATCGACAGCGGCATCATGGTTCGCAAGGACGCCGCCGGTAAGAAGGACATCCAGATGCAGATCGGCGTTTCTCGTTCCCTTAAGAAGGATATGACCGGCGCTTTCTATATCGGTAAGTACCCTGAAGCCGGTTGGGCTCCAAAGGTCGCCGCCCTCTGGAAGAATAACGAATGGAACAAGATTCGCTTCCAGGCCAAGGGCGACATCTACTCCGTCTGGATCAACGGTGAGCAGGTTTCGAATTACGTCGACGCAGGTTACCCTAAGGCGGCCCCCATCGGCCTCCAGGTCCACGGCGGAGTAAAGATGAAGGTCGAGTATCGCAACATCGCGGTCGCCGAAATCAAATAAGCTTCGGCTCGATTTAAACAAAGCAGGGCGGGAGACACCCCGCCCTGCTTTGTTTTTAGGGGACTGAACTGGGAATTATTTCTTTTCCGGCAATTCCGCTACTTTCTCGATCTCGCCCGTCTGCTCGTTAATCTTGAAGCGAGCAATCGCCCCGTGAATTTTCTGCTGTTGCTCGAGTCGGTGGCGGGCTTCGTCGGAAAGTTTTTCGACCTGTTTATCGCGCCAGCTCTTATGGGCCTGTTCGTCCGAGATCCATTCGCTGAGACGAAAAGGCAAGGGGATACGCGGCTTGCTGCTCACATTGCCGCCGGCGCCGTTGATCACCACTCCTTGGGCTGAGGCAGCGGTCGAAGGGGTTTTGATCTCGGATAACTTGATGATCGTTGAGTTGAACTTTTTCGAATCGTCCACCGTCCCGGCCGTTTTGACTGCCACCGTCGTTTCGGTCTTAGGCTTATTCTCCGAATTTGTCAGGGCGGCAGGTTTGGGCTTGGCCGCATCTTTGCTTACCTCGGGATTACTGGGCTTTGCCTTGGGCTCGTTCCAGGCTTCGGCACTGGTATCCTTGGCGACGGGGGTCAGGCTCTTGGCTCCCACGGCTTTGGGTTGAGGCTTAGCCTCTTCTCCGCCGAATATTTTCCACGAGGGAAAGTTGAGCCAATCGGGTTTATACCAAGGAGATTCTTTGACCGCTGTTGGGCTGGCATTACTTGCGTCCGCGCCTTTGTCGGTGGGGGTTGCTGCGCAGCCGGAGAGCAACCATGCGCCTGCGGTGATGAGACCGAGATTGAGGTGCGTGCGCAGGCTCATGGGCTTATTGGGAAAGGATTTGCAGGGCGGCCATGATCGGCGGTCCGGCCTTGGCGTCGAAGCGCGTATTCATCGTGAACTTCGCATCGCG
>JBAXRS010000074.1:0-7264 GCA_037131085.1 Verrucomicrobiota bacterium | reverse complement strand
GCCCGCCACTCAAAGGGAGACCGGAAACCGGATAGTATGCTATGGCTTTGCCTCGTGTAGGGGCGCCACTGCGTGGCGTCCGTTCGCAGAGGCATGTTCGATGCGCCGGGCAAGGTGACCGACCCGTCCAAACTCCGTCCGCCCACGGACGCGACGCAGTCGCGCCCCTACCTTGGGCCCGTCCCGCCACCTGCAACCTGGGCCTGCCATCTGCCACCCGAGAATGGTACTCACAAAAAAGGACAGCACATCGTGCTGTCCCCGCCTCCTGCTTCGCAGCGGTTCCCCTCTCTGGCTCCCTCGCTGTGTCTCTTCTCGGTTCCGGCCAACTGGCCAACCGATCAACCAATCAACTGGTCGCTTTGATTCTCAGTGCTGTCCGCCGGCCTGCTTCTCCGCCTCTTCCTTCTTCTTGTCCCACTTGTGGTGGCCGTCGGGCAAGATGCCGCCGAGTTCGTAAAGTTTGGCCTTATTATTGACCATCGATTCGCGCGTCAGTCCGGTCAGTGAATACTGGCTCTGCAGGAAGATGGCTTCTTCGGGGCAGACCTCTTGGCACAGGCCACAGTAGATGCAGCGTAGCATGTTAATCTCGAATTCCTTCGGCGCTTTCTCGACGTGGGCATTGTCGGAGGTTTCGGAGATCTCGCCAGGCGTGATGCGGATGGCTTTGGGCGGGCAGACGAATTCGCAGAGCTGACAAGAGACGCATTTTTCCCGGCCGTTCGTATCCGCGATCAGCGTGGGGACGCCGCGATAATTCTTCGGGATGGTCGGGCGTTCGTCGGGGTATTGCAATGTCACCGGTGGGCGCATCATGTTATCCCAAGTGACTTTGAGGCCCGCAATGATTTGGGGCAGATAGGTCCGCTCGGCAAAAGTGAGCGGACGGCGAACGACGATTTTGATGGCCATGGTTTTGGGTTATCCGCGGATGGCGTACCAGATGAAGTACGCGAGCAGGTTGAGGACGGCGATGGGCAGGAGCACGCGCCAGCCGATGCGCATCACTTGATCATACCGGAAGCGCGGGATGGTCCAGCGCACCCAGACGAAGAAGAAGAGGAAGAAGCAGAGTTTGAAGAAGAAAGCGCCCAAGCCCAGCAGGGTGGCGAAGATACCAGAGCCGACGGTGGGCATCCAGGGCAAGATATGCCAGCCGCCGAGGAACATCAGGATGAACAGCGACGAGCCGATAATCATATGGCTGTATTCGGCGACGAAGAAGATGCCGAATTTGAAGGCTCCGTATTCGGTGTGGAAGCCGCCGACGAGGTCGGTTTCCGATTCTGGCATATCGAACGGGTGGCGATTGGTCTCCGCGAAGATGCAGATCAGGAAGACCAGCGCGGCGACGGGATGGAAGAGGATATTCCAAGCGCCGGTCTGGGCATTGACGATCGAGACGAGGCTCAGGGCATTATTTTCATCCGGCGAAGCGGTGGCGATGAAGACCGTCAGCACGGACAGGCCCATCGCGAGTTCGTACGAGATCAGCTGGGCGGCGCCGCGCACGGCGCCCAGGAAGGGGAACTTCGAGTTGGCCGACCAGCCGGCAAGCGCTATACTGTAGACGCCGAGCGAACTGATCGCGAACATGAACAGCACGCCGACGTCGGCCCCGGGGCAAAGGGTGATGATTTGGCCGCTGGGAAGTTGGCCAAACGGCAGCATCACCATGGTCACGATGGCCGGGGCCAAGGCGATAATCGGGGCCAGCACGTAGTAAACTTTACGAACGTGTCCCGGGAGCGCATCTTCCTTGAAGAGGAATTTTAAACCGTCGGCGGCGGGCTGGATGAAGCCACCTTTGGCGAGGAAAGTACCGACGAACGGAATCCAAGCAATCAACGGGTGGTTGGTACGGTTGGGGCCGATCCGGCCTTGAATCCACGCCGAGGCTTTGCGCTCTAGGAGCACCGTGTAGGCCGCGATGGACATCAGCACGACAATCACCAGCAGGCCACGGGCAATCGCGAAATACCACAGGGGCGAAAGCACGAGGTCGGTCAGGATTTTTTCCATGATCAGTTCGGCTTAGGCGTTTACCACCGGGGCGAATTTGAGCAACTTGGTTTCAGGGAAGCGGTGGGCGGCCCAAGTTTGGCTGTCGAGCTGGACGCCTTCGGCGGGCAGCAACGCGCCGTTAACTCCAGCGAGAGCGGGGACCGCCGCCGCCAGCTCGGACCAGATATTTGCCATATTAATTCCGGCGAGACGCGCTAACACAGCGGCGTCAGGAAGGACGCCGACGGGACCGGGGATTGCTTGCGCGAAAGCTTGCAGGCGGAATTGGCAATTGATGAACGAGCCGCTGCGTTCGAATACCGTGAGGCCCGGGAGGACGATTTCGGCGGCCGCCGTTGTCACGCCGTGATGGGTAGCCATGACGACCACGCGGATTTTCGCGAGCGTCGAGGGCGAGAGGCCCAGGGTGGAAACTTCTTCACGACAGATTAGCAAGGACTTCACCTTGCCGGCGTCGATGTCGGCCGCGAGCGAGCTAAGGTTGGCGTCGGCGGCGCGTGGTGTCAGTCCGGTCACCAGAGCGCCGCGGTAGTTTGGTGTGCGATCTTCGGAGACGAGGAGCCCGTCGCCCTTGCCCGGGTGGGCGGGAACGTAGACCGTGGCGTCGTTGGCCTTGGCGAGCCGCGCGAGCAAGAATTGTTCTTCGACGGAAAGGTGGGCGGAGCCGACGATGGCCAAAGGCCCTGATTTCAGGGCCTCGGAGGCGGCTTGGAGGGCTTCGTCGAGTGGGACGCGGGCTTGCTTGACGGTCGCGCACGTGACGCGATGGGCGGCCTCGACGGACTTATAAAGTTCGCGGCCAGAGTCGGCCATCCAGGTGTCGTTCACGGCATCGTTCTGGCGCGGCGTGATGCGATAGATTTTGCCTTCGCGCGACCAGACGGTCGTGTTCGCGCCGGCAGAAGATTCGGTGTCGATGCTCGGCGTCTGCTTGAGGAACCACACACGCATCTTGAAGCGGAAGTCGGTGCTCGTCAGGGCGCCGACGGGACAGATATCGACCGTGTTGAGGGAATAATTATTATCCAGTTCGCGGCCGGGGAAGCACGTCAGCGTATTGAACGAGCCGCGGTTGACGAAGCCGAGGACGGGGTCCTTGGCGATTTCGCTGGAGAAGCGAACGCAGCGCGAGCAGAGAATGCAGCGTTCGTCGTCGAGCGTGACGCGGGGCCCGAGGCGGGTCTTCTTCGGCTTGGCGTTCTTCTCATCGACGTAGCGGGAGTAGCCGCGACCGTATTCGGCGGAGAATTCCTGAAGCTTACATTCGCCGGCCTGGTCGCAGATCGGGCAATCGAGCGGGTGGTTGAGGAGCAGCATTTCCGTCACGCCTTCACGGCAGGCTTTGACGGTGGGAGATTCGAGGCGGACGTGGAGGCCGGGCGAGACGTTGGTGGCGCAGGCGATGGCGGGTTTAGGCTGCCAGCCAATCTTCGTCTTGCCGTTTTCCATCACCAACTCGTTCGTCGCGCGATCGCGCATCGGGGAGCCGAGCTCAACGAGACACATCCGACAGTTGCCCGCGACCGTTAGCTTCGGGTGGTAGCAATAATGGGGGACCTCCTTGCCGATTTTGGCCAACGCATCGATTAGGTTGGCTCCGGCGGCGACTTGGTGTTCGACGCCATCGACATTGATGGTGACTAAGGAAGGTTTGTTGTCCGTGACCATGGGTCTAGAAAGATGGTCGAAAAGTAGAAGGCCCCCCACTTGCCGCAAGGGGAAAGGCGGGAAAAGGGGGCTGTATTAGGGGTTGGGGCAGGGGTGGGGGTGTCGAGGATGGGGGGTTCGAGGGCCCGAGGGCTGGAGGTGTGCCTCTTTAAGGTAGGGACGGCTCTCCGAGCCGTCCGTTCGGCGGCGGGTTCGGAGAACCCGCCCTACCTAGAGCTCTGCATCAGGTAGGGACGCGATGACATCGCATCCGGCTGGTCTCTCTGCCGCTCCCAACCGCTAACCGCCAACCGCTGATACCTTCAATGGGTAGGGGCGGGACCGCGCCCCTACCTAGAGACAACTAGGGCAGCACGCGGTGCTGCCCCTACCTGATTACGCAATCCGACTCCACAGTACCTTGAGGTAACGACCGTCGGGGTGGTTGGAGGCGTTGGGGTGATCGCCCCCTGGTCCGGTGCGGTCGAAAATCTGGAGGCGCTTCTGGTAGCGGTGGGCAGCCTTGACGACAAGGTCTTCAAAGGCTTCAGGGGAGACGAGGCCGGAGCAGGAACAGGTCACGAAAAGACCTCCGGGAGCCACGAGCTGCATGGCGAGCACGTTGAGGTCGTTATACTTCTTGAGACCTTCGGCCTCAAACTCTTCATCGCGGCTGTCGACGAATTTAGGAGGATCACAAAGGATCAAATCCCAGGTCTTGCCGTTCTTCTGCATCTGGCGGATCCAGGTGAAGGCGTCGGAATGGACGAAGTCGATGCGGACTTGATTTAAATTCATATTTCGCTTGGCCATCTCGATGGCTTTTTCATCGAGATCTACTCCAGTGACTTCGGCGGCGCCGGCGAGTTTGGCGGCAATCGAGAACCCCCCCGTATAGCAGCAAAGATCGAGGACGCGCAGGCCTTTGGCCAAGGCGCCGAAGCGGCGTCGGTTGTCGCGTTGGTCGCAGAAGAAGCCGGTCTTGTGGCCTTCGGCGAAGTCGACCTCTTGGACCATGCCGAATTCCTTGATTTTCACGAACCTAACGGACGATTTCGGAATATCAGTCGGCATGATACCTTCGATGCGGGCGACGTGCGAATCGACCTGGACGATTTCACGTTTCGTCCCAATCGCGTCATGCAGGATGGGTATCCAGCGTGGAAGGCGGCGCATGACCGCGTAGGAGGAGACTTCGATGGAAAGGACATCGCCCAAGCGATCAACGATCAGGCCGGAAAGGAAATCGGCGTCAGCATTAACCACTCGATAGGCATCGGTGTCGGTATCCAGCTTTAAGACATCTTTCCGCAGGGCGACCGCCCGACGAATGGCAGCTTCGAACCAAGCATCGTCGGGTTTGCCTGCGGAAGCTTTAAGCACGCGCAGGGCGATGGGTGCGCCGGCGTTCCAGAAACCGTAACCGATGAACGAGCCCTGCTTATCATAGGCGGAAACCACGTCGCCCTGGCGGGCATCCGGAGAAACCTCCCCGACCATGGAGCGGAAAATATTAGGTTTAGACGAAAAAGTCTTCAGCTGCACCCAGGGCTTCTCACGCGCGATGGGCGCCGGAATATTGGGGAGAATGCTGGACGGTTCGGACATGCCTCACAGGTGCATTGACCCAGAGGGCTTGGCAAGCGTCCAACGGCCACCGGTGGGGATTTACCCGATGAAGCTGCAGATATACTGGCAGATTCCGGACTTTACCGAAATCGTGAAGCCAGACTTGGCCGGGACGTCGAACTTCGTGCCTGCGGTGTAGGTTTTCTCTTCTCGGGAACCGTCGATCACGACGACGCAGGAGCCATCGGTGATTTCCATGATCTCGGCCTTGTCGGTGCCGAAGTGGTAGGAGCCGGCATAAATCAGACCCAGGGTCTTTTTCTCGCCGGAGGCGAAGAGGATCGAGTGGGAGACGACCTTGCCATCGAAGTAGACGTTGGCTTTGGCGACGGCGGTGACGTTTTTGAATTCCATGGGGGTGTTTGGTAAGGGGAGGGGGAGGGAGGGTAAAGGGAGAAAGTATCAGGTGAAAGCGGTTAGCGGTTAGGTAGGGGCAGCACCGCGTGCTGTCCTAGTGGTTTACATTCTCAGGTGGCGGGTGGCGGCCCCGGGTGGCAGGTGGCGGGAAGAGATTATGGGCGCGAAAAGGGAAACCGGAGACCGGATGATTGGCTTGGGTATCCAGGTAGGGGCGCGACTGCGTCGCGTCCGTGGGAGGACGGACGCTTAGAGGGTCGGTAAACTTTGCCCGGCTCGACACACGTACTTCCGCGAACGGACGCCACGCAGTGGCGCCCCTACCCAAGGCAGATACACTCCAAGAAAAAGGACTGCAAGTGATGCGGTCCCTATTCCCCGATACTCGATACTCGGGCCAACGATACTCTCTTAGTTCAGATCAACTTCAGCGTCGGGACCGCTTCGCCCTGCTGGCGCTTACGGATGGACTCGAGGTACTCGTCCTTAAACTTCGGTACCGCGGACTGGACGGGCCACGCGACGGCTTCGCCGTGCGCACAGATCGTGCGGCCAGCCACCTGGTTCGCGATATCGAGCAGCAGCGGAACGTCGGTCTCGAGGCCGCCGCCAGTCGTGATACGCTTTGAAATTCGACTCAGCCAAAGCGAACCTTCGCGGCAGGGCGTGCACTGGCCGCAGGTTTCGTGGGCGTAGAAGGCGTTGAGATTGGAGAGGGCCTGAATCATCTCAACGGAGTCGTCGAGGACAATGGTTCCGCCGGTGCCGAGGCCCGTGCCACACGCGGCGATACTGTTGGAATCGAGCGGAATGTCTTCCATCGCCCAATCGAACTCGGTGCCGTTGGCGAGCTTGCCTTTGAAACGTTCGCCGACCTTGAGGATTTTGGTGGAGGAGCCGCCAGGGATAATTGCTTTAAATTTCCGTCCGTCGAGCGGACCGCCGCAGAGATCATTGAGCAGTTCGCCGAAGGTGGCCTTACCGGCTTCGATTTCGTATAAGCCTGGGCGCTTCACCAAGCCGCTGACGCACCAGATATGCGTGCCGCTGTCGCCGGGAATGCCGATCTTGGCGAACTCCGCGCCGCCGAAGGCGAGCACGTGTTTCACCTGCGCCATCGTCTCCGCGTTGTTGACGATGGTCGGGCAGTTGTAGAGGCCGAGGACGGCGGGGAAATACGGGGGCTTGATG
This sequence comes from Verrucomicrobiota bacterium, assembly GCA_037131085.1. Taxonomy (GTDB): domain Bacteria; phylum Verrucomicrobiota; class Verrucomicrobiia; order Opitutales; family UBA953; genus UBA953. The sequence goes on along the minus strand of JBAXRS010000074.1, from coordinate 412 downwards.
CGCGGGTAGCCGCGTTTGCCTTCGAGGGATTCAATCAGGCCAGTCTCTTCGCCGCAGACGTAGCAACCTCCGCCGCGGTGGATGACCACTTCGCACGAGTAACCCGAGCCGAGGATATTATTTCCGAGGAAACCCTTGGCCTTCGCTTCGGCGATCGCGCGCTCGAGAATCTTCGCGCCGTGGATGAACTCTCCGCGAATGTAGATGAAGGCCTGCTTAGCTTGGATGGCCCACGCGGTGATCGCGATACCCTCCAGCATCTGGTGCGGATCTTTATAAATGATTTGGCGATCCTTGTAGGTGCCGGGCTCGGATTCGTCGGCGTTGACGACGAGGTAGATGGGCTTGCCCGACTTTCGGTCGAGGAACTTCCACTTCATGCCGGTCGGGAAGCCGGCGCCGCCGCGGCCGC
>JBAXRS010000073.1:0-7300 GCA_037131085.1 Verrucomicrobiota bacterium | reverse complement strand
GAGGGGGTTGCGGGAGCGCTTGAGCTTACCTTCGGTGGTCATGGGAGGATTGGAAGTAAGGGACGGAGGGCTGAGGGCAAGCAGAAATGGGGGGCGCTAGCGGTGCCAGGGTCAGGGACGGGGGTTGGGGCAGAATAGACTTAAATAAACACAATTTAGCCCTTTTCTAAAACAATCAGGCCCCAGCCCAGCCTATAGCCCTTTTTAGGCCCTTTTGACGGCAATCAGGAACTCACGATTACCATCCCCGCCCACGATGGGGGAAGGAATCACCCCAAGGACGTGGGCGCCGGGAAGCGACTGAATGGCGGCGGTCAGGCCATCGACGACCCGGGCATGAATGACCGGGTCCTTGATGATCCCTTGCGCCTTGTCGGCCTCGGCCCGCGTGGCCTCGAACTGCGGCTTGATGAGCGCGATCAGATGCCCGCCCTGCCCTACCCGCTGCCAGGCGGCCGGTAGCACGAGCCTCAAAGAGATGAACGAGAGATCCATGACCACGATGCCGTAGGTCTGGTGCGGCAGCTCGACGGTGTTGATCGCACGCGCGTTGAACTTCTCGAGGTTCTTGATGCGCGGATCGTTGCGCAGCTTCGAATGCAACTGCGCCGTACCGACATCAACGCAAGTCATGCTCACCACGCCGCGTTGCAGCAGACAGTCCGTAAAGCCGCCGGTCGAAGCACCGACGTCGAGCCCGTGGAGGCCTTCGACGGGAATCTTGAAATGGTCGAGGGCCCCTTCGAGCTTCTCGCCTCCGCGGGAGACGAAGCGCGGGGGCTGATCGACGGTGAGCAAAGCGTCTTCAGGAAACGACTGGGAGGCCTTATTGACGACCGCGTCCGGGCCGGAGCGCACTTTGCCGCCCAGAATCAGGGCTTGGGCGACCGAGCGCGAAGGGGCAAGGCCGAGTTTCAACAACAACTCATCGGCCCGGATTCTGCCTGGCTTCGCCGCCATCGCTTAATCGAGAAAACCCGTAAGGGGCGAAGTGGGATGAGCCTGATCGGAGCCAGCGCCCAAGCCCGCTTCGCGAGCTAAGCGGCCAGCTTCGACGGCCAGACGGAAAGCCTGCGCCATCGCGATCGGGTCGCCGGAAGAGGCGATCGCCGTATTCACCAAGACCGCATCTGCGCCCATCTCAAGCGCTTCGGAGGCATGTGAGGGCGCACCGAGACCGGCATCGATGATCACCGGTACGCGGGCTTGCTCGATGATGATGCGGAGGAAATCTCGCGAGAGCAGGCCGCGATTGGAGCCGATGGGAGCACCGAGCGGCATGACGGCCGCGGCACCCACTTCTTCGAGACGTTTCGCCAAAACCGGGTCGGCGTGGATATAGGGTAAGACCGTGAAACCTTTTTTGACCAACTCGCGGCAGGCTTCCAAAGTCTCGACCGGGTCGGGCATGAGATACTTCGGGTCCGGGTGGATTTCGAGTTTCAGCCAACTCGTCCCAAGGGCTTCGCGGGCCAGCTCGGCGGCGAAGATCGCCTCCTTGGCCGTACGCACGCCAGAAGTATTCGGCAGGATGAGATGCTTCTTCGGATCGAGCGCCGATAAGATGCCGTCATCCTTGGCGTCGAACCGCACGCGTTTGATCGCCATCGTCACCACCTCGGCGCCGCAAGCATCCAGGACCGCGCGTAATTGTGCCGCCGAGGCATACTTCCCCGTACCGGTAAAGAGACGGGAACTGAATGTGCGGTCGGCGACGCGGAGTTGGGCCATCGGAGTTTTGACAATCTAAGACTGCCCTGAATTGTCCAGCCCTCGCATCAGAAACCTAAGCCGACGTGGCTTTAAGCAAGGCGGAGGTGGCCGCGGCCGAATCGGCAGCCAAGGCGATGGCGCCGCTAACCGCGACCCCATGAGCACCTAGTTGGCGGATAGCGGCGACATCGGCCACCGTCACGCCGCCAATCACATAGGCGGGCAAGCGAGGGAGCGCGGCGATCAGACTGCGTAAACTTTCCGGAGAATGGACCGGGGCGAGCTTCTGCTTACTCGTCGTGGTGCGATAGGGACCGACGCCGACATAATTCAAAACCACGCCTTCGATACGGGCTAAATCGGCCAAAGAATTAAGCGTCGCGCCAATGATAGCATACTCTCCCAAGAGCGCACGGGCATCGGCGGGGGACATGTCTTCGGCGCCGAGATGGACGCCATGAGCGCCAGACAATTGGGCGACGCGCGGCGAATCATTGATAATGCAGGTCGCATCGAAATCGCGGCAGAGTTGGACGACAGATTGCGCGAGCAGCGTCCATTCAGATTCAGGCAACCCTTTGGCGCGAAGCTGAATCCAGCGCGCGCCGCCCTGCAAGGCGGCCAAGGCTTGGGCGTGGTGGCTCAGCGGGGCCGCGTCCAGAGTCAAAAACTGCAGGCGCGGATACACGTCGGCTTAATACTTCCGCTTGAGCTTACGGGCGTCGCGACCTGACCAAGCACGTTCCAGATCCAGGAACGCACGGACGGGATCTTTTTCCTTCCAGACCGAACCGATGAAAGCTGCACCGTCGAAGCCCATTTCGCGCACCTCGCCAATGTTCTCGGGCGTGATACCGCCCAAGGCATAAGCTGGGCAACCGCCTTCGGATTTCCAGCGCTCGAGGATCACGGCGTACTCGCGGACCGTGCGACGAGGACGGTGATCCTTCTTGGAAACGGATTCGAAGATGGGCGTGAGGAAAACGTAGCGGCAGGATTTATCGACCGCAAGAAGCTCGTCATAAGAATGACACTTGGCGCTCAAGACGCCGTGCTTGGGCCAGTGACGCGGTACGCGCTCGGTCGGGTGGATTTGCAGGCCGCCCAACTTACAGGACAAAACTAATTCAGGTTGATCTTCCAGGACGATGCGGGACCAAAAGGCCTCGGGGATGTTCTTGAGGAAATCTTCGTAATCCTTCAGCTGCCAATCGCGGCGGTATTGGACGTGCAGACGACCGACGCCGGCGTCAAAAAGTTGGCGGACCTGCTTCACATTCCAACTGCCGTCGTTGGGCGTAAAAAGAACCAAACTGTCGGGGGCGGGGGCTTCCGGCGAAGGGACGAAAAGCTCTTTGATGAATTTTAGCATAGAAATTAGCCACCTTGGGCGGCGCGGATGACGAGAATGGAGGTGCCATTCATCAGCGCTTGGGCGGACCAGCGGGACCGTGGGATGACTTCGCCGTCGACGGCGGCGGCGACGGCAGGCTCATGGGCTACCCCGAGCTCCTCTAAAAGGGCGGCCAAAGTAGGGGCGGCGGTATCCCGGGCTTCATCATTAACAGTGACGCGCATGTGAAACTCGACCCTGTAAGCCCACGGGCGGGGTGGCAAGCGGAGGTTTGAGGTTGCGGACAAAGGCGGGCGGGTTTGGCTAACGGCATGAAACTCCAAAGCCTGCTGGCCCTCTGCGCCCTGACCTTGACGGCCTGCGGCGGCTCCCCTTCCTCCAAAACCATGAACGAATCCACCGCCCCTCGCGCGATCATCCATACCACGGCCGGCGACATGACTGTCGAATTCTGGCCCGAAGTCGCCCCGCGCACCGTCGACAACTTCCTGAAGCTCTCCCGCGAAGGATTTTACGATAAGACCGCCTTCCACCGCATCATCAAAGGCTTCATGATTCAGGGCGGTTGCCCGAACACCAAACCCGGCGGCAAAGGCCAGCCCGGCACCGGCAACCCTGGATACCAAATCAAAGCCGAGTTTAATAACCGTTCGCACACCAAGGGCGTCCTGTCCATGGCCCGCTCTAGCGACCCAGATAGCGCCGGTAGCCAATTCTTCATTTGTCACGGTAATGCGTCGTTCTTGAATAACAAATATACCGCCTTCGGCAAAGTCATCTCCGGCGAAGACGTCCTGGAGAAAATCGCCAACATCCCCTGTGTCGGCCAAGAAGGCTCGACCCCGACCCAACGCATTGAAGTCACTAGCGTAGAAGTGGTTGGCGAAGCCAAGGCCGCCAAGGCCGAGAAGACTAAGTAAACCGACCTTCTGCCTTTACATCAAACATCCAGACTTCAATCTAACGACTCCCCTATGAAATCCCTCCGCTACCTCGCCGTGCTGCCTTTAATGGCCGCCGCTTCCCAAGCCCTCACCATCGACGTCCAACTCGGTTCCGCTAGCCCTTCCGGCTACAACTCCAACGCCTTTGTCGGCCTCGGCATCGGCTCCCAGCTCAGCGACAACTTCCACCTCGGCTTGAATCTTACCTCCAAGAAAATCGAAGATTCTTTTACGGCCGTGGACATCAAGGCTTACTCGGCCATGATTGATCTTACCTACGAACTCAATGGCGCTGGCGGCATCCATCCCTTCATCGGTGTTGGCTTAGGCAACACCTGGCTCTCCGGCGGCGACCCCGGCACCGATAAGAATGCCCTCACCATGAATGCCTTTGCAGGCATGCGCTTCACGCTCTCGGAAATTTCCGACGTTCTGCTCATGGTTCGAAGCACCTCGATGACCAACGTCACGATTGTCGACCTCAACGGCACCCATAAAGACAGCATCTCCAGCTGGGAATATGTGGCTGGCCTGCGCTTCAAGTTCTAAACGAACTTTTGCTTCACAAAAAAGCCGCCCAATCGGGCGGCTTTTTTATTGGCAACTTTTAAGACGGCTCAGGGGGTGAGGATGCTGACTTCCTTCATCCAGACGCCGAGCAGATCCGTCCAGCGTTTGGCGGCCTCGCAGCGATCGGTGGCACCCCAACCGTGGCCACCCTTAGCCCAGACGTGCACCTCGGCCGTACCGCCCAGCGATTTAAGTTTGGCCGCCAAAGCCATTGAGCCTTCGGCGGGGTATTTATCATCCGCGCTATGAGCAAAGAATGCTGGCACGGGTTTGCCTGAACCTGGCGTCGGAATCACGCCATCAAGACCCTCGCGTAAGGTGCTCGCAGGCTCATCCTTCACGAAGAGATAGGCGGGGTAAACCAAGACGGCGAAATTAGGACGAGCCGCGCCCTCTTCGGCGGGCGAGTAGGCGACGCGTGCGGCCAAATTGCCACCCGCGGAAAACCCGAGGATACCGACCTTGGTCGGATTACCATTCCACTCGGCGGCGCGAGCACGGACAATCTCGACCGTTTTGCGCGCATCCATCACCGGCACCATCCAAGGTTTCTCCGGGTCGCGACGTGGCACGCGGTATTTAAGCACCACGGCGGCGCAACCGAGAGCGTTGAGCCTTTCGGCGACCGTGACACCCTCGTGCTGTTCGGCGAGTCCGCCATAACCGCCCCCCGGACAAATAATGACGATCGGGGAGTTCGGCTTCGCGGCCGGCCAGGGAACGAACTCCGGCGTAAAGACCTCGGTGCGACCCAAAGTCTTCGGGTTGATCGTGCCCTTAGGGTCGGAGCCGGGCTTGAGCTTCAAGGTTTCGGCGGGCGGAGCGCCCTCCCAGACGGCCACAGGGGCAAGCGGTTCGGCGGCGAGCGTGACAAACAGGAGACTGGCGAGGAGCGTCGATTTCATGGGGGTAAATTATTCGTGACGTAAAGCTTCGATCGGGTCGAGTTTAGCCGCACGCAAGGCCGGATAGACGCCAGCCACCAAGCCGATGACGACCGAGAAGGCCAGGCCTTGAAGCATGATGATGATGTCAAATTTGGCGATCATCCCAGAGGGTAAGGCCTGGGTCAGGATAAAATTCATCAGCGCGACCACCCCCATCGAGACCACGATGCCGATGATCCCGCCGACGACGGAGATCACCGCAGCTTCGGAGAGGAACTGCAGGAAGAGGTCGGATCCGCGCGCGCCCACGGCCTTGCGTACTCCGATCTCGCGGATGCGCTCGTTAATCGAGGCCAGCATCACGTTCATAATGCCGATCCCGCCGACGAAGAGCGAGATGCCGGCGACGCCGCCCAGCGAAAGTTTGAAGGCCACCTCGGTCTTCCGGAAGTCTTCCAACGTCTGCTCGTTGGTATTAATCGAAAAATCCTTCAGGCCGTGGTGGGTCGTCGAGAGCGTGCGCTCTACTTGCTCCACCGCATTGTTTAAATCATCTCCGGAGGCTACGCGCAGCCCCAGCGCACTCAACCGATCGTTGCCCGTAAATTTGGCCATCGCGGTCGTGACCGGGATATAAGCACCGCTATTGCGCCAGCGCCACATCCCGCCGGAACTCTTGGAGTTCGCCGAGCGCACCTGCATCCCGGAGCCTTCAATGTTATTCATGATTCCCACGACGGTGAAACGGCGACCGCGCATCTTGATCACCTTGCCCAGCGGATCTTCGTTAGGTTGGAATAATTCCGTCACCACCGCCGAACCCAAGATAACCACGTCGGACTTGTGTAAGATATCCAAGTCGCTCACGAACCGCCCTTCGCCGGGGTCGATCCAGCGTTTGGCCACCGGCAGGTAATCCGCCGTACAGCCCGTGACGTAAGTGCTGTATTCGCGACCCTCGACCGAAAGTTTTTCGTAACCCACCCGCACCTCGGGTGAAATATTCTGAATCAGCGGAATGGTCGAACGAATCTGGTCGACGTCACGCATGGTTACTCCCTCGGAAAGCTCCGCCAGGTGCTCCTGCTCTTTGGGCAACGGCTGCTTGTCCACCGTGATTTTTTCGATGCCGCCCATCGCATCGACGAACTGCCGGAAATTGCCGACCATCCCCTGCACCACCGTCACCATCGCGACCAACGAAGCGACGCCCAAAATGATGCCCGACATCGAAAGCAACGAGCGAACCTTGTTGGCCTGTAATTCGCGCAAGCCATTGATCACCGCAGGCCGTAGGCGTTCGAAGATTCTCATCGTTGACGATCCTCATGGACGGCGCCCTCGCGCATCGAAATAATGCGGTGGGCGTGGTCAGCGACGGCCAAATCGTGCGTGACCAACACGACGGTGATGCCCTCTTTGATCAACGAAGCCAACAGCTCGAGAATACGACTGATGTTCTTGACGTCCAAGTTGCCGGTAGGCTCGTCGGCGAAAATGATTGCCGGGGCACCGACGATGGCCCGCGCGATGGCCACGCGCTGACGCTCGCCGCCGGAAAGCTGCGAGGGCCGGTGGTCGAGGCGATGCGACATCCCGACGCGCTCCAAGGCCACCTTCGCCGCCGCCTCATTGGCCTCTGGCTTCGAATCCTCCCGGTAAAGCAAAGGTAACGCCACGTTCTCCAGTACCGTCAGACGAGGCAGAAGATTGAACGACTGGAAAACGAAACCGACACGATTGGAGCGATACCATGCCCGCCGATCGGCGCTCAGACCGGCGACTTCCTGGCCTTCGAAGACGATACTGCCTTCCGTGGGCGTATCCATGAA
>JBAXRS010000072.1:0-7396 GCA_037131085.1 Verrucomicrobiota bacterium | reverse complement strand
GGGATGATTTCCCACCCCGGCGTGGCGGGCACACTTTTCAAAGCTTTGGCTTCGGTAGGGATTAACAGCGAATTAATCACGACCTCGGAGATTAAAATCTCCATCGCCCTCGACCCCGCCAAAGCGGACGCGGCGGTGCGGGCAGTTCATACGGCCTTCGGTCTCGATAAAGCCTAGGAACGGCACTCGCCTCTTGCCCGTCAGGCCTTCCCCAATCACAGTATCGGGAATGCGACGGTTCACCTTGGCCACCCTCTTAGCCTGCGCCGGACTTTTCGTGCCCAGCGTTCGGGCGCAAGACCTTCCGCCTTCCTTGATCGCGCGCAATGCCGACCTTTCGGGCGGCGAACAACCGGAGAGGCGCACCACCCTTGAATTAGCCGAAGAGGCCCTGGAGGCGGGATTATCTTCGACTGCGTCGATGCTCTTCACCCAAGGCCTTGCGGACGCGCGCCTGAACGAGGCTGACCGGGAAAGAGCGGGCCTGGGACTCTCCGCCGCATGCATCGAAAGAACCCGCACCGCGGAAGCTAAAGCTGCCTTAAAATTCCTGCCCGCTTCTAGTCGTAAAGCCCTGCGCGAAGCCTTGGTGGCGCTCCTGGATAACGATCTCGCCGCCGCCAAATTGCGCGTTGCGGAGATCAATCTAACGCAAATCCCTCCGCCGGAACTCGCTTGGGTCTATGCCCTCAAATGGATGCTTGCCGCCGCCGAAGGGGATAACTTTGGGATTAACGTCAACCTGGAGGCCGTCGGAAAAACCGCCGTCTCGGAAGAACAACGTCAGCGCATCGAGATCTTGGGCTATCGGGCCTCCATCATCGCTGGCCAGGTCGAAGAACGGACGGTTTCAGCGCTCAAAGAACTCTCCGCCGCCGCTAAGAACACCCCGCTAGCTTTCGCCTACTCCCGTAATCTTGCCTTGGCGTTAGCACATCTCAAGCGCCCGACCGAAGCGGCCCGGGCTCTGACCGAAAGCGGCCCGCTGCCCGCCAATCGGCAGGCCGAAGCGGATCTTTTAGCGGGACTCATCCTCGGACCCAATACCACGGCCGGACGCGATCGCCTGAAAGACGCTGCCAAAAACCCAGCCAATCCTTCGGTCCGCATCACCGCGATTCATGCCCTTGTTTTCGCCGCCGAAGATGAACAAGCGAAGAACAACCCCATCGAAGCCAAAGCCATCAGCAATGAAGTCTACGACTTCCTGATGCGACATAACGAAGGACAGCTTGCCTTCCTTTGCCCGCGTGACCCCAAGATTCTTGACACCATCCACTTAGCCCGCGCGCAACTTATGCTGGTGGCGGGTAATCGCGAAAAAGCCCGCCAAGCGGCGGAAGACTTGCTCCACGACGTACCAGCCAGCCCCCTCGCCCGAGAAGCGACTCGCACCTTGGCGTTGGCCGCTTGGGGCGATGGCTCTTTTCGACTGGCGGCGAATCACATCACGACGCTCTCCGAGGGCACCATCGACACCCGCCGCGACAAACTCCGCACCGTGGCCGCCGACTGCCTTTTCTTGGCCAAAGATTACGTGTTAGCCGAAAAAGCTTATGCCATCATCCAAACCGAGACCACCCTCCCGGACTTAGCCTTTACGGCCTTTCACCAGCGGGTGCAGTGCCTCCTGCTCCAAGGCGATGAACCCGCCTTATGGAATCGCACCGCTGAAGTCATCGAAGACGCGTCTCGTAAAAATCGTTTCATTCCGCGCGAACGCCTCTGGATGGCCGTATGGAATCTCATCGATGATGCGCGCAAGGCCAATCAACCGACGGAAGCGGCCCGCTTATTGACCCGCCTGACGCCGATCATCAATGATACTAAAATTGATTTCACGTTACGCTTCGATTGGCTAAAAGCCTTGATTGCGCTGAGTAATCACCAGCCTGACCAAGCCGCCAAGATCGCCGACAGTATCGCGACTCGCCTAGAAAAACTTCCGGCCGAAGCCTCGGACGAACTTCGCAAGGCCATTCCGGAACTGAGAGGTCATGTGGCCTTATTAAAAGCCCGCTCCGCCCTCGATACGGGCTCGCTCAAAGGCATGGAAGAACTGATCTCCTTACGAAAGAAGTATGGCAAGGTCGCTGCTACGGCCGCGTCCTACCTCGTCGAAGGCCGACACCTCGCCGCCGCCGGCAGAAATGCTGAAGCCCAGGCTCGCTTCGAAGCCTTAGCGAAAGAATTCCAGGGTGACGCCGCCCTAGCGGAGTTTGCGCAACTCGGGCTCTACGAAGCCGCCGAACAAGCCGCACTCCAAGCCCCCACCGAAGGCGAAGCCAAACTCAAAGATGCGGTCGAACTTTTGGAACGCTTCACCGATAGTTATCCGCTCAGCCCGCTGATGTTCCGCGTGGCGATGCGCCGCGCCGAAATTCTCCGTTCTTTAGGTGATTTCGATAAAGCGCTTTTAGTGCTCGAAGGCCTGATCCGGAGTAAACCTTCCGACCCCTCGCGCCCCCAAGCCGAGATGGCCCGGGCTGATTCGCTTTTCGGCTTAGCCGAGCTTCGCCGCGATCGCAATGGTCAGATCGACCGCCAACGTATCGCCCGCGCCGCCGCCGCCTATGAACGCATCGCCGATGCTTGGTCCAAAGATTCCGACGAAATCCGTGTCGAAGCCTGGTACAAATGGTCACTCGCCTTAATCGAACGTGCCAAAACCGAAACGAATAGTGAAGCAGCGGCCACTCGGCGCGAAGCCCGCACGACTTTGATTCGCCCCCTCAATTTATTACGCTCGGCCGTCGCTGGTCCAGGCTCGCTCAACACCACGCAACGTTTTAATTCCGCAAGCAAGCTTTGGCTGGCGCGTTCCATCCTGCTCTTAGGAGAAATCAGCGAACAAGATAACGACCTCGAAGAGGCCTTGGCGGCATACCGGATCATCCCTGAATTAAACCGCAACCTCGCACCCGGCGAAGCCCGCCTCCCCGGTCAAGCTACGGCCGAAAGCAAACTTGCGACCTTACGCACCTCCGCTTCCAATAACCCCACGATCAAACCCCAATGAGCCGCGCCTTCTCTTTCCCTTTTGATGCCGGTCCGTTCGTCTGGCTCCTGCTCATCCTCGCCTTTCTCGCCCTGGTCTTCGTGGTCGAACGCGCCATGTTCCTCCATCGTGGCTTAGTCCTTTCTTCCGACTTCATTGAAGGCGTTCGCAACAACCTGCGCGCAGGTCGACCCTTAGAAGCACTCGCCGCTTGCGAAGAATCGCCGGGGCCGGTCCCGCGCGTCGTCAAAGCTGCCCTGCTCAGAGCTACTAACGGCGATGTCGCCATGCGCGATGCGGCCACCGAAGCGGCCTTGCTCGAATTACCCGTCTTAGAGCGTCGGCTTGGCACCATCTCCGCGATTGGGCGCATCGCCCCACTCCTTGGCTTAGCCGGGGCCGTGTTCTCAGGATTTCACCTCGCCACTGCTCTGCGCGACGGAAGCGTCTATGCCTCCGCCGACTTCTTACTACTCGACGTCCAAGCCGCCCTGGCGACCGCTGGTTTTTCTTTGGTCATCGCTGCCGCTTGTTCACTCTCTCATCATTTCCTTGTCGGCCGCGTCCGCTCCATCGTCACGGAAATGGAAATCGCCGCGCATACGATTATCACCTTCGTGCGGCATGAAATTCCCGCCGAAAAACCTAAGACCGTCTAATCGTGCGCACCCCGCTTGGAGTTCTTGAGAAAGTCCGCCCCACCGAAAGAGGGATCGACTTCATCCCCTTGACCCTCGCCTTGGTCTGCGCCGGCTTGGTTTCGGTGCTGGCTTCAGATTTTGTTTATTCACCAGGGATGTATGTGGGGTTTGATCAGCGCCAAGTTGCCGTTTCACGTAACCTTAAGACCCCCAAGGCGACCCTCGGAGATATGGCGCGGACCTCCTTGACCGTCACCCTCGTTTCGGCCCGTGGCACGGGAGTTTTTGTCGTCGCCGGGCGGGTCGTTGACCGAGCCGGATTGGGCACCGAATTACGACGCGTAGCCGCCGCCGGCGGCGCCTCCCGGCCGCTCTTAATCAAGGCGGACGCCTCCTTGACCATGCAAAGTTTTCTCGAAGTCTGCGAACTGGCCCGCACCGCTGGTTTCCCCGGAGTGATGATTGCGGCGGACGAGCGTTGATTCGCGATTGCCAGAGGGATTAGAGGTAATTCATTCTGCCCATTCGTGCTCGACCCCTTGCCCAATTCCTCCCCCAAACCAGATGTTCCTCAGCATATCGGGATCATTATGGACGGTAATGGTCGTTGGGCGGCCGCCCGTAACCTTCCCCGACTCGAAGGCCATCGTCGCGGCGGGGAACGGCTGATCGAAATTGTCGACGCCTGCATCGACTTAGGCGTAAGCACGCTCACCGTTTTCGCCTTTTCCGCCGAAAACTGGAAACGACCTCCGGAAGAAATCAGCGGGCTCTTCAAACTCGGTGAATGGATTTTGCGGGCCCACCTCGCCCGACTGGAACGGCGCAACGTCCGCCTCCGGGCCATCGGCGACTTATCCGCGATGCCTGACTTTATCCGCCGGCCGCTCACGGATGTGATTGAGTCGAGCAAGCACAACACTGCCTTTACGCTCGTCGTCGCTCTCAATTACGGCGCTCGCCAAGAAATCGTCCGCGCCGCCCAAGCCATCGCCGAAGACACCGCGGCTGGAAAAATCGACCCGACCAAAGTTGACTGGTCCACGGTTGAAAGCCGCCTTTCGACCGCGGGTATGCCTGATCCGGATTTGATCATCCGAACCTCCGGAGAATTCAGACTGAGCAACTTCCTCCTCTTGCAATCCGCCTACGCGGAGATTGTTTTCTCCACCGTCTTCTGGCCTGACTTTACGAAAGAACAACTCCAGTTGGCCCTCACTGAGTTCGGCAAACGGGAACGTCGGTTCGGCATGACTCGCGAACAGATTCAGGCCACCCCCACCGCATGATCAACCGCACCTTAAGTACCGTCGGCCTCTGGGTAGTTGTGGGCGTGGTCATTTGGATTGGCGGGCTATTCTCCGTCGCCGAACAAGCTGCATTCGGGCTCTTGGCGCTGCTGTCCAGCGTCGCGCAATATGAATTTTATCAACTGGCCGAAAAGATCCCGGGCGTCACCAAGCCTAGGCTCAATGGCATCCTTGCCGGTCTTATCCTGCTTTTTTGCTTATTCTTTTTCGCTAACGCGCGAGCCCAGGCGAACTACTTCCTGACCGCGGCATCGTTGGCCATCGGCCTGCACTTGATCTTCCTTCTGCGTCAGCCGGCCGAAGTCCCGCTCTTACTTCGTCGGATGCCGACATTATACGGCTTCCTCTACATCCCTTTCATGCTTTCGGCGCTGGTGGCCATCGCCCGGATGGAAGACGGTCAATTATTGAGCCGCAAACCCGTCGGGCTTTATTACGTCGTCTGGGTGATCATCGCGACCAAGTTCACGGACGTCGGCGGGCTTCTCATCGGCGTGCCCTTCGGGAAGCATAAAGTCGCCCCGAAGATCAGTCCGGCTAAAAGCTGGGAAGGCTGTCTCGGCGGCCTGGTCTTCTCCGCTCTGGCCTCGGCGGGTTTTGCTTGGCTGTGCAACGGCCCGTTAGGTCTCGAATTCATGACCCCTTGGAAAGCCGCCGTTCTGGCCTTACCCTTGGCCCTCCTCAGCATTCCCTCCGACTTAGCAGAATCCGCCTTCAAGCGTCTTGCGGGCGTCAAAGATTCCGGCGCCACCATCCCTGGTATCGGCGGAGCGCTTGATCTCATTGATAGCCTTATCCTGACTGCACCGATGGGCCTCATCTTACTCTCGTACTGCTTAAGTTGGGCCAAACAAGCGGGATGAGCGGCGTCTCGCCACTCCATATCATCACCGGCCCCACTGCGGTCGGAAAGACGGAGGCTGCGCTGGCTTGGGCCGAGAAGCATGACGCCGAGATTCTCTCCTGCGATTCGGTCTGCGTCTATCGGCACATGGATATTGGTTCGGCTAAGCCCAACGCGGAGCAACAAGGCCGTATCCGCCACCATGGCATCGACCTCGTGGAACCGACCGAGCGTTATTCCGTTTTGCAATTCATCACGATGGCCCGCAACGCCATCGCCGCGGCGGAGGCCCGGAGTAAAAGAATCCTGATCACGGGCGGCAGTGGTTTTTATCTGGCGGCTTTTTTTGGTCCCGTGACCGACGAGGTACCGATCAGCGACGAGATCGTCGCCGAGGTTCGTGAATTGATGCGGCAAGGACTACCCGCATTGTTAGCTCGCTTGACCGCCCTCGAAAACGGCCCACTTCCCGCTTGGCTCGATGTTCAAAACCCCATCCGCGTGGCGAAAGCCTTGGAACGGCGTCTGGCCACCGATCGGGATCTCAATTCGCTCCGAGATGAATTTCTTTCCCTACGAGGCCCGTTCGCCGACCACTCCCTCACCTTTGACCTTCTTGAGCGCCCGGACCCCGAACTTCGCCTAAGAATAGGCCAGCGGACCGAGGCGATGCTGCGCGATGGCTTGATCGAAGAGGCAAGCTACCTTCTATCCCTTAAGCTTAACCCCGAACTGGCATCCTCGCGTGCCGTGGGCTACCGGGCGACTATGGACTGGTTAGCCGAGGGCCGTAAGGTCGCCCTCGACGGCCTCGCTGAGCGCATCAACCTCGATACCTGGGCTTTAGTTAGAAAACAGCATAAATGGTTTAAAAGGCTAGGATTAGCGAAAGACGGCTCACATTCTTGAAGGTCGGAATTAAGGGCTTAAAGTACCCAAACGACTCATCGATTACGAAAAATTGACCATTTAGTGGCATAATTGAGCCTCCGTTCTTGCTCTTGGGCTATCTTTTGCCTTATTCGTAAGTCCTTAACCCTCACCCCCCTACCCATGCCCCTCAAAGTTGGCCAGCCCCTCCCTGAAATTAGCCTCAAGCAAAAAACCGATGCCGGACTCGTCGAAGTCAGCCTCCGCCGTAATGTCGGCAAAGGTTCGACCGTCATCCTCTTCGTCCCGCTCGCCTTTACGGGAGTTTGCACCGATGAGCTCTGTAAGTTCTCGGGTTTACTCGAAGAATATAAGTCCCTTAAGGCCGATATTATCGCCATTTCCGTCGATAGCCCCTTCGCCCAAGAAGCCTGGGTTAAAGCGAACGCGATCAGCGTAACCCTCGTCTCCGACTTTAACCGCGTGGCCGTCAAAGCCTTCAAGGTGAAGGATACGCGCGTGATTCCTGAAAAGACTGGTCTCCTCAACGTCGCCAAGCGCTCGGTCTTCGTGGCCGATAAGAACGGCAATGTCGTTCACTCGGAAGTTAAACGCGACCCGGCCTCGATGCCTAACTTCGCCAAGATCAAGAAGGCCATCGAAGCCTAAGCGAAATTCAGGCTTATTTGAAGGCGGTCGGGCTTGCCCCGACCGCCTTCTTTGCTTTTGGCTA
>JBAXRS010000071.1:0-7484 GCA_037131085.1 Verrucomicrobiota bacterium | reverse complement strand
AGGGAGAGGCAACGCTTCGGGTGGCGGGTGGCGGGGAGAGAGGCACACTAGTTGACCGGTTGACAAGTGGGCCAGTTGGCAAGGGAGGCATGCGCGGAGCCGCCCCATACACTAGTTGACCAGTTGACCAGTGGGCCGGTTGGCCAGACTGACAACTAGCTGGCAGGTTGACAGGTTGACATGTTGGCAAGGGAGGCAAAGCGGCGGAGCAACCAGCAGACGCTAGTTGACCGGTTGATTAGTTGGCCGGTTGGCCAGACGGACAACTAGCTGGCAGGTTGACAAGTTGACATGTTGGCAAGGGAAGCATGCGCGGCGGAGCAGCGGAAGCATGAGAGGCTCGGAGGCTCAGAGGCTCGGTTGATCAGAGAGAGGCACAGGCAACTAGGGCAGCACGCGGTGCTGCCCCTACCCTCGAGACAACAAAAAGGCCCGCGTCGTGAGACGCAGGCCTGAGGGACGAGCTGAGGTTTCGGATTACGAAGCGGTCAGGGCGGTGACTTCGGCGCGCACCTTCTCGGCCAGGGCAGTCGAGAGGTAACGTTCGCTCGGCGAGCAGGCGATCGTGACGATGCGCTTGCCGGCGTATTCAGGACGCTTGGCGAGTTGAAGGGAGGCCCAGATATTAGCACCGGCAGAGATACCAACCGCGAGGCCTTCGCGGATCGAGACTTCCTGGGCCATGGCGAAGGCGTCTTCGTTGGAGACGAGAATGACTTCATCGATCAGGGAGATATCGCAGTTCTTCGGGACGAAACCGGCGCCGATGCCTTGGATCTTATGAGGAGCGGGCTGGACGGGCTGGCCGGCCATGGTCTGCGTGATGACTGGAGAGGCGGTGGGTTCGACGGCGATGGCGCGGAACTTTGGATTCTTACCCTTGATGACCGAAGCGATACCCGTGATGGTGCCGCCGGTGCCGACGCCCGAGACGATGGCATCTACGTTGCCTTCGGTATCTTCCCAGATTTCGACCGCCGTGGTGCGACGGTGAACCTCGGGATTAGCGGGGTTGTCGAACTGCATGGGCATGTAAGCATTGGCACCCATTTCATCGCGGAGCTGCGTCGCGCGCTCAATCGCACCGCGCATACCCTTGGCACCGGGGGTGAGGACGATTTCAGCACCCAAGAGACGCAATAACACTCGGCGCTCGATGGACATCGTTTCGGGCATGGTGAGAATGCAGCGGTAACCGCGGGCGGCGGCCACGAAGGCCAGAGCGATGCCGGTATTACCCGAGGTTGGCTCGACGATCGTACCCCCCGGCTTGAGGCGACCGTCACGCTCAGCGGCGTCGATCATCGCCCGACCGATGCGGTCCTTGACGCTCGAAAGCGGGTTAAAGAATTCGAGCTTTACCAAAACTTCGGCATGAAGGCCTTCGGTAACTTTATTGAGCCGCACGAGGGGCGTGTGACCGATGGTATCGAGGACGCTGTTGTAGATGGCCATAGGGATAATGTTGGTTTGTTAAGTAATAATTAATAGATTTTGCCCGAAATAGGGGCAAGAAAAAACCCGGGGGCACCGGGTTGTGGAAATTAACGGCGGCGAGGCGGTGGAGCGCCTAACCTTGGGGCAGAATCTCGTAAGCGGAAAACAATGCGGGCTTGCGTGAGGTCAGAGGGACTCATCTCGACCTTGACGCGATCTCCGGGATTAATCCGAATGAAATTCTTGCGCAGACGGCCAGAAATACGTCCCAGCACCACGTGCTTATTGGGGAGCTCAATCCGAAACATGGTGCCAGGAAGCACTTGCAGGATTTTGCCTTCGAGTTCGATAACGGGTTCTTCAGCCATGCCTTAGTAGGGACGCACTCCATCTCCTTAGCCCAAAGGAGTCAATCACCGTAGTAAACTCGCCTCCCCGCTTGCTTCCTACCCCTGGACGGCAAATCTCACCCTACCCTATGGATGGCGATACGCCCACTCCCCGCCCCGGCTTAATTTGCCCCTTTGAAAAACTGCGACCTTCCCAGTTGGTGCGGGACGATGCTTTTTACATGTCGTTGGCCTTTAACCTAGCTGTGGATGCATGGAGAATCGATGAAGTACCGATTGGGGCGATCATCGAACGCGGTGGAGAGATCATCGCGGCAGCGCACAATGAGGTTGAACGAGCCAACGACCCGACCGCTCACGCCGAGATGCTGGCCATCACCCAAGCGGCGAAGAAAATCGGGGACTGGCGGCTCAACGAGTGCAACCTTTACGTCACCAAGGAGCCCTGCCCGATGTGTTCGGGGGCGACGATCATGAGCCGGCTCAACCGGGTGATCTACGCTTGGGGCGACCCCAAAATGGGCTGCATGGGCGGGGCAACCGAACTCCACAGCCTGCCCAAGCTCAATCACCGCGTACAAGTGACCTCCGGCGTCCTCGAAGCCCCCTGCCGCGAGATCCTGCAGGCCTACTTCACTATGAAGCGGGGGCGTGATTCTTCCGCCCCGGCTTGACCCCCACAGGCTTTCCCCAACCTGTTTTGCAGTAGGTGCATATATAGTCCTATACTCTAAACTCCATCCTAGATAGTCTGTACGCATGCATCGACGCGACTTCATCGAAAAAGCTTCGCTCGCCGCGGCCGCCCTCGGCGCCACTTCTCTTTCCGCCCAAACCTCTTCCACCAAAACCATGAGCTACACCCTCGCCCCCCTGCCCTACCCACACGCTGCCCTTGAGCCGCACATCGACCAAGCGACGATGGAAATCCACCACGGCAAGCACCACAACGCTTACGTCACCAACCTCAACGCTGCTCTGGCTAAAGAAGCCGGCTTCAGCGCTCCGGCCGACGTCGAAGTCTTGATCGCCGATCTCACCAAAGTGCCCGATGCGATTCGTACTGCCGTCCGCAACAACGCCGGTGGCCACGCTAATCACACCTTCTTCTGGAACATCCTCTCACCGAACGGTGGTGGTGAGCCCGTTGGCGCTTTGGGTGAAGCCCTCCAAAAAGCCTTTGGCGGACTTGAAGGTGAGAACGGATTAAAGGCGAAGTTCAAAACCGCCGCGACCACGCGCTTCGGTTCCGGCTGGGCTTGGCTGATTGTCAAAGCCGACAAATCCCTTGCCGTTGTCTCCACCCCTAACCAAGACAGCCCGCTCATGAAAGGTATCGCCGATATCAATGGCACCCCGGTGCTGGCGCTCGACGTCTGGGAACACGCTTACTATCTTAAATATCAGAATCGCCGTCCGGATTACGTGGACGCCTTCTGGAAGCTGGTTGATTGGAAGAAGGCCGACGCCATCTACGTGCAGGCCATCGCCTAAGGCGCCTAGTCAGAGCGGTCTTAAGAAGCGGCCCCTCGGCCGCTTCTTTGTTTGGCACATCCGTCAAGGTATGCTGTCTTATCCTTACCCCGATGCGCTTCCTTACGCTCCTTGTCCTGGCTTTGGCGACTTCCGCCGGCGCCGCCGAAACTGTTCTGCCCCTCTGGCCCGAAGGCGTTCCCGGTAAACGCGTCGAGCCATCGAAGAGCACACTCGATAAGATCGGCCCAAAGGGCAGCACCGCGGGGCACGAAACTTTCATCAGCGACCCGTCGATCACGGTCTACCCGGCTGCCAACCCCAATGGCGCGGCGGTCATCGTCTGTCCGGGCGGCGGCTACTGGTTCCTCTCGACAAACAACGAAGGTACGGGCGTTTGCGAGTGGCTCAATAGTTTCGGCGTCACGGGCATCCTGCTGCGCTACCGCACGCCGACGTCGGACGAGACCTTACCCTACAACTATCCGGTCCAGGATTTGCAGCGCTCACTCGGCCTCGTGCGCGCCCACGCCAAGGAGTGGCAGATTGACCCGAAGCGCGTCGGCGTGATCGGCTTCTCCGCAGGAGCCAACCTCGTCGGGCATGCGTCTTGGGATCGCACACCTCGCACCTATGAGCAGAAGAGCGGTGTCGATGACCCTCGCGGCCCGGACTTCACAATCTTCGTTTACGGCGGCGGCTTCCTCGAACCCGAAAAGAAACTGACTTTCCGGGAAGGCTTCAGCGTCCCCGCCGACGCCCGCCCCTGCTTTTTCGTGGTCGCGCACGACGATAAATCAAACCCGATCGAGGCCGCCGAACTTTATTTAGGTTATAAACGTCAAAACCTGCCTGCCGAAATCCACATCTACTCTCAGGGCGGCCATGGCTTTGGGACCCGTAAAAAGAACCTGCCCGTCGATGGCTGGCTCAAAGCCGCCTCGGAATGGATGGAGGCTTCGGGGTTCCTAAAAGCCAACAAGTAAGCCGATGCGATTCCTCATCACCCTGTTGGCTTTCACGACGGTCCTCTCCGCCCAGACCCTCAGCGGGGACGGGCAGGCGGACGATACCGCCGCGCTTCAAAAACTCGTCGATACCCAGGGCTCGGTCCACCTCGCCAAAGGGCGCTATCGGCTGACGAAGACGGTGACTATTGATTTAGCGAAGACCGGCTATGCTGCGATCAGCGGCGACGGTACCGCTCAGCTCATCATGGCTGGCCCTGGACCCGCCCTGCATTTCATTGGGACGCATGGAGGCACCGCCGCTCCCGCCTCCGTTAAACCAGACGTCTGGAAGAACCAACGTTCCCCCATGGTTTCGGGCATTGAGATTATTGGCGCCCATGCCGAGGCCAACGGGATCGAGGCCACAGGCGTCATGCAACTTACACTTGATAGAGTTTTGATCCGCGAGTGCCACCACGCCGTGCACCTGACCCAGCGCAATCGTAATATCATTCTTAACGCGTGCAATCTTTACCACAATTCCGGCATTGGCGTGTTTTATGATCACGTCAACCTTCACCAATCGAACATCATTGGCTGCCACATCAGCTACAACGCCGGAGGTGGCATCGTCGCGATAGGCGGCGAGGTGCGCAACGTGCAGATTGGCACCTGTGATATCGAGGCTAATCATGCCGAAAAAGGTCCGTCGAGCGCGAACGTCTTGCTAGATTCCACGGCCGGATCCATCGATGAAGTCACCCTCACGGGATGCACGTTGCAACACACCCACAAGTCGGCCGACTCGGCCAATATTCGCATCTTAGGGGCCGGCTATGATCCTAGCCTGTTACGCCGCGGCGGCAAAGACCACACCCGGGAAGGCAACATCACGATTAGCGGCAACGTGTTCAGCGACGTCCAGGTTAACGTCGAGATCAAGACTGCTCGAGGCATCACCCTTTCCGGCAATACCTTTTGGGAAGGCTTCAGCCATGACCTCGTCGTCGAAGGTTGCTCCAACATCGTGATCACCGGCAATAACTTCGACCGCAACCCTCGCTACCTCGTAAACGGCAACGACCTCGCGGAAAAGAATGGGGTTGTGATCACCCGCACCGAAGATTCCAGCTTCTCCAACAATATCGTCTCGGGAGTCTGGAAAAAAGAAGCCGCCGTAGACATCACGGACGGCTTACGCCTGCAGGTTTCTAATAACAGCGTGCTCGACTCGGATGGGTTCGCGCTCCGCCTCTCAAACGCTCGCCAATGCGTCGTGATGGGTAATCTCCTGCGCGATGATCGGCCAGCGGACCAGCGAAGCCCGAAAGCTTCCTTGATAGTCACCGGTGAAGAGAACCTGATCGGACCCAATCAGCTGAGTCGGAAGTAACTTAGGATCCGCCGCGGCGAATTTCCGAGCCTTCGAAACGGATCGACACGCGCCAGACCTTTTTGACGCGGGTAATAATCTTACCCGAAGCCACGACAAGGGTTTCGGGGATTTCAATCCGATGCTGATCGACGACGGCATGGAAGCCGCGTTCGGAGAAAATATCGATGAACATCGAGATGGCCAAGGGATCGTTAAAGACGTCGGTCTCGATATTAACGTGTGCCTGACCTGAAATCGCATGGGCCTTGATGATGGGCAGGAACTTATCTTGGATCAGGTCGATGACCGAACGGAAGGTCGGCGTATTGCGTTCCGCATAGTCGTCCAAACGCCGAACCAAGTCCTGGCGGGCGTGCTGAACGATTTGCGAGGCCAAGGGAATGGGGGAAATTAGATCGTAAGTCTCTTCCGCCAATTCCAGGGAGCTTTGATACTGGAGCTCCTTGATAATTCGGGCCTGCACTTCGGGCAAGGAACCCTGGGCGTTGATGAAGTGGTAGTGGAAAATGTCCCGTAACGACTGCAACGGCTCATAGGTACGCTCCTTGAAAACCCGGTAGCGATTACGGGCCGCCTCGGCGCTTAAGTCGGTCTTGCGTACCTCTACCTCTACCCCGCCCTCTTTTTTGACCTTATCATTATGCGCGACGCATTCCTGGCCACGTTTGAGCTGACGACGCACCGATTCATTCTCATCGACAAAGAGTACCAAGATATGGAAATGCGGCTTAGCGAAACGCACGGCCGTCGAAGACAGGCGAAACTCTTGGCGTAAGTCATTCAGGCGGGCGAAGAGATGTTTTAAACATTCGACCTGCACCATCGAGCGCGGAAAACCGTCGACGACGGCACCGGTCTCATATTGGGGCAGCAACAAGCGCCGGAAAAGAATTTCGACTACTTCACGGTCGCCCACCAGCATCCCTGCATCGATGCGTTTCTTGGCTTCAGGGCTCGAAAGGATATCACTGACCACGATGGGTTCGGCCCCATAATCGCGATACTGTAAAATAAACTGGGTGTTAGTCCCCTTACCGGCGCCGGGGGCCCCGTTTAACCAGAAGATTTCGCGAGGAAAAATCAGTTTTTCGCGGCCGAGTTCCCGCTCCAGGCTCGTCCAGACGGAGTCAAAGATGATCTGACCATCTTTGACTTCTAAATCGCTGATGCCGGGACTGGCGGGTCTGGATTGAGCTTCGCTCATGGGCGTTAACTGTTTTAGATAAAACCAACCTCGCCCTTCTGCGAGGTAAAAACCTGCTTATTTCCCCCCAGAACCCTTCGTTTGGACCTGATCAGAGCCAGGCTTAACATAGGGCATGCCGGGTTCATCTGAGCGATTTCGGCGAAATTGATAACGATTAATATCCTGCATAGACAACTGATCGATGGACTTGGGAGTCAAGCGATCGGCGGCCGATTGGCCTTTCACTTCGTAGGAACTATTCCGTTCGGTCGTCATCCGTGCATCGATGCCTTTAATTTCCGCCGGGGCCAGCGTCACGTTCGACGGCGTCTTCTCGATCGATTTCACTTCGATCATATCTTTCGCCCGAACGGTCGCACCGAGCGTATCTTCCAACTTTATATCCGAGCGGCGGCGGCCGATGGTGTCATATTTCCCGTGCCACGTATCTAAGGTGAGAAGGTTTTCACGCGAATAAACCATCTCTTTACCGATGGGCGCCTGGGAAGTCTCGAAGCGCTTCTCCATGAGATTACTCGTCTTGCTGATCTTCTTCAGGCTGGAATCAAAATCGACGTTGTTATCGACGCGCTTAACCCCGCCGCCCTCTAAAGCGAACGGAAGTTTTCGGCCATCCGGCGTCGACATCGAGGCAGAGGTGGCGGCGGGGGCGGCTTTCGCAATTTTTTCGG